>NZ_FNYM01000003.1:0-477581 GCF_900108985.1 Achromobacter sp. NFACC18-2 | reverse complement strand
AATCCAGTATTGCTCAACGTACTACCAGCGCCTGCACGCGCGGCACGGCATCCGTTGCTCAATGACTGACGGCTACGACTGCTACCAGAATGCCTTGGCAGAACGGGTCAACGGCATCCTGAAGGGAGAGTTGTTGCTCCACAGGCCCGCTGATCTGGCCCAAGCCCGGCTCATGGTCAAGCAGTCCGTCGATATCTACAACACCGAGCGACCGCACCTGTCCCTACAATGCAAAACACCCGATGAAGTTCATCGGGTGTTCAGTCCGTAGCCTGCTACGGATACCGTGCCGTAGGTGTCAACCTATGGCAGGACGGGTCAGGCTCAGGATTGTTGGCTCAGCATGGCCGCCTCACCCTGCCTGGCTCACAAATACCGCTTGAACCACTCCAGCATCCGCTTCCAGCCATCCTGGGCGGCTTCGGCATGGTAGCTGGCGCGGTAGTCCGCCAGGAAAGCATGGTCGGCCTCGGGGTAGACGACAATCTCGGACAGCTTTGCCGCGGCGTTGCCGGCGGCCAGCTTGGCCTTCATGGTTTCGACGTCGGACAGCGGGATGCTGGCATCGCGGCCGCCGTAAAGGCCCAGGACGGGGCCCTGCAGTTCGTCGACCACGTCGAACGCCACGCGCTTGATGAGGGGGCCATGGCCCACGCTGAGCTTGCCGTACCAGGCCACGCCGGCCTTCACGTCGGGATTGTGCGCCGCGTACATCCAGGTCAGCCTTCCGCCCCAGCAAAAGCCCGTCACGGCCACACGGCGCGGGTCTCCGCCATTGGCCGCGGCCCATGCCACGCTGGCGTCCAGGTCGCCGAAGACCTGTTCGTCCGGCACCTTGCTGACCAGTTCCGAAATGAGCTTGGGAATATCGGTATACGCCGACGCGTCGCCCTGGCGCTGGTAAAGATTGGCAGCGACCGCCAGATAGCCCGACTTGGCAAGGCGGCGGCAGAGATCCTTGATGTGTTCGTGGACGCCGAAGATTTCCTGGATCACCAGCACGATCGGCAGATCACGCTGGCCCTGCGGCGCGGCATAGTAGGCGTCGATCGGGCCGTCCGTCACGGGAAGCTGGAAATCCCCGTGGACGAGTCCCTGCGTATCGGTGTGGATGACGGTGGCGGCGACATTGCCGGCGGCGGCGGAAAAACTCATGGAGAACTCCTTTGAGGGGTGGACGAAACCGGCCATCCCTCACCGCCCCGTCGGCGCTAGTGCGAGTGGCCGTGCTCCGCATGGGGCGCGCCATGGTCCTCATGCGCGCCATGTTCGTGCCCGTGATGCATCAGGGTCGTGACGCTGTAGATCAGCGCCACGCCGATTCCGACCAGCAGCAGTTGCGGAACGGCATCGGAAAGGGATACCCGCTCGTGCATTTGCGGCATCAGGTCAGCCACCGAGATATACAGGAAGCTGCTTGCGGCCACCACCAGAATGTACGGCACCCAGTCCTGCGCCAACTGCAGCACGAAGTACCCTATTATGCCGCCCACCGCTGAACACAAGCTGGTGAAGAGTATCAGCGCGAAGGCGCGGCGGCGGCGCAGCCCGGCGTTCAGCAGCACCACGAAATCGCCCAGCTTGTGCGGCACCTCGTGGATGATGATCGATGCGGCGGTCAACACGCCCAGCAGCGGATCCGTCAGGAACGCCGCGGCGATCAGGACGCCATCACACAGGTTGTGCAGCGAACTGCCGATCAGGATCAGCACCCCGCCCCGCCCTGCCTCGTGACGGTCGTGCCCCTTGTGGTGGTGATGGCCGTCGCCTTCGTGGTGATGGCTGTGGCGCAGCAGCGCGATCTTCTCCAGCACGAAAAAGCCGATCAGCGACGCCAGCATCAGCCCGAATAGCACATGGGCATTGCCGACGCCGGTTTCGAAGGCCTCGGGCAGTAGATGCAGCAGGGCCACCGACAGCAGCACGCCCACCGACAGGCTCACCATGTGATGCAGGTATTTGGCAAAAACCTTGTACGCGAGCCAGCTCGCGATAAGGACGGCAATCAGGCCGCCGGTGATGGTGGCAAGCAGGACCCAGAGCAGCAACATGGAGGGGGGGCGAAAAAAGGGCGGGGAAAGCGCAACATTATATTGTTGCAATCTGAAAAGCGGAAATGGGCCGCCCCAGGGCGGCCCATCGGCATGCGCGAACCAGGCGCGGCGGCCCGCTGACCCAGGCTTGCCCTGCCCCAAATGGGCGGCAGGCCGGCCCGCAGTGCGGACCTAGTGCGCCTGCTCCCAGTTCTTGCCGACGCCCACCTCGGCCACGAGCGGCACGCGCAGCGTCGCCACGTTGCACATCAGGCGCGGCAGGGCTTCCCTGACCACCTCCAGCTCGTCGTCAGGCGCTTCCAGCACCAGTTCATCGTGCACCTGCATGATCATGCGCGTCTTCAGGTTCTCGGCATCGAGCCAATCCTGCACCGCCACCATGGCCATCTTGATGAGGTCGGCCGCGGTGCCCTGCATGGGCGCATTGATGGCCGCCCGCTCGGCGCCTTGCCGGCGCGGGCCCGAAGCGCCCCGGATTTCCGGCAACTGCAGCCGCCGCCCGAAGACCGTTTCCACGTACCCCTGCTCGCGCGCGAGACGCCGCGTGTTGTCCATGTACATGGCCACGCCCGGATAGCGCGCGAAGTAGCGGTCGATGTAGGCCTGCGCGGCGTCGCGCGTGATGCCCAGGTTGGACGCCAGGCCGAACACCCCCATGCCGTAGATCAGGCCGAAGTTGATGGCCTTGGCGGCACGACGCTGTTCCGTGGTGACGCCTTCCAGCGGCACGCCGAACACCTCGGACGCGGTGGCGCGGTGGATGTCCTCGCCGGCCGCGAAGGCGCGTTGCAGGTTGGCGTCGTCCGACACGTGCGCCATGATGCGCAGCTCGATCTGCGAATAGTCGGCCGACAGCAGCATGCCTTGCTCGGCGATGAACGCCTCGCGCACGCGCCGGCCGGCCTCGGTGCGGACCGGGATGTTCTGCAGGTTCGGATCCGACGAGGCAAGACGCCCCGTGATTACGGCCGCCTGCGAATAGTGCGTATGCACGCGGCCCGTCGCCGGATTGATCATGCGCGGCAGCTTGTCGGTGTAGGTCGACTTCAGCTTGGACAGGCCGCGATATTCCAGCAGCACCTGCGGCAGCGGATAGTCCAGCGCCAGCTTGCTGAGCACTTCCTCGTCGGTCGACGGCGCGCCGCTGGCGGTCTTGCGCACCACGGGAAGCTGCATGCGGCCGAACAGGATCTCGCCCAGTTGCTTGGGGGAATTCAGGTTGAACGGCTGGCCCGCAAGCTCGTAGGCCTTCTGTTCCAGTTGCAGCATCTCCTGGCCGAGCTTGTTGCTCTGGCGGCCCAGTTCCGCGGCGTCGACCTTCACCCCATTGCGCTCGATGGTGGTCAGCACGGCCGACACCTGCATTTCCAGGCGATAGATGCGTTCCAGCCCGGCATCGGCGGCGACCATCGGACGCAGCACCTGGTGCAGTTGCAGCGTGAAATCGGCGTCCTCGGCGGCATAATGCCCCGCCTTGTCCACCGCCACTTCGTCAAAGCCGATCTGCTTGGCGCCCTTGCCGCAGAGGTCTTCGTAGGAAACGCCGCTGCGGCCCAGGTAGCGTTGCGCCAGGTCGTTCAGGCCCACGCCGCGATGGGACTCCAGCACGTACGCCTGCAGCATGGTGTCCTCGGCTACGCCGGCCAGCCGGATGCCTTCATTGGCGAACACATGCGTGTCGTACTTGGCGTGGTGCAGCAGCTTGGCGCGCGCCGGGTCTTCCAGCCAGGGCTTGAGCCGCGCCAGCACCTCGTCCTTGGGCAATTGGACGGCGCCATCCGGACCGCGGTGCGCGACCGGGATGTAGCAGGCCACGCCCGGCGCGACCGACATCGACAGGCCCACCAGCCGGGCCTGCATCTCGTCCAGCGACGTCGTCTCGGTGTCCAGGGCCACGATCGACGCCTCGCCCATCGCCGTCATCCACGCGTCAAAGGCGGTCCAGTCGGAGATGATGCGGTAATCGGTGGTGGCGGGCGCGGCCGGCGCTTCGTGCGCGATGCGCGCATCGCCCGTGGGCACGCGCTCGGCATCGCCGGTCAGGTCGCGCAGCCACGTGCGGAACCCGTAGCGTTCATACAGTTCGGTGAGCGTGGCGTCGTCGCGCGGACGCGGCGCCAGGTCATCCATGCTGTCCACGTGTCCGGTCAGGTCGCAATCGCACTTGACCGTGAGCAACTGGCGCGTCAGCGGAAACCTGGGAATGGCTTCGCGCAGGTTGTTGCCGGCCACGCCCTTGATGCCGTCGGCGCCTTCGACCAGCTTGTCGATCGAGCCGAATTCCGTAATCCATTTGGCGGCCGTCTTGGGTCCCACCTTGGTGACGCCGGGCACATTGTCCACCGTATCGCCCACCAGCATGAGGTAGTCCACGATACGGTCGGGCGGCACGCCGAACTTGTTGACGACGCCGGCCTCGTCCAGGACTTCGCCGCTCATGGTGTTGACCAGCGTGACGTGGCTGTTCACGAGTTGCGCCAGGTCCTTGTCGCCGGTCGAGACGATGGTGTGCACGTCTTGCTGGGCGGCGCGCTGCGCCAGCGTGCCGATCACGTCATCCGCCTCGACGCCTTCGATCGCCAGCACCGGCCAGCCCAGCGCGCGCACGGCGCGGTGAATGGGCTCGATCTGGGCCGCCAGGTCCTCGGGCATCGGGGGACGGTGCGATTTGTAGTCCGGGTACAGGTCGTCCCGGAACGTCTTGCCGCGAGCATCGAAAATACATGCGGCATACTCTGCCTTATGGTCAGATACAAGCTTGCGCAGCATATTGACCACGCCATAGAGCGCACCCGTAGGTTCGCCTTGCGCGTTGCGCAAATCAGGCATAGCGTGGAAAGCGCGGTACAAGTAACTTGAACCGTCGACCAGTAATAAGGTTTTTTTCATGGTTACAAAGGCAGATATGGATACACCCGCCGGCAAACAAATTCCGCTGATTATGTCAGAGATACGGACGGCGGCAGACAAGCTCGCCCACATCGGGCCCGCGGTCAGCGTTTTCGGCAGCGCACGAGTCAGCCGCAATTCTCCGTACTATGAAACCACCATCGCAATTTCCGCAGCCCTGGCCGAAGCCGGTTTCGCCATCATCGCGGGCGGCGGCCCCGGCATCATGGAGGCCGCGAACAAGGGCGCGTTTGAAGCAGGAGGCACGAGCGTCGGGTTGAACATCAGCCTGCCTCACGAAGCGCACAACAACGAATACCAGACCATCAGTCTGTCCTTCGAATACTTCTTTCCTCGGAAGGCGGCGTTCTTCATGCACAGCTTCGCCTATGTGGCGATGCCGGGCGGATTCGGCACCCTGGACGAGCTCTTCGAAGCATTGACGCTGATCCAGACGGGCAAGGTCCCGCCTGCCCCGATCGTGCTGGTCGGCAGCGAATACTGGTCGGGACTGGCCGAATGGCTGGGCGACCAGGTGCTCGGAAACGGCATGATCGCCGCGCACGACCTGGATCTTTTCATCATCGAAGACGATCCGGTCAAGGTGGTGCGCAAGGTCGTTGAATTCCACGAACGGGTCACGTCGGACGAACAGTACGCCCCGTCCATGCCCGCCTGAACGGCCCTGGCCGCGGCGGGCGCGAACGTCGCTCAACGCCCGCCTGCGCGCCGCCTCCAGCCACGCGCCTACGACATCGCCGTCACGATGGCCTGGCGCGCCAGCCCCACGAATTCGCTTTCGCCGGGGCGGGCGGCGAGCAGCCGGAATTCCACTGACGGCAGCGCCGGCAGGCCGGGCGCGTGCAACCTCGCCATCCCTGCCCCCAGCGCGGATTCGTTCAGGCAGGCGACGCCCAGGCCGGCCGCCACGGCAAGCTGCAGCCCCGCCACACCTGACGCCACGTGCGCCACCGAATACGCCTGGCCGCGCCGCGACAGCAGCCGCTCCACGTATTGGCGCAGCGCGCAGGTTTCCGGCAGCACCAGCAGCGGCAGCGGATCGGCCGTAGGAGCCGCCGCGCCTTGCGCCGCCATCCACAGCAGCGGCTCGCGGCGCAGCAACGCGCCTTGCGCCCGGCCACGCGTCCTCCCGCGCTCCTGGATGACCATCGAAATGCCCACGTCGATTTCGCCGCGCTCATAGGCGGCCTCGATCGCCCCGCTTTTCATGATGGTGACGTGCAGGCGCACCCGCGGATACTGCTCGTTCAAGCGCCGCAACATGCGCGCCACGTCGCCGGGCCGATAGTAGTCGGTGATGCACAGCCTCAGTTCGCCCTGCAGCGCCACGCCGCGCAGGTCGCGCCAGGCTTCGTCGCTCAGCGCCAGGATGCGGCGCGCGTGCGCCAGCAGGCGCTCGCCCGCCGGCGTGGCGTGCACGCCGGCCTTGCCGCGCACCAGCAGCGGCTGGCCGGCGCGTTCCTCCAGCTTGCGCATCTGTTCGCTGACTGACGACTGGGACAGGAACACTTTGGGCGCGGCCGCCGTCAGGCTGCCTGCATCCAGCACCGCCACCAGCGTCCGCAGCTGGTCCAGATCGAATCCCGGCATGATTTATCCAACGGTTTTGTCGATGGATGAAATCGTAAAATCCCGCTTTTCCGATGTCAACAGCGTCCCTAGACTGGCGGGGTGCCACTCAACCAGGAGCCCCCTCATGCCGCACATCGTCATCCACGTCTCCGGCGCGCCGGACCCCGCCATCAACCGCCGCATCGTCGATGCCGTGGCCGGTCTGACCCAATCGGTGCTGGGCAAGAAGCTGCCCGTCATCGCGATCACCCTCCAGCACATTGCGCACGACCAGTGGTACATCGGCGGCCAACCCCTGTCGGCGCTTGGCAGGAACGCGTTCCATCTGGACATCAGCGTGACCGATGAAACCAATACCAAGGCCGAGAAGGCGCGCTTCATTAAGGCGATCTACGGCGCATTCCAGGACATCCTGGGCGAGCTGCACGAGTGCTCGTACGTGCACGTCATCGATGCGCGCGCGGCCGCCTATGGCTATGGCGGGCTGACGCAGGAGCATCGCCACCAGCACGGCGCCGCGTAAGCCGCGCCTCAAAAGAAAAAGCCGCGCATCCTGAAGGATGCGCGGCTTTTTGTCTGTCGGCCGGGATGTCCCCGGCCTGACGCCATCAGGCTCAGACCGCGGCTTCGCGCGCGGCGCGCTTGCGCTCGTTTTCGAGCAGGTAGCGCTTGCGCAGGCGGATCGACTTCGGGGTGATTTCCACCAGTTCGTCGTCGTCGATGAATTCCACAGCGTACTCCAGCGACATCTGGATCGGCGGAACCAGGCGCACGGCCTCGTCGGTGCCCGAGGCGCGCACGTTGGTCAACTGCTTGCCCTTGATCGGGTTCACGACCAGGTCGTTGTCGCGGCTGTGGATGCCGATGATCATGCCTTCGTACAGCGCATCGCCCGGATTGACGAACATGCGGCCGCGATCCTGCAGCTTCCAGAGCGCGTAGGCCACGGCGTCGCCGTTGTCCTGGCTGATCAGCACGCCGTTGCGGCGTTCGCCGATCGAGCCTTCCTTGATGGGCGCGTACTCGTGGAAGATGTGGCTCATCAGGCCCGTGCCGCGCGTCAGCGTCAGGAATTCGTTCTGGAAGCCGATCAGGCCGCGGGCCGGGATCAGGTATTCCAGGCGGGTACGGCCACGGCCGTCCGGCTGCATGTCCTGCAGGTCGCCCTTGCGGCGGCCCAGCTCTTCCATGACGCCGCCCTGGTGGGCGTCTTCCACGTCGACGGTCAGGGACTCGAACGGCTCGCACTTCACGCCGTCGACTTCCTTGAACACGACGCGCGGACGCGACACGGCCAGTTCGTAGCCTTCACGACGCATCGTTTCCAGCAGGATGGTCAGGTGCAGTTCACCGCGGCCCGACACTTCGAACACGGTGTCGTCGCCCGTGTCGCGCACGCGCAGCGCCACGTTGGACTTCAGTTCGCGATCCAGGCGGTCACGAAGCTGGCGGCTGGTGACGAATTTGCCTTCGCGGCCGGCCAGCGGCGAGGTGTTCACCATGAAGTTCATGGTCAGCGTCGGCTCGTCGATGCGCAGCATCGGCAGCGGCTCCTGGGTGACCGGGTCGGTCACCGTGCAACCGATACCCAGTTCTTCGATGCCGTTGATCAGCACGATGTCGCCGGCTTCGGCTTCGTTCACGACGACGCGCTCCAGGCCGTGGAACTTCAGGACCTGGTTGATGCGGCCGCGGCCGCCCTGGCCTTCGGGACCGAACTTGTAGGCCACTTCCATGCCCGGGCGCATGCGGCCACGGTTGATGCGGCCCACGCCGATCTTGCCGACGTAGCTGTTGTAGTCCAGCGAGATGATCTGCATCTGCAGCGGACCATTGGGATCGTCGTCGCGCTGCGGCACGTGCTGCAGGATGGCTTCAAACAGCGGACGCATGTCGCCTTCGCGCACGTCCGGCGTCAGGCCAGCGTAGCCCGACAGGCCCGAGGCGTACACCACCGGGAAGTCCAGTTGTTCGTCGGTGGCGCCCAGCTTGTCGAACAGGTCGAACGTGGCGTTGATGACGAAGTCCGGGCGAGCGCCGGGACGGTCGACCTTGTTGACCACGACGATCGGCTTCAGGCCCAAGGCCAGCGCCTTGCGGGTCACGAAAATCGTCTGCGGCATCGGGCCTTCGACGGCATCCACCAGCAGCAGCACGCCGTCGACCATGGACAGCACGCGTTCGACTTCACCGCCGAAGTCCGCGTGTCCCGGGGTGTCGACGATGTTGATGTGGGTGCCTTCGTATTCCACGGCACAGTTCTTGGCCAGAATCGTGATGCCGCGTTCTTTTTCCAGGTCGTTCGAGTCCATGACCCGTTCGGTCAGCGCCTGGTTTTCGCGGAAGGTGCCGGATTGGCGCAGCAGCTGGTCGACCAGGGTGGTTTTACCGTGGTCAACGTGGGCGATGATGGCGACGTTGCGCAAGGCGCGAGTCATAGCGAGTCCTTTAAGGTCAGGGTGGAGGGCAGCAAGCCCTCCGGCAATTCGTTCAGTGCAAGCAATGCCTGCTTGGGATCTGGCATGGCCTGCAAGGCTTCCAGTTCAACGGCGCGATCCAGAGAAAATGGCCCGACGTGCGTGCGCCGCAGCGCCGTCAGGTGGGCGAAACAGCCCAGCACGCGCCCGATGTCCTGGGCCAGTGTCCGGATGTATGTGCCTTTACTGCAAGCCACATCGATCTCTGCCTGCGTCCCGCTCAGGGACAACAGCTCGATGCGGTAAATCGTGATCTGGCGCGGCGGCCGTTCCAGCTCGATGCCGGCGCGCGCGTACTCGTACAGGGGCTTGCCGTCGCGCTTGAGCGCGGAATACATCGGCGGAATCTGCTCGATGGTGCCCGAGAAACGTGACAGCGCATCGCGCAGCGCCTGTTCCTCGACGACGAAACCCGGTTCGGCGGTCGCCGTGACGTTGCCCGTCAGGTCGCCGGAATCGGTTTCCGATCCAAATTGCAGCGTAGCGCGATACGCCTTGTCGGCGTCAAGCATCGCGCCGGAAATTTTGGTCGCACGTCCCATGCAGCACACCAGCAGGCCGGTGGCAAAAGGGTCCAGTGTGCCGGTATGGCCGGCTTTCGCCGCGTCCATGGCGCGTTTGGCGCGCTGCAAGGCGTGATTGCTCGACAAACCCACGGGTTTGTCGAGCAACAGCACACCGTCGAGCGCAAGCCCGCGTCGTTTAGCCATCGTCGAAATCCGGAAAATGAAGCAGTGACGACAGCCCGGTCAGGACTGGTCTTCTGGCTCGTCGGGAACGCCCGAATGCGGGCCGGGGCGGTTTGCGCGGTCGATGAGGATCGACATCTCGATGCCACGGGCGACTTGCTCGTCGTGGAAAAAGCGCAAAGTGGGGACGGTGTGAATGTGCAACAGCTTGTAGAGCTGCGAATGCAGCCAGCCGGCCTTCTCGTTCAGCAAGGTGGTGGCGGCTTCGGGCTCGGCGCCCAAAACCGTAAACCACACCTTGGCATGCGCGTAGTCGGTCGACAGTTCCACACCTGAGATCGTGATCAGTCCAGCGCGACTCATGTCGATTTCGCGCTGGATGATCCCGGCCAGATCCTTCTGGATCTGGTCGGCCAGCCGCAAATTGCGGCCGGGAATGGCTTTGGACTTGTGACGGCTCATTAGAAATAATGCCTGGCGCCTGCTTTACAGCGTGCGCGCGATTTCCTTGATTTCAAAGACTTCCAGCTGGTCGCCCACCTGGATGTCGTTGTTGCCGCGCAGCGTCAGACCGCAATCGAAGCCCGACTTGACTTCCTTGACGTCGTCCTTGAACCGGCGCAGGGAATCGAGATGCCCCGTCCAGTGAACCACGTTGTTGCGCAGCAGGCGGACCTGGGAATCGCGCCGCACGATGCCATCGAGCACCATGCAACCCGCGATGTTGCCGAGGCGGGAGATGCTGTACACCTCGCGGATCTCGACCAGGCCGATGATTTCTTCCTTCTTCTCGGGCGCCAGCATGCCCGACATGGCGGCCTTCACCTCATCCACGGCGTCGTAGATGATGTTGTAGTAGCGCACGTCGATGCCGTTGTTCTCGGCCAGCTTCTTGGCGCTGGCGTCGGCGCGCACGTTGAAGCCGATGACGACGGCGTGCGAAGCGATGGCCAGGTTGATGTCGGTTTCCGAGATGCCGCCCACGGCCGCATGCACGACCTGGACGCGGACTTCGTCGGTGGACAGCTTGACCAGCGACTGCACCAGCGCTTCCTGCGAACCCTGCACATCGGTCTTGACGATGAGCGTGAGGGTCTGGGTGCCTTCGCCCAGGTTGTCGAACATCGATTCCAGCTTGGCGGCCTGTTGGCGTGCCAGCTTGACGTCGCGGAACTTGCCCTGGCGGAACAGCGCGATTTCGCGCGCCTTGCGCTCGTCGGACAGCGCCATCAGCTCGTCGCCGGCGGCCGGCACTTCGGTCAGGCCCTGGATTTCGACGGGGATCGAGGGGCCGGCCGACTGAATCGGCTTGCCGTTTTCGTCCAGCATGGCGCGCACGCGGCCAAAGCTTGCGCCGGCCAGCACGACGTCGCCGCGCTTGAGCGTGCCGCTCTGCACCAGGATCGTCGCGACGGGGCCACGGCCCTTGTCCAGACGGGCTTCGATGACCAGGCCCTTGGCGGGCGCGTCTTCCGGCGCCTTGAGTTCCAGCACTTCGGCTTGCAGCAGCACGTTTTCGAGGAGATCGTCGATGCCCTGGCCGGTCTTGGCGGACACGCCCACGAACGGCACGTCGCCGCCGTATTCTTCCGGCACGACCTGTTCGGCAACCAGTTCCTGCTTGACGCGTTCCGGGTTGGCGGCGGGCTTGTCGATCTTGGTCACGGCCACGACGATGGGCACGCCCGCGGCCTTGGCATGGTGGATGGCTTCGCGCGTCTGCGGCATCACGCCGTCGTCGGCGGCAACCACCAGGATCACGATGTCGGTCGCCTTGGCGCCGCGGGCACGCATGGCGGTGAACGCCTCGTGGCCCGGGGTGTCAAGGAAGGTCACCATGCCGCGCTCGGTGCGGACATGATAGGCGCCGATGTGCTGCGTAATGCCGCCGGCTTCGCCCGCGGCGACCTTGGCGCGGCGGATGTAGTCCAGCAGCGAGGTCTTGCCGTGGTCGACGTGGCCCATGACGGTCACGACCGGCGCGCGCGGCAACTGCTCGGCTTCGGATTGCGTGGCGGATTCGTCCAGGAACGCTTCCGGATCGTCCAGCTTGGCGGCGATGGCCACGTGGCCCAGTTCCTCGACCACGATCATGGCCGTTTCCTGGTCCAGCACCTGGTTGATGGTGACCATCTGGCCAAGCTTCATCAGTTGCTTGATGACTTCAGCGGCCTTGACGGACATCTTGTGGGCCAGCTCGGCCACGCTGATGGTTTCCGGCACGTGGACTTCGCGTGCGATGAATTCCTGCGGCGCCGGCTCGTTGCGGCGATCGTTCTGCTGGTTGCGGCCGCCTCGGCCGCCGGACTTGCCACCGCCCTTGCCGCCCGCACGCCAGCCGTCACGGCTGGCCGGCGCGGCCGGCTTGTCGGCAGGCTTCTTGCGCGAGGAGTCATCGGACCAGGTCGAAGCGACTTCGGCGGTCTTGATGGTCTTCTTGGCGCCGGGAGCGGCCGGCTTGGCGTCCTTCTTGGCCGCAGGCGCGGCGCCGGGCTTGCCTGCCGGCTTGTGCAGCGTGCCGGAGATCGGCGCGGCGGCAGGCGCCTCCGGCTCGGGCGCGCGCAGCACCTTGCGGGGACGGTTCAGCATTTCACGCAGCGCGGCGGCTTCGGCCTCGGCGGCCCGGCGGGCCTCGTCACGGGCGGCCGGCGCGGCGGATGCGGCGAGCGGCGGACCAGCACGACGGTTGTCGGCGCGGTTGCCGACCCTGGGGGCGGCCACCGGCGCGGCAGCCTCGGGCTTCGCTGCGGGCTTCACGGGTTCGGACTTCGCGCCAGGCTGGGCCTGGGCGGCAGGCGCGGCGGCCTGGGAGGAAGATGTTTCGGACTTATTGGCTAGCACAGCAGGTTCCGGCTTGGCTTCTTCAGCCTTGGGCTCGGTGGGTTCAGTCTTGATTTCGGGCTTGGCCTCTTCGGCCACGGGCTCGGCAGGAGCAGGCGCCGGCGTCGGTTCGGGTTCAGGCTGGGCCTGGACTTCAGGCGCTTGGGCCTCGACGGGGGCGGACGCTTCGGCCGCGACGGATTCGGTTGCCGCGGGCGCTTCGACCGGCGCAGCAGCCTCTACGGCAGGCTCTTGGGCCGGCGCGACTGCGGGAGCAGGCGCTTCGGCGGTCACAGGTGCCGCTTCGCGGGACTCGGCGGCGACAGGCGCCTCCGGGGCTGCCGGCTCGGCCGGAGCCGAGACCTGCGCCGCGGCTTCCGCCGCCACGTCTTCTTCGGGACGGGCGGAGGCAGCCTGCTCCAGGGCGAGTTCGGACGGGTCGCGCTTGACGAACACGCGCTTTTTGCGCACTTCGACCTGGATCGTGCGCGAGCGGCCCGTGGCATCGGCCTGCCGGATCTCGGAAGTCTGGCGGCGCGTCAGCGTGATCTTCTTGCCTTCGGTTGCGCCGTGTGCGCGACGCAGCGATTCGAGCAATTTCGCCTTGTCGCTGTCGGTGACGGAGTCGTCAACCGATTTGAGGTCAACGCCAGCCGAGCGCAGCTGATCCAGCAGCACATTGGCAGGCATTTTCAGCTCGGTAGCGAACTGGGCGACGGTATTACTCGACATTAGGCTCTCTCTTCCCTATAGGCAGCTATTACAAACAACGTGAACTTGCGGTGGACGATGCAAGGCTTCCTCCACCGCAGATCCGTGTCCTTATGGTTATTCTTCGTCGAACCAATGGGCACGGGCACGCATGATGAGATCGCTGGCTTCCTCTTCGGTCAGACCGGCGATTTCCGCCAGTTCGTCCGTGGCCAATTCGGCCAGATCATCACGCGTATGCACTTGACGCTCGGCCAGCTTGGCGGCCAGTTCCGGCGTCATGCCTTCGAGTTCAAGCAAATCCTGTGCGGTCTCAAGGCGCTCTTCCTGGGCAATTGCCTCGGTCAGCAGCGCATTGCGGGCACGGGCGCGCAACTCGTTGATGGTGTCTTCGTCAAACGCCTCGATTTCCAGCAGTTCCTGCATGGGAACGTAGGCGATTTCCTCGATACCGGTGAAACCTTCATCGATCAGGATGTCAGCGACTTCCTCATCGACGTCCAGCTTGCTCATGAACGTGGTGCGCAGGCCCGAACGCTCGACTTCCTGGCGGTTCAGGCTTTCTTCCGGCGTCATGATGTTGATCTGCCAGCCGGTCAGTTCTGATGCCAGGCGCACGTTCTGGCCCTTGGCGCCAATCGCCTTGGGCAGGTTTTCCTCGTCCACCACGACGTCCATGGCGTGCTTGTCTTCGTCGACGACGATGGACTCGACATTGGCCGGCGCCAGGGCGCCGATGACGAACTGCGCGGGGTCTTCCGACCACAGCACGATATCGACCTGCTCGCCGCCGAGTTCATTGCGCACGGCGGTCACGCGCGAACCGCGCATGCCCACGCACGTCCCGATGGGATCGATACGCTTATCGTATGCCACGACGGCGATCTTCGCACGCACGCCGGCGTCGCGGGCGGCAGCCTTGATCTCAAGGAGGCCTTGTTCGATCTCGGGCACTTCGTTCTCGAAGAGCTGGCGGATAAATTCGGGCGAGGTGCGCGAAAGAATCACCTGCTGGCCACGCGCGGCGTGGTCCACGCGCAACACGAAGGCGCGCACGCGGTCGGCCACCCGCAGGTTTTCCTTGGGGATCATTTCGGAACGCGGCAAGCGCGCTTCGATCTTGCCCGTTTCGACGATGGCGTCGCCCTTGTCCATGCGCTTGATCGTTCCGGACACGATGGTTTCACCGCGGTCCAGGAAGTCGTTCAGCACCTGCTCGCGCTCGGCATCGCGGATCTTCTGCAGGATGGCCTGCTTGGCCGCCTGCGCGCCGATACGGCCGAACTCGATGGGTTCGAGGGGCTCTTCGATGTACTCGCCTTCCTTGATGCCGGGAACGATTTCGACCGCGTCCGACAGCATTTCCTGCTTGTCGGGCTCTTGCAGGCCAGCCTCGTCGGGCACGACCAGCCAACGGCGGAAGCCTTCGTGGTCACCGGTTTCCCTATCGATGGAAACACGAATGTCCGCATCATCCTTGAAGCGCTTTTTCATGGCCGAGGCCAGCGCACTTTCGAGAGCGCCGAACACGACGTCACGCGTGACGTTCTTTTCACGCGCCAAGGCATCGACCAACAGAAGAATTTCGCGACTCATCGCTTTTTGCCCTTGAAATCCAGAACGGGATCCAGTTTTGCACGCTCGATGTCATCGACCGTGAAGTTCAACACCTGGACTTCGTTCTTTTTTGCCTCAAATTCGAGACCGAACACGGTCTTGTGCATTCCTGCAGCGTCGGAGGCTGCGGCGCCGTCTTCCGGCACGGTCAGCGTGCCCGAAAAGACCTTGCGGCCGTCCAATGCCTCGCGCAGCTTGATTTCGATGCGCTCACCTGCGAAGCGGCGGAATTCAGCCTCATTGCGCAGCGGGCGGTCCACGCCCGGCGAACCGACTTCCAGCCGCTTGTAGTCGATGTTCTCGACCTCATAGACCCGCGACAACTGGCGGGAAACCTGCTCGCAGTCTTCGATGCGCACACCGCCGACCCGATCGATCGTGACGCGCAAAAGGCCCAGGGCGGCACGCTCGACGTCGACAAGTTCGACGTCCATGCCAGCCAGAGCCTCTTCGGTCAATGCGAATAAATCAGCCATATACTCAAAAAAAATGGGCTGCACGCCCAGCCCACCGATATTGCACAGAGCCCAGCCGCTTCCCTACTGCACGTAAGGAGCAATGCTGGGCAGCGCCCTATATTGCGACCTAATTTTTGGCTTGCGCCGCCCTGCCTACCCGACGTAAGTCCGGGGTGCCGCGGAGCCTGTGCGCCGCCCGCAGATTGCGGCCGCGCCAAGGAGACTGCTGCATACAGCGCCCGGCAAACATGCCAGCACAACAGCGATGCGCCCGGCCGGCAGAAACGCCGCCGACGTGCCTTTTGCGGTAAAGCGCACTGCAAAACCCGTGCATCCGGCAAAAAGCAAATGACGCGAAGCCATGAAAACCATTGATTTTACCAGATAAACTGGAAAAACGCCTGATTCGTCACGGGCTTACGTTTATATGGGACGCATCCACGGGGATGCGTCCGATGCGGCAGCGCGTTTGCACTGCCGCCCCACAGGGATCAGCGTCCCTGACGCCCCCGGCCGCTGCCCACGACGCCCAGGCGGGACTCGTGCGCGGAAGCGCTGCGGGGCTGCCAGTCGTCGCCACGTTGCGATCCCTCGCCACGGGAGGAACCGCCGCCGCGCGGCGTGCGCGGCTTGCCGCCCGCACCCGGTCCCTTGTTGCCGCCCGTGCGCGCGCCCTCGGCCTTGCTGCCGCCACGGCCGCCCGCTGCCGGCTTGGCGCCGCGGCCAGCATTGCCGCCGCGCGCGCCCGCCGGCTTACCACCAGCGGGCTTGCCGCCCGACTTACCGCCGGGCCGGCGCCCTGCGCCGGCAGGAGCCTCGGCCGGGCTACCAGCCGCCACGTTGGCGGACACCACATTGCCAGCCGGCGCGTTCGCCGCGGCGCGCGGGCCGCGCGGCTTGCCGCCGGGACGTCCGCCCGCCTTTCCACCGGACTTGCCGCCGCCCGCGGCGCGGGGTCCGGCCTTGCCCTTGCGATTACCCAGGCCGCCTTCGCCCGAAATGGGATGGCCGTTGGCATAACCGCCGGCGATCATCAGGCCCGTACCAAAGGGATCGGACGGACACGCGAGCGTCTGGCCCGCGCTGCCCGGCCCGCCGCCCTGCAGCTTGCCGCGGCGGCCGATACGGGCGCCGTTCATGCCATTGCGGTCCAGCGTGCCGAAGCCCGGAGGCAGAGCGCTGTCGTGCGACTGCGGCTGCTTGGAGCGGCGGCGGTTGCCCGACGCGTCGTCGTCTTCACGCAACAATCCCAGCTGGACCATCAGCGCCGTCACCAGCGAAGCGTCCAATTCGTCCCAGCGGCCCCGGCGCAGCGTGCGCGGCAGGACCACATCGCCGAAGCGGGTGCGGATCAGGCGGCTGACCGTGACGCCGACCGCTTCGAACATGCGGCGGACTTCGCGATTGCGGCCCTCCTGCAGCGTGACGCGATACCAGCGGTTGCTGCCGTCGCCGCCCAGGTAGTCCAGCGAACCGAACGCGGCCAGGCCGTCTTCGAGTTCGATGCCGTCCACCAGCGACTGGCGCGTCGCCTCATCCATCTCGCCCAAGACGCGGACCGCGTATTCGCGCTCGGTGCCGTAGCGCGGATGCATGATCCGGTTGGCCATGTCGCCCGAGGTCGTGAAGATCAACAGACCCTCGGTGTTCAGGTCCAGGCGACCGACCGACAGCCACTTGCCCGTGCGCAGCTTGGGCAGGCGCGCGAAGACGCTGGCGCGGCCGCCCGGGTCGTCGTGACTGACGATTTCGCCGGCGGGCTTGTGATAAAGGATCACACGCGGCGGCTTCTTGGTGTTCGTGCGCATGATGGGCTTGCCATTGACGCGCACCTGATCGTTCGGACCGACGCGCTGGCCGATATGCGCCGGCTCGCCGTTGACCGACACCCGGCCGGCGACGATCAGTTCTTCCATTTCGCGGCGCGAACCGATGCCCGCATCGGCCAGCACCTTGTGCAGCTTGGGCATGACCGCTTCGCTGTTCAGGTACTTGCCCAGCCGCTGCTCCATGCGATCGGCCGTGTCCAGGTAGGCCAGGGCCTGCTCGGCTTCCTGCTCACCGCCACGGGAGTCCGCGGACTCGGCCGGGGCTGCCGGCGCGGCGGCTTGCCCTTCGGCGCCGGGAGCCTGCTCGGCGGCGGCATCGCCCCGGCGGCGGCGGAACGGCGTCCTCAGCTTGCGTCCGCGGCCGCGGGCGCCGGCATCGCCTTCGACGGCCGGTTCGCGTGTGGCGGAGGATTCCGGCTGCGCGCCGGCAACGGCGTCATCCGAGCGGGGGGTGTCGTCCTGAATTGCTGTATTCGTTGTCACTGGGACAGCTCCGAATTTCAAACTTGGGTAGGCCTGCCGGGAGCAGGCACGTCATCATCTGGGGACGCCGAATCGTGACCCGACCCGGACCGCTCGGGGTCCGCCTCTTCCGAGGCCGCGATTGCGGTATCGGGGTCAGGCTGAACGGGATTGCCAAGACCATGAACGGGCTCACGCCTGGCGTCGCCAAGGGCCACGGTATCGGTCTTGTCAGTCGGGTCAGTCGGTTCCGCGTGTTTTGCGTTCTCGACTCTTTCCTCTGCAGCACCTGCCTCAAAGGCATCGGCGGCCATATTGGAAATGTCGTTGCCAGCCCTGTCGTCAGGAAGATCGGACGAGGGCGGCGTATCGGACAAGCCTTCGGCTTGCTCCCGGACGGTGAATTCGTCTGCGGGATCCGCGCCTTCTTCTGTGCGCGAAAGCAGCGATTCTACGCTATCGATGGCAGCTATGGGGGCATCATCTTCCGAAACAGACAATTCCGCAACGGAGAAGTTTTCGCCGCTTTCCGCGCCCGGGGCCTCAGAAGGCGCATTTTCGCCGTCCTGGAGGGCCGGTTGCGGCTCGCCGTCCGGGCCTTGCCCGGCCGCCTCGAGATCGGGAACGCTTGATTCAGGGGCGACATCGTCCTGCTCGCCGGCCTCGCCCTGCCCCGGCGCCGGCGCCTCGCCCAGCACCTGCTGCACTTCGCCCAGATCCAGGCCTGCCAGCGCGGCGGCGGCGTGGGCGGTTTCCAGCGGCGGCAACTCATCCAGCGCGCGCAATCCCAAATCATCCAGGAACTGGCGCGTCGTGCCAAACAGCGCCGGACGCCCCGGCGCGTCGCGGTGGCCGATGACTTCGATCCAGCCACGGTCCTCGAGCGCCTTCACGATCTGCGACGAAACCGTCACGCCGCGAATGTCTTCGATGTCGCCGCGCGTCACGGGCTGGCGCCACGCGACGATGGCCAGGGTTTCCATCACCGCGCGCGAATACTTGGGCGGCTTTTCGGGGCTCAACCGCTCCAGGTAACGCTGCATGGCGGGACGGCTTTGGAAACGCCAGCCGGAGGCGAGCTGCACGAGCTCCAGCCCGGCATCGGCCCAGTTGCCCTGCAGCGTCTCCAGGAGCCGGCGGACCGTGGCGTGGTCGAATTGTTCATCATCCCCGAACAGCTTGCGCATATCGGAAATCTGCATCGGCTGCACCGCGCAAAGCAGCGCGGTTTCCAGCACGAGTATTGCCTCGCTATCGTTCATCGACATCCAAATTCAAAAAGGGGCTAACTTGCGCTAGGTTGGAAATAGGGTTAATATTCTTTTCTCAGACGCGGGGTGGAGCAGTCTGGCAGCTCGTCGGGCTCATAACCCGAAGGTCGTAGGTTCAAATCCTGCCCCCGCAACCAAATTGATGAAGGCCTGGCGATTCGCCGGGCCTTTTTCATTTGCGCCGGCGCAGAGTCGATGCGTGGCGAGCACGCGGACAGCAAGAACACGCACAGCGCGAACGCCCATGAAGCGGCAACCGCGGCGGCAACCGCAGCGACAGCAGCAGCGGCCAGCATCGATGCCGCCGGCAGCGCCATGCGACAAAACACAAGCCCCCGAGGGGCGCTCAGTTTCGAAAGAAATCCCGCGTTCGCCTCGGACCGCCCCGCCCTGCCCGAGGCGCGGGTCATCCCGCCGCCCATGCGCATACAACCCATCCGCAAACACCGCGGCCACCGCATGAGCGGTGCCGCAACAATCGATGTTGGTTTGCGTACTTATTATCACTGGGTTCCTGTTTCACCGACGCGCCCGCCCCATGCAGCGGCCACGCGCGAACCTGCCGCGCCGACGCCCGTGAGGCAGAACGCCTGCCGCGGCAGCGCTGCTGCGGCAAACGTCTGAGCAAATTCTGGAAAAGCTGGCGCCAGCAATGCTGACGCGAATTGCCAATATGGCTGCGGAACGCGCCGGAACCTCCGGCGCCAATTCAATTCCGCGGGAATTGATCGCAAAGACTAGAACCAACAGGCATCGGCCACCGCGGCGCGGCGGAAAACGCCGCCTGCAAGACCGACACGCCCCCTCGCACAGGCGGAGCCCGGCTCCGCATTGCGCCGGCCTGCCACCAGGCCGGAACGTTTGTTAGGTTTTTCTAAGGTCGAATGCTGGCGCGAAAGGACCTGCCGCAATGCGCCTTCAAAGAAACCGCCTTCAAAGCAAAACCCTTCAAAGGAATTTCCCGAGCGCCCGGCCTGGCCAGACACGCCAAAAACTGCGGCAAATTATACCGCCTTATATTCCCCCCTCAAGCCGCGCCGAGCCGGGAAACCTAGCCCGCCGGCTTGTCCCACGGCGCGGATCCAAGCCGCTCCACCAGAAAATCCAGCATCGACCGCAGAATCAGCGGCATCTGGCGACGCGAGACGTAGACGCCATAGATGCCGAGTTCCGGCGGCTTGCACTGGGGCAGAATCACCTGCAGCTTGCCGGACGCGATGTATTGCGCCGCATAGTAGGTGGGCAGCATGGCAATGCCGGCGCCCTCCACCGCGGCGCTGCACAATACCGACACCTCGTTCGCACTGATGCTTCCGCTTACGGGCACATCGACCGGCTCGCCGTCGCGCTCGAAACGCCACAGGCTTTTGCCGAAGTACGAATGGGTGAGACAGTTGCGCAACGACAGGTCTTCGATGCGCGCCGGCGCGCCCTCGCGCGCCAGGTACTCGGGCGACGCGCAAACGACCGATCGGCAGACCGCCAGCTTGCGGGCGATCAGGTTGGGATCCAGGTCGTTCGTGATGCGCACTGCCAGGTCGACGCGCTCTTCCACCAGATTGACCGCACGCTCGACCAGCATCAGGTCGACCGACGTGCCCGGATGCCGCTTGACGTAGTCCGTCACGGCGGGCGCCAGAAGACGCGCGCCGAACGACATGCTCGTGGTGATGCGAAGCAGGCCGCGCGGCGTGTCTTCGGGAGTGGCCACGGCGCTGTGCAGATCGCCGACCATATCGAGCATCTGGCGGCAACGGGGCAAGGTTTCGGCACCGGCCGGCGTCAGGCTCAAGCGCCGGGTGGTGCGATGCAACAGACGCACGCCTACCCATTGCTCCATCTCGGCCAGGTAGCGGGACACCATGGCGCGCGACATGTCCAGATGGACGGCAGCCGCCGACAGGCTACCCCGGTCGGCGACCTCGACGAACACCTGCATGGCTTTCAGACGGTCCATGATTGTCTCGGTACGTGCATCAGACCGTACCGGTTATACCGTATTTCAGCGGCGCATCAGCAACGGAATATCGGCCAATGAAACGGGGTCCTTCGGAATGGATCAGTCAGGCGACTGACCCAGCGCGCTGCGCACGGCGGCAGCCACTTCCGGCGCAGGCAGTCCGCGCACGATAAACACCAGCCGCGAGGCGCGTTCATCATCCGGCCACTCGCTCAAGGGTCGCAGCGGGTAGAGCTCGCCATGCACCCCGTGCACCTCGCAAGGCAGCGGTTCGCCTTCGAAGCAGACCAGCCCCTTGATCCGAAGCACACCCTGCCCGTAACGCTCCTGGATACGAGCAATTCCCGCAAGAAACGCAGACCGGCGCAGCGCGGTCTCCAGTTCGACCGAAAAACTGCTGACGTCCGCATGCCGCACCGCGGTGCGCGTGGAAAAGGCGCGCAGCCATTGCGACGTGCCCGCCCCATCCCGCCGCGCAAGAAGCTCCGGGCCGTCGCGCAGCGGGGCGGCCAGCGGCGCATCCGGACGCTGCACGCAGCGCCACGCGCCAGGATTGACCGCAGCCACCGCCGCCTGGACATCATGCAATTGCGCCGCATCGACCAGGTCGGACTTGCTGATCACTACGATGTCGGCAAGCGCTAGCTGCCGGGCCGCCTCGGGCTGCGCATCGAGTTGCGCGGCGCCATGCGAAGCCGACACCACGACGACCGCGCCCCGGTAGGCGTACCGTTCGGCAAGGAACCTGTCATGTTTCAGGGTGAAGAGGATGGGCGCGGGATCGGCCAGACCGCTCGTCTCGATGATCACATGCCGGAACGGCTTGATCTTGCGACCGAGGGCCTGCATGAAAAGGTCGCGCAAGGTGTCGACCACCGACCCGCTGACCACGCAGCACAGACAGCCGCCCTCGACCAGCACCACACTGTCGGGCGCGAGCCGCACCAGATGATGGTCGACACCGACATCGCCGTATTCGTTGACGATGACCACCGCATCGGCATAGGCCGGTTCTTGCAGCAGGCGGTTAAGGAGCGAGGTCTTGCCGCTGCCCAGGAATCCGGAGATCACCGTGACGCCGATTCGCTTGTCCTGCGCGGCCGCCTTCTGGCCGGACGCGCCCTCATTGCGGCGATCCTGGACACCCTTGTCGTCATCGTCGTTCATGCCGATCGATCCCATGATGCCGCGCAAAGGCGCGGGTGCATGTAAAAAGCGCAAAAACCCCAAAAACCAAAAGGGCCACTCACTTGCGTGAGCGGCCCAAAAATTCTTTGGCTCCCCGAGCTGGGCTCGAACCAGCGACCTGCGGATTAACAGTCCGTCGCTCTACCGACTGAGCTATCGGGGATCTGCCAAGACCGAAATTATGAACGAAAATTTTGGCGGATGCAAATCCGATATTTTTCCAACTTTTTTCAGGCGCGCTTTGCCCATCGCCAAAAAATTCTGATATGATTTCGGTCTTTCCAGATCGGGCCCCAAAAAAGGCAACAAACCGGGAAAGAAAAAGATGTTTTGCTTAGCGCTTTCCGGCCTGGTCCAGAAACAAAAGCAAATGGTCTTGCCGGCATAGCTCAGTTGGTAGAGCAGCGCATTCGTAATGCGAAGGTCGTAGGTTCGACTCCTATTGCCGGCACCAGAATTCCAAAAAAGCAGCCTTCGGGCTGCTTTTTTTCGTTTCCGCGGACCACCGCAGGCGGGGAACTCGCGCCGATCGCCGCGCGTCCAACCGTCTGGACCACCCCTGCGGAAACCACCATGCGCATTCTTCTCGTGGAAGACGACATCATGATCGGCGAAAGCGTATTGGACTGCCTGCGCGCGGAACACTACGCCGTCGACTGGGTGAAGGACGGCAGCGCGGCCGATTCGGCGCTTCGCACCGATCCCTACGACCTCGTCCTGCTCGACCTGGGCCTGCCCAAACGCGATGGCCTGACCCTGCTGCGCGACCTGCGCGCGCGCAAGGACCGCACGCCGGTGCTCATCGCCACGGCGCGCGACGCTGTCAGCGACCGTATTGCCGGGCTGGACGCGGGTGCGGACGACTACATCGTCAAACCCTATGACGTGGACGAACTGCTGGCCCGCATGCGCGCCCTGATCCGCCGCAGCGCGGGCCGGGCCGAACCCATCTTCGAGCACGACGGCATCACGATCGACCCGCAGTCCCATGCCGCCATGGTCGATGGCGCGCCGGTGGCGCTGACCGCCCGCGAATGGGCCGTGCTCGAGCCCCTGATCGCGCGCCCCGGCATGATTTTTTCGCGCGCCCAGCTCGAGGAAAAGCTCTATAGCTGGAAAGACAGCATCAGCAGCAATGCGGTTGAGGTTTATATTCATGGCCTGCGCAAGAAACTGGGTCCGAACCTGATCCAGAACGTCAGAGGCGTCGGCTATGTCATTCCCAAAGCATGAGCATTCCGCTTAGCTACTCACTGAGAGCCAGGCTGCTTTTCTTTCTGTTGGCGGCAATCGCGGTCGGCGCACTGGTGCAGGGCACGATTGCCTACCGCAGCACCTTGGCGCAAGCCGACGATATCTTCGATTCGCTGCTGCAACGCACGGCGCTGTCGCTGGGCACGGGCGACGGCCTGCTCAGCACCGGGCCGACCCACGCGCGCGGGTCGGCCTCGCCGGTCGCCGACGACCTCATCATCCAGATCTGGACGCCGGACGGCCTGCGCGTCTTCAATTCGCGCTCTCGCCTTCGCCTGCCCAGCCAGATCGTGCTGGGTTTCTCCGACGCCCGCCTCGAAGGCGAAACCTATCGCGTGTATTCGCTGGCCACGCCCTTCCAGGTGATCCAGGTCGCGCAGGACATGCGCGTGCGCAAGAACATGGCAAGCGCCCTGGCGCTGCGCACCGTCGCGCCGATTGCCGCGGCGGCCCCGCTGCTGATGCTGATCATCTGGTGCGTCGTGAGCTGGTCGCTGCGCCCGGTCAAGCGGGCGCGCGCGCAATTGGCCGCACGCCAGCCCGAAGACCTGTCGCCCGTGAGCGTGCAAGGACTGCCCGATGAGATCCGCCCGCTGGTGCAGGAGCTGAACCTGCTGCTCGAGCGCATGCGGGGCGCGTTTGCGCAGCAGAAGCAGTTCGTGGGCGACGCGGCGCACGAACTGCGCTCCCCGCTGGCAGCTTTGCGCCTGCAAATGCAGGCGCTGCAACGCGCAGCCGCCCCCGATGCCCGCCAGCTTGCCGAACAGCGCCTGACGGCGGGCATCGACCGCGCCACGCGCCTGGTCGAACAACTGCTGTCGATGGCCCGTCAGGAAGGCGCGCAGGAGCGGATACCGCTCGCGCCCGTGGAACTGACCGACGTACTGCGCCAGGCCCTGTCCGAAACCCTGCCGCAGGCGAACGCCAGGTCGATCGACATCGAACTCGAGGACAATGCGCATGCGCAGGTGCAGGGCGATCGCGATGCGCTGGTGCTGCTGGTGCGCAACCTGCTGGACAACGCAATCAAGCACTCGCCTGCCGGCGGGCGCATCGGCATGCGCGTGGACCACAAGCCGGACCGGGTTTCGCTGCTGATCGACGATGAGGGGCCTGGCATCCCCGCCCATGAGCGGGAACGCGTGTTCGACCGGTTCTACCGCGCCGAGGGCAACACCGAGCATGGCAGCGGCCTGGGGCTGGCCATTGCACGCACCATCGCCGACCGCCATGGCGCGACCATCACCCTTGAAGACGCGCCCGCCGGCCATGGCCTGCGCGCCCGCGTGGATTTTCCCGCTTAAGTTTCACCTAAGTGTCAGGCCCGAAGATAGCGCCATGTTCCCAACATGATCGCAGGAGCCGACATGAAGACCACGCAAATCAAACCCTCGCGCCTCGTCCTGGCGCTGCTGGCCGCCGGCGCCATTGGCGGTGCGGGCGCAACCGCCCTGACCGGCGGCGTCTCGATGGCCGCCGACGCCCCCGCCGCCGCCGCTGTTTCCCAGCCGATCAGCGCATCCGTGCCGCCCAACTTCGCGCAGATCACGCGCGATTTCGGCCCGGCCGTCGTCAACATCAGCGTGAGCGGCACGCGCAAGGTGTCCGCCGAGGACAGCGACGATCCGTTCGCGCAATTCTTCGGGCAGATCCCCGGTTACCAAGGCCGCGCGCCGGCCCGTGAAGTGCCCATGCGCGGCGAAGGTTCGGGCTTTATCGTCAGCCCGGACGGCATCATCCTGACCAATGCGCACGTGGTCCAGGACGCCAAGGAAGTGACCGTGAAGATGACCGACCGCCGCGAGTACAAGGCCAAGGTCCTGGGCGCCGATCCGCAGACCGACGTCGCCGTGATCAAGATCGAGGCGAAGAACCTGCCGGTGGTGAAGGTGGGCGACGTCAACCGGTTGCAGGTGGGCGAATGGGTGCTGGCCATCGGCTCGCCCTACGGCCTGGAAAACACGGCCACGGCGGGCATCGTCAGCGCCAAGGGCCGTTCGCTGCCGGACGACACCTCCGTCCCCTTCATCCAGACCGACGTGGCCGTGAACCCCGGCAACTCGGGCGGTCCGCTGTTCAATGACCGCGGCGAAGTGGTGGGCATCAACTCGCAGATCTACAGCCGCACCGGCGGCTTCCAGGGCCTGTCGTTCTCGATCCCCATCGACCTGGCCTACAAGATCAAGGACCAGATCCTGGAGCACGGCAAGGTGCAGCATGCCCGCCTGGGCGTGACGGTGCAGGAAGTGAACCAGGACCTGGCCGATTCGTTCAAGCTGGATTCGCCGTCGGGCGCGCTGGTGTCCAGCGTCGAGAAGGGCAGCGCGGCCGCCAAGGCCGGCTTGCAGCCGGGCGACGTGGTGCGCAAGATCGACGGCAAGACCATCGTGTCATCGGGTGACCTGGCTTCGACCATCACCATGGCCGCCCCCGGCGAGAAGATCAAGCTGGACGTGTGGCGCAATGGCGGGCAGAAGGAGCTCGTCGCCACGCTGGGCGGCATGCCCAAGGACAAGTCGGAAGCGTCGGCGGACGGCCAGGAAGTGCAACGCGGCCAGCTCGGCCTGGCGCTGCGCCCCCTGAGCCCGCAGGAACAGCAGGCGTCCGGCTCGGAAGGCCTGCTGATCGAGCGGTCGGTCGGCCCCGCCGCCAAGGCCGGCATTCAGCCCGGCGACGTGCTGCTGTCGCTCAATGGCGTACCGGTGCACAACATCGGCCAGGTCAAGGCCGAACTGTCGAAGGCGGGCAAGACCGTTGCCCTGCTGGTGCAGCGCGGCGAAGACAAGATCTTCGTGCCGGTGCAGGTCGGCTGATCCGCCCTTCGGCTCACTCCGCGTCGGGCTGCCTGCCCGGCGCGGCCGCTTCGAACGCCGGCAGGGCCCGGCACGCCGCATCGATGCGCAGCACATTGGGCATGGCCGCAAGGTCGCACTCGAAACGCTGCGCATTGGCCACTTGCGGCACCAGGCACAGGTCGGCGATGGTGGGCGTGTCGCCATGGCAGAACTTGCCGGTGGCGCTGGAGTTTGCCAACTGGGCCTCCAGGGCCTCGAGTCCCTGATGCACCCAGTGCTTGTACCAGGCGGTCTTGGCGGCTTCGTCCACGCCCAGCGTGTGCTTCAGATACTTCAGCACGCGCAGGTTGTTCAGCGGATGCGTGTCGCAGGCAATGCCCAGCGCCAGGTCGCGCACCCGCGCGCGGCCGATGGCGTCGGCCGGCAGCAGCGGCGTCTCGGGATGCGTTTCTTCCAGGTATTCGATGATCGCCAGCGATTGGCCGATCACGGCATCGCCATCGACCAGGGTGGGCACCAGCGCAGTCGGGTTCACCTTGCGGTAGTCGACGGAGAGTTGCTGGCCGCCGTCCTTCAGCAGATGCACGGGCACATAGTCGTACGGCAGGCCCTTGAGATTCAGGGCAATGCGCACCCGGTACGCGGCCGAGCTGCGGAAGTAGCTGTAGAGCTGCATGGAGTCTCCTCGGTGTTTTTCTGGCGCCGCCCAGCCGGGCGGCGCTTGTTCATTCCAGCGATTCGGTCTTGGCCGCCTTGCGCGACAGGCCCTTGGGCAGCGGGAACGCCACGTTCTCTTCGAGCCCGGGCATCTTGCGCACCGAGACGGCGCCCAGTTCCTTGACGCGCGAGATCACCTGCTGCACCAGGACCTCGGGCGCGGAGGCGCCGGCGGTCACGCCGATGCGCTTGCGGCCGGCCAGCCAGGCCGGATCGATCGAGTCCGCGCCATCGATGAGATACGACGCCACGCCCTTGCGCTCGGCGACTTCGCGCAGGCGATTGGAGTTCGAGCTGTTCGGACTGCCCACGACCAGGACCAGATCGCATTCGGGCGCCATGACCTTGACCGCGTCCTGACGGTTCTGCGTGGCATAGCAGATGTCGCTTTTCTTGGGTTCGGCGATGCTGGGAAACCGCGCCTTGAGCGCCTGCGCCACCGCGGCCGCGTCGTCCACGGACAGCGTGGTCTGCGTCACATAGGCCAGGTTTTCGGGATCCGTGACCGCAAGGCTGGCCACGTCGTCGACGGTTTCAACGAGGTACATGCCGCCCTGCGCCTGGCCCAGGGTGCCCTCGACCTCGGGATGCCCCTTGTGGCCGATCATGATGATCTCGCGGCCGGCGGCGCGCATGCGCGCGACTTCGATATGCACCTTGGTGACCAGGGGGCAGGTGGCGTCGAACACCTGCAGGCCGCGCGATTCCGCTTCGGCGCGCACGGCCTTGGACACGCCGTGCGCCGAAAACACCACGATGGCGCCCGCCGGCGCGTCCTCGAGCTCGTCGATGAAGATGGCGCCCTTGGCGCGCAGGTCTTCCACGACATAGCGGTTGTGGACGATCTCGTGGCGCACGTAGATGGGCGCGCCGTGCAGTTCGATGGCCCGCTCGACGATGTCGATGGCGCGATCCACGCCGGCACAGAAGCCGCGCGGTTGCGCCAACAGGACTTCGGCGTCGGACGCGGTGACGACCTGGCTCATCAAAGAACCCCCAGCAGCGCCACATCCACCTTCAGGCTGATGCCAGCCAGCGGGTGGTTGAAATCGAACAACGCGGAGTCGTCGTTGATTTCCTTGAGGACGCCCGAATAGCGTCCGCCGTTGGGCGCGGTGAATTCCACCAGGTCGCCGGGTTCGAACGTGGCATCCGCGCCCGCGTGTTCGGCGAGCATGGCGCGCGTCACGCGCTGGATAAGTTCGGGGTTGCGGTCGCCATAGGCGTCGGCCGGCGCGATGGTGACGCTGAACTTCTCGCCTTCCGCCCGGCCCACCAAGGCCGCTTCCAGGCCGGGCGCCCACTGGCCGCCGCCCATCTGCAGGGTGCCGGGCCGGCCGTCGAAGGTGTCGGCAAACACCGAACCTTCGCCGGGCCCGGAGGCCAGCGTGATCCGGTAATGCAGCGTCAGGTAGGAATCCGGACGGACCAAAACGTTCACTTCATTAGAGGCGATGCTCACGATCTGCCACCGTATGGAATTTGAGTAAACCCTGATTTTAGAGCCTCTTATGAAATTGTCCGCCCGGCTGTCGAAACAAGAGCGTCCCCGAGAGCGCCTCATGCGCCACGGGCCGGCCTCGATCCAGGACGCGGAACTGCTGGCCATCGCCCTGCGCACGGGAGTGCCGGGCCTGAATGTGGTCGATCTGTGCCGCCAGTTGCTGGATCGGTTCGGGGGCCTGCGCGGCCTGCTTGGCACGCCGCCCGAAGAGCTGATGACCGTCACCGGGCTGGGGGCGGCCAAGGCCTGCACCCTGGCCGCCCTGCTGGAACTGGCCCGCCGGGCCCTCGAAGAGGACCTCACGCGGGAAAGCCCGATGAACCATCCCGCCCGGGTGAAACAATATTGCAAGGCGGCCCTGGCGCATCGCCAGGTGGAATACTGCATCGCACTCTACCTGGACGCGCAGTTGCGTCTGATCGCCACCGGCGAACTGGCGCGCGGCACCCTGTCGCAGGCCGCCGTCTACCCCCGGGAGGTCGTGCGCGAGGCCTTGCGGCACCACGCGGCCGCCCTGATCGTCGCCCACAACCATCCGTCCGGCGTGGCGGCGCCCAGCGCCGCCGACCACGGCTTCACCCGGCACCTGAAGGAAGCGCTGGCGCTGGTGGACATCCGGCTGGTGGATCACCTGATCGTGGCCGGCGGCACGGCCGTGTCGCTGGCCGAGCTGGGCTGCCTCTGACGGCGGCAGGCGCCAGAATTCCGTTAGACTACCGGCCAATATTGCTTTAGGCTTAACCTAATTCCGGCCCTCGCGACCCCGCTTTGCCCGCCATGAAACGTCTGTGGGACATTTCCCCGCCCGTCTCGACGGCTTCGCCCGTCTTTCCGGGCGACACGCCGTACCGCCAGCAATGGAAGTGGTCGCTCGCGCCCGGCTGTCCGGTCAATGTGAGCGAGATCACGATGTCGCCGCACATCGGCGCGCATGCCGACGCCCCCCTGCACTACGAAAACGGCGCCGCGGCCATCGGCGCGGTCTCGCTGGAACCCTTTCTCGGCCCCTGTCGCGTCATCCACGCGATCGACTGCGGCCCGCTCATCACGCCCGAACACCTGGCCCACGCGGCGGCAAACCTGCCGCCTCGCGTCCTGGTGCGCACCGCCAAGCATGCCGCCCAGGAATGGTGGACGGACGACTTCTCCGCCTACGCGCCGCAGACGATCGAATGGCTGGCTGAACGCGGCGTCATGCTGATCGGTCTGGATACCGCCAGCATCGACCCCGCTTCCAGCAAGACCCTGGACAGCCACCATACGATCTTGCGGCACGACATGCGGGTACTGGAGAACCTGGTGCTCGACGACGTGCCCGAAGGCGATTACGAGTTGATCGCCTTGCCGTTGGCGCTGGTCCAGGCCGATGCCAGCCCGGTCCGCGCGGTCCTGCGCGAACTGTAGGCTGTTTCGCCGGCCCGGGCGCGGCCGACCCGTTTCGGCCGCCCCCGCTTAGAGAAACGACCATGGAATACCCCATTGCGCCCCATTGGCGCGCCCTGCCTGCATCCGCCCGCCGCGCCGCCCCGCCCTGCCTGGGAGACCGCGCATGAGCCAGTCCGAACGCCCCGAAGACATCGTCCGCCAGGAAAAAGCGCAGCTCGACTTCACGCGCGACATGACCTACGGCGACTACCTGCACCTGGACGAACTGCTCGGCGCCCAGCACCCGCTGTCGCCCGAGCACAACGAAATGCTGTTCATCATCCAGCACCAGACCAGCGAACTCTGGATGAAGCTGATGTTGCATGAACTGCGCGCAGCGATCGCCAGCGTGGCGGCCGACCGCCTGCAGCCCGCCTTCAAGATGCTGGCGCGCGTCAGCAAGATCATGGAGCAGCTCGTGCACGCCTGGGACGTGCTGGCGACCATGACCCCGCCCGAATACTCCGCGCTGCGACCGTACCTGGCGCGCTCGAGCGGGTTCCAGAGCTATCAGTACCGCCAGATCGAATTCCTGCTGGGCAACAAGAACGCAGCCATGCTCAAGCCCCACTCGCACCGCGCCGACCTGCTGGCCCAGGTGCAGAGCGCCTACGAGGCCCCGTCGCTATATGACGAGGCGCTGCGCCTGCTGGCCCGCCATGGCCTGGACATCCCCGCCGACCACCTGGAGCGCGACTGGACGCTGCCCTACTCGTCCTCGGCCGCCGTCGAAGCCGCCTGGCTGACGGTCTACCGCGACACGGACCGCTACTGGGAGCTCTACCAGTTGGGCGAGAAGCTCACCGACCTGGAGGACGCCTTCCGACTGTGGCGCTTCCGCCACGTCACGACGGTCGAACGGGTCATCGGCTTCAAGCGCGGCACGGGCGGCACGTCAGGGGTGGATTACCTGCGGCGCATGCTGGAAGTCGTGCTTTTCCCGGAAATCTGGAAGCTGCGCACGGATCTCTGAATCCCGTCCCGCTGTAAAACCCGGGCTGCCTCGCGGCCCGGGGGCCGATTTCCGGCTGGCCTGACGGCTTGATCGCATGCTAGAATGCGGGGTTACTTTTTGGATACGTGGCTAGCGCCTTTCGCCCCGTCCTCTGGCGGCGATCCCTGGCAGCTTGGCTGGCGACCCTAACAACCTGAAAGAGGCTCGATCGAGCCCTAGGAAAGCACCATGAAAGAAGGCATTCACCCCGAATACCGCGAAGTCGTCTTCGCCGACCTGCAAACGGGCAGCAAGTTCATCACCCGTTCGACCGTCCAGACTCGCGAATCCATCGAACTCGATGGCAAGACGTACCCGCTCTTCAAGTGCGACGTGACCTCCGAATCGCACCCGTTCTACACGGGCGCCCAGACCCGCATCGTCGAAACCGGCCGCGTGGAAAAGTTCCGCGCCCGTTTCGCCCGCACGGCTGGCACGGTCAAGTCCGCTTCCTGATCCTGTCGCTCCTGCGGGAGTCACAGCAAAAAGGCAGCCTTCGGGCTGCTTTTTTTTCCCTCCTCGGCAGTCGTTTTTTCCCCGCGAGGGGGTGGCGCATTCCGACCACTCGGTTACATTAACGCCCGTGTCCCCACTTTCCATTTCCACCCCGGCCCGGCTGACGTCGGTGGCCACCGCAAAACTGCCCCGCCTCATCCTGCTGGGGCTGTCCCTGGCCTATATCGTGGCCGGGCTGTTCATGCGCGACCCGTGGAAAACCGACGACGCGGTCGGACTGGCGACCATGATCACCGCCATCCGCGAAGGCGGCCTGACCTGGCTGCTGCCGCAGGTGGGGCACCTGGCCCACGCCGAGGAAGGGCCGCTGATCACGTGGGTGGGCGCGATCAGCATCTGGCTATTCGGCCCCTTCATCGGCGACATCACGGCGGGGCGGCTGCCCAATCTGCTGTGGTTCGGCATCACGGCGTCCAGCGTGTGGTACGGCACCTACCTGCTGGGTCGCCGCGCCGAAGCCCAGCCGCTCGCGCTGCCCTTCGGCGGCGAGCCTGAACCGCGCGACTACGGCCGCATGCTGGCCGATGCCGCCCTGCTGCTGCTGCTCGCCACGGTCGGCATCCTGCAGCGCACGCATGAAACGACGGTCGTGCCCGCGATCATGGCCTGCCAGGCATTGGCCTTCTACTCGCTGGCGCGCACGGTGGACCGGCCCGTCACGGGCGCCACCACGTTGGGCATCGCGCTGGCCGCCAGCTTCCTGACGCGCGGCTGGGTGGGCGCCCTGCCCATCATGGCCGGCGCCGCGCTTGCCTTCTACCCCCGCAGCCAGCTATGGAAATGCAAGCGCTGGATGCTCTGGGCCGCCGTCCTGGCCGCCGGCCTGATCCTGGCCTGGTGGATTCCCGCCACCCAGGGCAGCGAATACTGGATCCGCAACTGGAAGGCCTGGAATCTGTCTTCGTTCGCCATGCCCAGCCTGCACGATGCGGGACGCACGCTGCGCGACCTTCCCTGGTATCTGTGGCCGACCTGGCCGCTGGCGCTGCTGGCCATCTGGCGCTGGCGCGCATGGATCTACGCCCCGCACATCTGGCTGCCCTTGATGCTGCTGAGCTGCTCGGCGCTGATCCTCTTTTTCCTGGATGAAGCCTCGGACTCCGAGTTCGTGCTGTTGGCCGTGCCATGCGCCGTGCTGGGCGCGTTCTCGCTGCCGACCCTGCGCCGCGGCGTCGTGAACACGCTGGACTGGTTCGCCGTCATGTGCTTTTCGCTGACCGCAGCCACGGCCTGGCTCGGTTGGGTGGCCCTGCACTTCCAGTGGCCCGCGCAGATCTCCCGCAACATCGGCCGCCAGACCACCGGCTACGAGCCCGTCATCTCCTGGGTGGCCTTTGCCCTGGCCGTCGTTTTCACGCTGGCGTGGATCGCCCTGGTCGTGTGGCGCCTGCGCGTGCGCCCCCAGGCGCTCTGGCGCGGCACGGTGCTGTCCGCCGGCGGGCTGACCGTGACCTGGATCCTGCTGGTTCTGCTGTGGCAGCCCGCGGTCGACTACGCCCGCAGCTATCGCACCATGTCGGGCCAGCTGGCCCAGGCGATCGCGCAGCACAAGCGTCCCGGCGAGTGCGTCCGCGGCCTGAGCCTGGGTAGCGGCCAGCGCGCGTCGTTCCTCATCTTCAACAACCTGTCGTTCCCGTTCGACACGCGTTGCACGCTGGTCCTGCAACAGACCACCAACCAGAGTCTGCGCGACGGCACCGCCGCCTACAGCGAAGGGGTGCAGGTCCTGTGGCAGGGCGGCCGCCGCGCCGACCGTTCCGAAGTCTTCCGCCTGTTGCGCACCAGCTCCAAGCCATGATGGCAGCCTCCCCGGCGCCGACGAGCTTCGGCGCCACCCTGCGCGGCATCACCAAGCAAGCCTGGCCCGTGCTGATCAGCCAGTGGGCCGGCATTTCGTTCGGCGTGCTGGACACCGCCATGACCGGCCACTCCAGCCCGGACGACCTGGCGGCGATGGCCCTGTCCGCCTCCATCTACATCACCATTTTTGTGGGCCTGATGGGCGTGGTGCACGCCCTCATTCCGATCCTGGCGCAGCAGTTCGGCGCCGGCAACAACCTCGAAGTCGGCAAAAGCTGGGGCCAGGGCGTGTGGCTGGCGCTGGGACTGTCGCTCGTGGGCGCGGTGTTGATGCTGTTTCCGGACATGTGGCTTTTCATGTCCGGGGACGTCGCCCCCGCCGTGCGCGACCGCATCGCGTCCTACCTCCAGGCGCTGGTGCTGGCCCTGCCCGCCGCGCTGGTGTTCCGCACCATCTACGCGCTGGGCACCGCCGTGTCGCGGCCCAAGCTCGTCATGGCCATCAACCTGTCGATCATCGGCTTCAAGGCGCTGTTCAACTGGATCTTCATCTACGGCAAGCTGGGCCTGCCCGCGATGGGCGCGGCCGGCGCGGGCCTGGCGACCGCCGTCGTGTCATGGATGAGCCTGGGGCTGGGGTTGTGGGTCATCACGCATGACCGCTACTACCGGCGCTTCCAGCTTCGCATCGGCAAGCCCGACTGGCAGGCGCTGAAAGAGCTGCTGCGCCTGGGCATTCCCATGGGCGGTTCGTACCTCGTGGAGGTGTCGGCGTTCACGTTCATGGCGCTGCTGGTCGCGCGCGAGGGCACCTTCGTGACGGGGGGACACCAGATCATGTCGAACCTGGCGGCCCTCTGCTACATGATGCCGATGGCGCTGGGCGTGGCCACCGCGTCGCTGACGGCGCAGGCGATCGGCGCGGGCGACTACGCGCGCGCCCACCGCACCGGCATGGCGGGACTGGCGTTGGGCCTGATGGGCGCGCTGCTGACGGCGGCGGTGCTGCTGGCCGGCCGTCCGCTGATCCTGGCGGCCTACACGGATGACGCCGCGGTCGCCGCGGTGGCGACCACGCTGCTGGCCGTCCTGCCGCTGTTCCATCTCTTCGATTGCATGCAGTGCATCAATTCGTACCTGCTGCGCGCCTACAAGATCGCCGTGGTGCCGCTGATCCTGCAGACGGTCGCGCTGGCCGGCGTGGGCCTGGTCGGCGGCTGGTGGTTCGGCTTTGGTCCCGGCAAAGGCGGCCTGGACGGATTACGCGACCTGCTCGTGCCCGGCTCGCCGCAGGGCGCGGGCAGCATGTGGCTGATGGCCATGCTTGGCCTGGCGCTGTCGGCCGCCCTGCTCCATTACTGGTACCGGCGCATCCTGCGGACGGTGGGGCGCTAGCAGCGTCCGGAATGAAAAAAGGCAGCCCACGGGGCTGCCTTTTTTGCGCGCCGCGCACGTCGCGCGTGGGGCTTCAGGACTTCGGCCGCCTGTCGATCACACGGCGCGCCTTGCCGGTCAGCGTGCGCTCGACATGGCCCGCATCCGACACCTGGATACGCGCGCTGACGCCGATGTGCGTCTTGACCGCGTGCTGCAACTGCTTGCCCAGGTTGGCGCGTTCGGCATCGGACAGCCCCGAGAACTCCGCGCGCACTTCGGTCAGGATCTCCAGTTCGTCCATGTTGCCTGTGCGGGACAGCACCAGCTGGTAGTGCGGCGCCAACTGCGCGATCTTCAGGACCAGCTCTTCGACCTGCGTGGGGAACATGTTCACGCCGCGCACGATCAGCATGTCGTCGCTGCGGCCGGTGATCTTGCCGATGCGGCGCATGCTGCGCGCGGTGGGCGGCAGCAGGCGGGTCAGGTCGCGCGTGCGGTAGCGCACGATGGGCATGGCTTCCTTGGTCAGCGACGTGAAGACCAGCTCGCCGGGTTCGCCGTCGGCCACGGGTTCGCCCGTTTCCGGGTTGATGATCTCTGCGTAGAAGTGATCCTCCCACACCACCGGGCCGTCCTTGGTCTCGACGCATTCACTCGCCACGCCCGGGCCCATCACCTCGGACAGGCCATAGATGTCGACGGCGTCGATGCCGGCTTCGGCCTCGATGTCGGCGCGCATCTGGCCCGTCCAGGGCTCGGCGCCGAAAATCCCGATGCGCAGCGAACTTTGACGCGGATCAATGCCCTGGCGGCGCTGCTCCTCCAGAATGTTGCAGAAATAGGACGGCGTGACCATGATGATGTCCGGCCGGAAATCGCTGATCAGCTGAACCTGTTTTTCCGTCTGTCCGCCCGACATCGGAATGACCGTGCAACCCAGGCGCTCCGCCCCGTAGTGCGCGCCCAGGCCGCCCGTGAAGAGGCCGTAGCCGTACGCCACGTGCACCGTATCGCCGGGCTTGCCGCCCGCCGCACGGATGGAACGCGCCACCAGGTTGGCCCAGTTGTCCAGGTCGCCCTTGGTGTAGCCCACCACGGTCGGCTTGCCCGTCGTGCCGCTGGACGCGTGAATGCGCGAAATGCGCTCGCGCGGCACGGCGAACATGCCGAACGGATAGTTTTCGCGCAGTTCCTTCTTGGTCGTGAACGGGAACTTCGCAATATCGGACAACTGCTTCAGGTCGTCCGGATGCACGCCGGCCTCGTCGAACGCCTTCTTGTAGTGCGGGACGTTTTCGTAGGCGTGCTTGAGGGTCCACTTCAAGCGGTCCAGCTGCAGGGCCCGCAGCTCGTCCTGGCTGGCATGCTCGATGGGATCCAGTCCCGGCTTGCTCATGGTGTTGGGCATGATAATGTCTCTCCTGAAATTCTCTGCGCCCCGGCTCGGGCGGCGCGCCGCGTGCGGCGCATGCTCCGGCCCGGGTCCTGCTCTTTGGTTCGGCTGTGCGGTCAGGCGTCCGTGGGCACCCCGACGATCTGGCCTTTGATGCGATAGGAACGGCCCCTGAACAAGGCCACGTTGCGGCCGTCCTGATTGGTGACGGTGACGTCGTAGACGCCCGTGCGTCCGGCAAGCGATCGTTCTTGCGCCACGGCGGTCAGCAGGTCGCCTTCGAATCCCGGCGCCAGATAATCGATCGTGCAGCCCGAGGCCACGGTACTGACGTTGCGGGAGTTGCAGGAGAACGCGAACGCGCTGTCGGCCAGGGCGAAGATGAAGCCGCCATGGCAGGTCTTGTGGCCGTTCAGCATGTCGGGCCGCACGCGCATGGTCAGCCGAGCATAGCCCGGCGCCATTTCCTCGACCTTCATGTCCAGGCCTTGCGAGGCCGCGTCGCCGGCATACATCACCGAGCCCACGGCCTGCGCCAGCTCCTGGGGATCGGACGGCGCTTCAACGGGGGGAACGTGCACGCTCATCATTGCCCCTTGAATTGCGGTTCACGCTTGCCCAGGAAGGCGGCGACGCCTTCCGCGTAGTCCGCGCTGCGGCCCAGTTCGCGCATCATGTCGCGTTCCAGGTCGAGTTGCGTGGACAGGTCATTGCCCAGGCTGGCCTGCAGGGCCCGCTTGGTGAAGGCCAGGCCCTTGGTGGGCGCGGCCGCAAAATGCGTGGCCAGGCGATCCAGCGTGGCGTCGAATTCCTCGTCGGCCACGCATTGCCAGATGAGGCCCCAGTCCTCGGCCTGCTTGGCGCTCAGCTTGTCGCCCAGCATGGCCAGGCCCATGGCCCGGGCGCGGCCCACCAGACGGGGCAGCGCGAACGTGCCCCCCGTGTCGGGGATGAGGCCCAGGCGGCAGAACGACTGGATAAAGCTGGCCGAGGCCTTGGCGATGACGATGTCGCCCGCGAAGGCCAGATTGGCCCCCGCCCCCGCCGCCACGCCGTTCACGCCCACCACCACCGGCATGGGCAAGGCGTTGAGCCGGCGCACCAGCGGTGCGTAGAACTTGTCGACGGTCTCGCCCAGGTCGGGCGGCGTGCCGTCCGGCGCGGGCTTGCGCTCGCTCAGGTCCTGGCCGGCGCAGAAGCCGCGCCCCGCGCCGGTCAGCACCAGCACGCGCGCGCCTTCGGTCTCGATGCGGGTCAGCGCATCGGCCACTTCGGCATGCATGTTGGCCGTGAAGCTGTTCAGCTTGTCCGGCCGGTTCAGCGTCAGGCGGGCGATGCCGCCGGACAGGTCGAATTGGATATCCTGATAGCTCATGTGCGATCGCCCGGGCTTAGATGTGACGGCGGGTTTGCACCACGCGGAAGCGGTTCGAGACGAACGCCGTGTCCGACAGCGCCGCATTGGCCGCCGGGTTGGCGCCGGTGCCATGGAAATCGCTGAAGGCGGCGGTCTGGTTGACGAACACCGGGCCGGTCAGGTTGAGCGAGAGCGACACGCCCGACACTTCCGCGGCATCCTGGATCTGCTCGGCCACGCGGTCGTCCGTCGTGTAGGCGGACAGGGACAGCGCGCCATGCTGGATGACGCTGTCGCGCGCGAGCTGGATGCTGTGGGCGGTGGAATCGGTGGCCACGACAAAGGCGATGGGGCCAAACCATTCCTGGCTGAGGGCCGCATTGCCGGCCTCGGTGCGCAGCAGCAGCGGCGTGCGGACGCGGGCGTTCTCGAATTGGGGATGGGCCAGCGCCTTGCTGTCCGCCACGACGGGCAGACCGAGGGCGCGCGCTTTTTCAATGCGCTCGACGATGCCGTCGTTCTGGATGGCGCCCGTCAGTTCGACGGCCTTGGCGGCATCCGCGCCGACCTTTTCCAGCGCCACGCCCAGCGCGGCCGCCACGTCGTCAAAGCTGACACGGCCTTCCGGGGTATTGATGCCGTCGCGCGGCACGTAGATATTCTGCGGCGCCGTGCACATCTGACCCGAATACAGGGCCAGCGAGAACGCCAGATTGCGGGCCACGCCCTTCAGGTCGTTGGTCGAATCGATGATGACCTGGTTCACGCCCGCCTTCTCGGTGTAGACCTGGGCCTGGCGCGCATTCTCTTCGAGCCAGTTGCCGTTGGCGGTGCTGCCGGTGAAGTCGACGATCTTGACGGCCGGGTCCAGCGCCAGCTTCTGCGCGGTGTCGTCGCCCGCCTCGTGCGCGGCCAGTTGCACCACGTCGGGATCAAAGCCCGCTTCCTGCAGCACTTCGCGCGCCACCTTCACGGTGATGGCCAGCGGCAGGATCGCGCCCGGATGCGGCTTGACGATGACGGTGTTGCCCGTGGCCAGGCTGGCGAAAAGGCCCGGATAGCCGTTCCAGGTGGGGAAGGTCGAGCAGCCGATCACCAGCGCGACGCCGCGCGGCACGACAGTGAACTGCTTTTCCATGCGGATGGGATCATTCTTGCCCTGCGGCTTTTCCCAGACGGCGATGCCCGGGATGCGCGACATCTCCTGCCACGCATAGGTGACGGCTTCAAAGCCGCGATCCTGCGCGTGCGGGCCGCCGGCCTGGAAGGCCATCATGAAGCCCTGGCCGGTGGTGTGCTGGACCGCGTAGGCGATCTGGAAGCTCAGCTTGTTCAGGCGCGCCAGGATTTCCAGCGACACGCCGACCCAGGCGCGCGGACCGGCGCGGCGCCAGTCTTCGAGGGCGCGCTTGGAGGCGGCGATCAGCTTGTCGGCCGGCACGCGCGGATACGTGATGCCCAGGTCGAAACCATAGGGGGACTTCTCGCCGCCCACGACGCCGTCGGCGTCATGCAGGTTCAACGGAAAAGGCTTGCCCTTGAGCGCTTCGAAGGCGGCGCGGCCTTCGTCGTTGGCGGTCTCGCCATAGTTGCGGGGGCTGGGCGACTCGGCAAACGGGCTCCAGTAGCCGCGCAGCGCGGCGGCTGCCAGGGATTGTTCCAGCAGGGGCTGGTGGCGTTCGAAGAATTTCTGGGACACGCTCGTCTCTCCAATAAGATTTGAATGCTTGCCTGGCGCGCGCCGGGTCAGGTTTCCTGGTCGAAGTCGATGACCAGCCGGTCGCTGACCGGGAAGCTCTGGCAGCTCAGGATGAATCCGCGCGCGACTTCGTAGTCTTCGAGGGCGAAGTTGGCATCCATGTCCACTTCGCCTTCGATCACCTTGCAACGGCAGGTGGAACACACCCCGCCCTTGCACGAGTACGGCAGTTCGATGCCCTGCGCCAGCGCGGAATCCAGCACGCTGTCTTTGTTCTTGTCGATGACGAACATGCGGCTATGTCCGTCCTGCACCACGGTGACCTCGCACTGCCCCTTGCCGGGCGCCTGCCGCGCGTCCTGGCCGGTGCGCAACGCGCGCGGACCCTTGGGCGCGCCGAAGAGTTCGAACTTGATGTTCGCCTTCGGGATGCCGCGGGCCTGCAGCCGTTCGACCACGCTTTCCGTCATGGTCTGGGGACCACAGACAAAAGCGTAATCGATATCCTCCGGGCTCATCCAGGCCGACATGAGCAGGTCGACCTTGTCGCCGTCCAGGCGGCCGTTGAAGAGCTCGATGTCCTGGGTTTCGCGGCTCATGACGTAGACCAGCGAAAACCGGTCCATGTAGAGATTCTTCAGGTCTTCGATTTCTTCGCGAAACAGCACCGCGGACGAGGCGCGGTTGCCGAAGAACAGCGTGAATTTGCTGCGCGGCTCGGTGGACAAGGCGGTCTTGACCAGGGAAAACACGGGGGTGATGCCGCTGCCCACGGCGAAGGCGACGTAATGGCGCGCGTTCTCGGGCGAAAAATCCACCGTGAAATTGCCCGCGGGCGCCATCACCTCGAGGGTCTGGCCGGGCTGCAGTTCGTGGTTGGCCCAACTGGAAAAAGCGCCCTCGTCGACCTTCTTGATCGCCACGCGCAAGAGCTTGTCGTGCGGCGCCGAACAGATGGAATACGACCGGCGCAGTTCTTCGCCCTTGAGCTGCGTGCGCAGCGTCAGGTACTGGCCGGGCAGGAAGGCGAATTCATCCGCCAACGCCTCGGGCAGGTCGAAGGTCACGACCACGGCGTCGCGCGTATTGCGCGCGACCGATGCCACCTTCAATGCATGGAATTGGTTCTGGCTCATCTCGAAACCACGCTTTAGTGAGTCTTGAAATAATCGAAGGGCTCGTGGCAGGACACGCAGCGGTACAGCGCCTTGCACGAGGTCGATCCAAAATTGCTGACCAGGCGCGTGTCGCGCGAGCCGCAGCGCGGACACGCGATGGCCGGGCCGGCCGTACGGCGGCTGATGCCGGAGATATCGATGGCGCGTTCGGCGGGCGCGGCAATGCCGTAGCCCTTGAGCGCCTCTCGGCCCTTCTCGCTCATCCAGTCGGTCGTCCAGGCTGGCGCCAGGCGCGTTTCCACGCGGACCTGGGCGACGCCGTGGCGTTCCAGCGTCTGGCGGATATCCTGGGTGATTTCGCGCATGGCCGGGCAGCCGGAATACGTGGGCGTGATCACGACCACACAGGCGTCGCCGTCCCACGAGACGTCTCGCACCACGCCCAGGTCCACCACGGACAGCACGGGAATCTCCGGATCGGGGACCTCCTGCAGCCAGGCGTAGACCTGGTCGGCGGCAATGGGCGCGTGGGCGTTCACCACGTCGCTCCCGGGTAGGCGCGAGGCAGGTACTGCATTTCGGCCAGCACGTAACCCAGGGCCTCGGTGTGCCTGCCCTGGCGGCCGCCCCGGTGCGCCAGATGATTCGCGGCGGCTTCGTCAGGGACGGTCAGCGTGGCTTCTTCCAGCACTTCCCGCACGTGCGCGAGCCAGGGTTGGCGCAGCGCGGACAATTCACAGCCGATGCCGCGCGAGGCGATGTCCAGGTCGATGGCGTCGTCGGCGAACAGCTCGCCCGTGAAGCGCCAGGCGTCGTCGATGGCGGCCTGCATCTTGGCATGGCTCTCGGCCGTGCCGTCGCCCAGGCGCACCACCATGTCAGAGGAACGGCGCACGTGGTAGGTCACTTCCTTGAGCGACTTGGCCGCGATGGCGGCGATGCGCTCATCGGCGGATTTTTCCAGGCGCTGCAGCAGGAAGTAATGCCAGACGTCGAACAGGAACTGCCGCGCCATGGTGTCGGCATAGTTGCCGTTGTCGCGCTCGACCAGCAGCACGTTGCGGAACTCGTGCGCGTCGCGCAGATAGGCCAGCGCGTCCTCGTCGCGCCCGGCGCCCTCGACCTCGCCGGCCAGCGTCAGCCACATGCGGGCCTGGCCCAGGAGGTCCAGCGCGGTGTTGGTCAGCGCCAGGTCCTCTTCCAGGATGGGCCCGTGGCCGGTCCATTCGCCCAGGCGCTGCGACAGGATGAGCGACGTATCGCCCAGGCGCAGCAGGTATTCAAAGAGTGCTTTGTCCATGTCTCCCCCGCCCGCCTTACATGTGCTTGATTTCTTCGGGCATCGGGAAGAAGGTCGGATGCCGGTAGACCTTGCTGTTGGCCGGCTCGAACAGCGGATCCTTGTCGCCCGGGCTGCTGGCCGAGATATCGGAGGCGCGCACGACCCAGATGCTCAGGCCCTCATTGCGGCGCGTGTAGACGTCGCGGGCATGGTTGATCGCCATTTCGGCGTCCGGGGCGTGCAGGCTCCCCACATGCTTGTGCGCCAGGCCGTGCTGGCTGCGGATGAAGACTTCCCACAGAGGCCAGTCTTTGCTCATGATGGATTTCCTTTAAAGCCGGGCGCGCGGGGCGCCGACGGTCTGCAATAAATGAAATTAGGAACTGCGAATGCCCAAAAGCTGATCAATCCCGAAGCGCCAGCGAGGGCCAGCGGGGCCGCGCGGATCCGGGCTCCGCCGGTCCGCTGCGGCGCCCCCCTGGGGGGGAAGCGCGCAGCGCTCCGGGGGGGGACTCTAAGCCGCCTTCCGGGCGGACTGTTTATCGGCGTGGGCGACCAGCGCGTCGCGCACCCAGGCGCCTTCCTCGTGCGCCTTGACGCGCGCCGCGAGGCGCTCGCGGTTGCACGGACCATTGCCCTTGAGCACGGCGTAGAACTCGCTCCAGTCGATTTCGCCGAAGTCGTAGTGCCCGCGCTCGGCGTTCCACTTCAACTCGGGATCGGGAATGGTCAGGCCCAGGTATTCGGCCTGGGGAACGGTCTGGTCGACCATCTTCTGGCGCAGCTCGTCGTTGGAGAAGAGCTTGATCTTCCACGCCATGGACTGGGCGCTGTTGGGCGAATCGGCGTCCGACGGGCCGAACATCATCAGCGCCGGCCACCACCAGCGGTTGAGCGAGTCCTGGACCATCGCCTTCTGTTCGGGCGTGCCGTGCAGGCACATCTGCATGAGCAGGTCATAGCCCTGGCGCTGGTGGAAGGACTCTTCCTTACAGACGCGCACCATGGCCCGCGCGTACGGGCCATAGGAACAGCGGCACAGCGGGATCTGGTTGATGATGGCGGAGCCGTCGACCAGCCATCCGATCATGCCGATGTCGGCCCAGCTGAGCGTGGGGTAATTGAAGATGCTGGAGTACTTGGCGCGCCCGGCGTGCAGATCGTCGATCAGGTCGTCGCGGGACACGCCCAGGGTTTCGGCGGCGCTGTACAGATAGAGTCCGTGGCCCGCTTCGTCCTGCACCTTGGCCAGCAGGATGGCCTTGCGCTTGAGCGACGGCGCGCGGGTGATCCAGTTGCCTTCGGGCAGCATGCCCACGATTTCGGAGTGCGCGTGCTGCGAGATCTGGCGCACGAGCGTCTTGCGGTAGGCCTCCGGCATCCAGTCCTTGGCCTCGATGCGAACGCCGTCGTCGATGCGCCGCTGGAACGTCTGTTCCAGGCCTTCGAGCTGGTCCGCGGTCTTGACCTGCTTGACGCCGGTTTCGACGAGTTGAGCGTACATGGTTGTCTCCTTGAGACGGTTTGCGAAAACGCAAGGCAAACGCTGCGCAGTGCCGTCATGTCATAGGCGGATTATTTAATACAAAAAATTCATTGTCAAACTCAAATCTGTATCACATTGGATTTATGTATCATATCCAGGATCCCGATATCGGCCGTCTCCGGCCCCTCTTATGGCAAACCCTCAGTCGCCCCTGGAACGCACGCTGTCCCGCTTATTGAAAAGCGATCCGCCTCGCGCAAAATCGCTGTGTGTCAGTGTGCTGGGCGATGCGCTGGCCCCGCATGGCGGCGCCATCTGGCTGGGCAGCCTGATCGAGCTGCTGGCTCCCCTGGGCATCAATGAACGCCTGCTGCGCACCAGCGTCTTTCGCCTGGTGGCGCAGAACTGGCTGCAATCCGAACGCCACGGCCGGCGCAGCCTGTACCTGATTTCGGAACAGGGCGCGCGCCATACCTCGCACGCATCGCAGCGCATCTACGAAGGGGCTGCGCAGGACTGGAACGGAGAATGGACGCTGGTTGCGCTGCCGCGCACGGGCAACGGCCTGGCAGAGCGCGGCGAACTGCGCCGCGAGCTCACGTGGGAAGGTTTCGGGATGATCGCGCCTGGCCTGTTCGCGCATCCGCACACCGAGGCGCGCGCCGCGCACGACATCCTCGAAAAGCTGGGCATTCCGGACCGCGCCCTGGTGCTGTCGGCCCGCGACCTGGCCGGCGCGGGCGGGCTGCCCATCGCCAGCCTGGCCAGCCAATGCTGGAACCTGGACGACGTGGCCGAACAGTACCGGCTGTTCTCGCGCAATTTCGGTCCGCTGGAAAAGCTGCTGGAAGAAGCGCCCTCGCCCGCCGAGGCCTTCATGGTGCGGGTCATGGTGCTGCACAACTGGCGCCGGATCGTGCTGCACGATCCGCAACTGCCCGCCCCCATGCTGCCTGACAACTGGCCCGGCCACGCCGCGCGCGACCTGTGCGGGCGGCTCTACTGGAAAGTATTCACGCCTTCCGAAATCCACCTGGATGCGCTGGCCGGGCAGGACAACGAACGCTATACGCCCCTGACGGCCGAGGTCGAGTCGCGGTTCGGCGGACGGCCGGCCTGACGCGGCCCCCGCGCGGGTCATCCGAGGCGCGGCTTCAGGACTGAGGATCTGGCTCGGCGGGCATGGCCACGCCCAGGGTGTCGACGTGGCATTCCCCCGCCGCGTCGCGCCCGGGTCCCGGGCGCGCCAGTCCGCGGCTGGTCGCGATGAAAGACAGCGTCCACCGGGCCCGGATCGGCCGGCCCAGCGCCGCGCCGGAATCGGCGTCGATGCCGCTGGGCACGTCCAGGGCCAGCACCGGCGTGTGCATGGCGTTGACGGCATCGACCAGCGATTGCCAGGAAGCATCAAGGGGACGGTTCAGACCGATGCCGAAGAGGCCGTCGATGACCAGGTCAGGCGGCGGTCCGGGCGGTAGCGCGGCGTGGGTGCGGGCTTGCCCGCCTGCGGCCAGCCAGCCGGTCCAGGCGCGCGCGGCGTCGGCGGGCAGCCTGGCCGGCCCGGAAGGTAGCACCACGTGGACGTCAAAGCCCTGCCGCAGCAACAAAGCCGCGGCTTCCAGCGCGTCCCCGCCATTGTTGCCGGGACCGGCCAGCGCCAGGATGGACGCCGTGGCGGGAAACCGCGCCGTGACGAATGCCGCCGCCGCCGCGCCGGCCAGCGGCATCAGGGCGCGCCCCGACGCCAGGGCGCGCTGTTCGGCCAAGCGGATTTGCGGGACGGAATAGGACGGCATGAAGGATCGGGGCGGCCACTCGCCCAGGACACGGTCTGATGCCGAGTGTACGCCGCGACGCTCAGGCGTTCACTCAGACCTTCAGGAAGTGCTCGCGGTAATACTTGAGCTCATCGATGGACTCGTAGATGTCGGCCAGCGCTTCGTGGCGGCTCTTTTTCTCGAAGCCCTTGTAGACCGCGGGCGCCCAGCGGCGCGCCAGTTCCTTGAGCGTGCTGACGTCCAGGTTGCGGTAATGGAAGAATTGCTCCAGGCGCGGCATGTACGCAAACATGAAACGCCGGTCCTGGCTGATGGTGTTTCCGCACATCGGCGACTTGCCAGCCGGCACATGCTGCGCCAGAAACGCCAACAGCGTATCCTCTGCCTGCGCCTCGGTCACCGTGGACGCCTTGACCTTGTCGATCAGGCCGCTCTTGCCGTGGGTGGACTTGTTCCAGCTGTCCATGGCGTCGAGCAGGCTGTCGGGCTGGTGCACCACGATCACCGGCCCCTCAGCCACGACCGTCAGGTCAGGCTCGGTCACCACGACGGCGACTTCGATGATCCGTTCTTTTTCAGGGTCCAGCCCGGTCATTTCCATGTCGAGCCAGATCAGGCGATTTTCGTTCGCAGCCATATAATTTGCCTATAAAACACGCGATTTTCTCACATCCCTACTTGAGCAGACGCATTGCCCATGTTCACACTGCTGTTCGTTGTCTTCCTGCTGACCGATATCGCCGTGCGCATGTGGCTGGCGTCCCGGCAGATCCGCCACGTCGCCCGCCATCGCGACCAGGTGCCTGCGGAATTCTCCCATCGCATCGGGCTGACCAGCCATCAGCGGGCGGCCGACTACACCGTGGCGCGAGTCAGGCTGGGCATGCTGGAGCGGACCTATGACGCCCTGGTGCTGGTGGCGCTGACGCTGCTGGGCGGACTGCAATGGATCGACCTGACGGTCAGCCAGCTTACCAGCAACGACTTCGCGCGCCAGATGCTGCTGCTGGTCGTGGTGGCGCTGGTGCTGGGCCTCTTGGGCCTGCCCTTCACGTTGTGGCGCCAGTTCAAGCTGGAGGCGCGCTTTGGCTTTAACCGCATGACGCCGGGCCTGTTCGTGGCCGACGCCGCCAAGGGCCTGCTGGTGGCGGCAGTGCTGGGCTTGCCGCTGGCAGCCGCGGTCTTGTGGCTGATGGGCAGCGCCGGCACCTACTGGTGGGTCTGGGCATGGGCGCTGTGGACGGCGTTCAATCTGGCGCTGCTGATCATCTACCCGATGTTCATTGCGCCCCTATTCAACAAATTCACGCCGCTGTCCGATCCCGAACTGGCCGGCCGCATCCAGCGCCTGGCGCAGCGCTGCGGCTTTGCCTTGAATGGCCTCTTCGTGATGGACGGCTCGCGCCGCTCGGCCCACGGCAACGCCTATTTCACAGGCTTTGGTAAGTCGCGCCGCATCGTGTTCTTCGACACCCTGCTGGCCCGCCTGAACCCCGACGAGATCGAGGCGGTGCTGGCGCACGAGTTGGGGCATTTCGCCAAGCGCCACATCATCAAGCGCGTCATCTTCAGCTTTGGCGCCGCGCTGGCGTTCTTTGCGATTCTGGGCTGGATCGCCCAACAGCCGTGGTTCTATGTGGGCCTGGGCGTGCTGCCGCAATTGGGCGGGCGCAACGACGCCATGGCGCTGCTGCTGTTCTTCCTGGTCATCCCCGTATTCACCTTCATGTTGACCCCGCTGGCCAGTTGGTATTCGCGCCGCGACGAGTTCGAAGCGGATCGCTATGCCGCCGAACAGAGTTCGCCGGACCGCCTGGTCTCCGCGCTGGTCAAGCTTTACGACGACAACGCTGCAACCCTGACACCCGACCCCGTGCATTCCGCCTTTTACGACAGCCATCCCCCCGCCGCCGTGCGCATCCGCCACTTGATGGCGGCCGCCGCATGAGCGCCCCCTTGGAAGGCCGCATCATTGCCGCCCATGGCCGCCACTACACGGTGGAACTGGCGGACGGCGCCCTGCGCAAATGTTTTCCGCGCGGCAAGAAAGCCGGGGCCGCGGTGGGCGACCGCGTCAGGATCACGCCGCAGGGCAAGGACGAAGGCGCCATCGACGCCATCCTGCCGCGCAGCAATCTGCTGTATCGGTCCGATGAGATGCGGTCCAAGCAGTTCGCATCCAATGTGGACCAGTTGCTGATCGTCATCGCGGTGCGGCCTACCTTTTCGGACGATCTCACCGGCCGCGCGCTGGCGGGCGCGTGGAGCGCGGGCATCTCGCCGCTCATCATCCTGAACAAGACCGACCTGACCGACGAACTGCCGGCCGCCCGCGCGCGCCTGGCCCCGATCGCCGCGCTGGGGGTGGACGTGATAGAACTCAGCGCGCTGGAGCCCCAGAACGTGCAGACGCTGCTGGCCCCGCGCCTGGCCGGACGCACGAGCCTGCTGCTGGGCCAGAGCGGCATGGGCAAGTCCACGCTGCTCAACGCACTGGTGCCCGACGCCGCCGCGGCCACGCGCGAGCATTCGACGGCGCTGGACATGGGCAAGCACACCACGACCAGCACCCGCCTCTATCACCTGCCCGCTCCCGGCGGCGACCTGATCGACTCGCCCGGATTCCAGGCCTTCGGGCTGCAGCACCTTACCCGCGAAGACATCATCCGCGGGTTTCCGGAGTTCACCCAGCCCATCGAGCAATGCCGCTTCTACAACTGCACGCATCGCCACGAACCCGGCTGCGGCGTGGTGGCGGCCTTGCAGGCGGGCACCATCGATCCGGCGCGCTACGCGCTGTACCAGCGCATCCTGGAAGAAAACCTGGCTGGCCAGCAGCGTTATTGACGCCTAGCGCGGCGTGAACCCGTGGCGCAGCAGGTGATACAGATTGCGCAACATGCCGGCGGTCGCGCCCCAGATGAAGTATTTGCCATACGGCATGCCGTAATACTGGCGCACCCGGCCGTCATCGAGCCTGGCTTCATAGAGGCGATGATTGGCCGGATCCATCAGGAAAGACAGCGGCACCTCGAAGACCTCGGCCACCTCGAACGCATCGGGCGCCAGCTCGAAACCCGGACGCACCAGCGACACCACGGGAATGATGGAAAAGCCGGTGGCCGTCAGATACGGCGGCATGCTGCCCAGCACTTCCACGTGGTTGGCCGGCAGGCCGGTTTCTTCCTGGGCTTCGCGCAGCGCCGCTGCGACGGGGGTGGCGTCGCTGGTCTCGATGCGGCCACCCGGAAAGCTGATCTGACCGGCGTGATCATGCAGGTGCGCGGCGCGCTGCGTCAGCATGATGTGCACGCCCTCGTCTCGCGTCACCAGGGGAATCAGCACGGCGGCCGGCACCGGCGTGCCTTCGCGACCGGGATAGCGCAGATCGTTGTCGCGTGAAAGCTCCAGCGTCCACGTGGAGGGCTGGCTCAGCGTGCCCCGCAGCGAATCCGGCGTGAGCAGACTGGTGGGCACGGGAGGCAGCGATTCGTTGGCCACCACCCACGGCTGCGTCGCCGGGTCGAATCCGGGACGTGCCAGCGGCCTTCGAGGCCGCGCGGAAGACGAGGTATCAGACATTCGGCTCAGAAAATAGAAAAAGGCACCCTCGCAGGTGCCTTTTTAACCCGGAAACCCGTGCCGGACGGAAACGCGGATTGGCGTGAACGTCCGACACTGGCAGGGCCGTGTACCGATAAGCGATCAAGCCGCGGAGGCTTGCTTGCTGACCAGCTTTTCCTTGATGCGAGCCGACTTGCCCGAGCGCGAGCGCAGGTAGTACAGCTTGGCGCGGCGCACGTCGCCGCGGCGCTTCACTTCGATGCTGGCGATTTGCGGCGAGTAGAGCTGGAACGTACGTTCCACGGCTTCACCCGACGAAATCTTGCGCACGGTGAACGCGGAGTTCAGGCCGCGATTGCGCTTGGCGATCACAACGCCTTCGAAAGCCTGCACGCGCTTGCGGGTGCCTTCAACGACGTTGACGCTCACGATGACGGTGTCACCAGGAGCAAATTCAGGCTTGGCTTGACCGCCGGTCAGACGGGCAATTTCTTCCTGTTCCAGGATAGCGATGAGGTTCATGAGAACTCCTAGATCATCATGCCTTTGCGGGCTAAGACTTTTGCCGTTCGATGTTGTTCACGCGTAGCTGTCATGCGGCCCAGGCGACGATATCGAATCCGATATCAGCATCCAGGTCGATTCCAGCCAAATGCGTGCGCATTGCAACCGGCTTTCAGGAAGATCCGACAGGCGGATTTCCGGCTTGCTCGGGTTGCGTTGCCATGCCGCAAGCAGAGGATGAGATTTGGCAAACCGATGATTCTACACCAAAAATTCCGAGTCGCCTCGGGTAACATGTGGGGCGCGAGCCAGCTTTGCGGTAACCTTCCATCTTCCTGTAACAAACACGTCATCTGACGCTGTTCCCCCCATGTCGTACTCGTCCCTGATATTGGTCGTCTTGGCGGCAATGGCCCACGCCACGTGGAACCTCATTGCCAAGCGCGCGGCCATGGTGGGCGCGCCCTTCGTCTTTGCCTATGGCCTCTGTGCCTCGGTGCTCTATGCGCCGTGGGTAATCTGGGTGCTGGCGCACGACGGCATGACGTGGACCTGGCCCGTCGTCGGGGCGATCCTGGCATCCAGCCTGTTGCATCTAGGCTACAGCCTGTGCCTGCAGCGCGGCTATCAGGTGGCCGATCTGTCGGTGGTGTATCCGATTGCCCGGGGCACCGGCCCCCTGCTTTCCACCACGGGCGCCTTCCTGCTGCTGGGTGAGCCCGCCACCAGCACCGGCATCGCCGGCATGTTGTGCGTGGTGGCCGGGGTGCTGCTCATCGCCACCCAGGGACGGCTTGCCATCTTCCAGCAGGCCCAGGCGTGGGTGGGCGTGCGCTGGGGCGTGGTGATCGGTTTGTTCATTGCGGCGTACACGGTGGTGGACGCCTACGGCGTGAAAGTGCTGCTGATCAGCCCGGTGCTGTTCGACTGGTTCACCTGTGTGACCCGCACCGCGATGATGACGCCGCACATGCTGCGCCGCCCCGCGCACTCGTGGGAATCCATGCGCGGCCACTGGCATCTGGCCTTGGCCGTGGGATTTCTGTCGCCGCTCGGGTACATCCTTGTGCTGTATGCGCTGCGCAACGGCGCGCCGCTCAGCCTGGTCGCGCCAGCCCGGGAAATGTCCATGATGCTGGGCACCCTGGCGGGCATGTTCCTGCTTCGGGAAAAGGTAGGCATCGGCCGGCTGGCCGGCTGCGTGTCGATCCTGGCGGGGGTGATTTTGCTCGGCGCCAGTTGACGGCGCACGGCGGTCGCAGACCGCCGATCAGAATCCGCCCGCAACGCCCAACCACATCAGGCCGGGGATCATCGCGCCCCAGGCCAGCACCAGCAACACGTCCGTGACCATGGCTTTCATGGTCAGTTGGTTGGCCGCCGGCTGAACCTTGGCGTCCCCAATGCTGTGGTCGCGCGCCGTTGCTGCGGACGCGGCGGGCGCGCTCGGACTGTGGTCGCGCGCCGTTGCCGTCGGCGCGACAGGCGCGCTCGGCGCGATGGCGGGCGCGGGAGCGCGCGTCGGCATGGCGGTCGAGGCTTCATCCGGGGTCGGTGCGGGCGGAAACGGCCAGCGGGCGGCGCTCGAGCGGGGGCTCGACGCGGTGGCGCCCCAGGGCATGGCCAATCCGCTCAAGCGGGCGCAAAACGCGCGGGCGCGGTTCGAGCCGCGGCGCAGCGGGTTCAGGGAGACGGCAAGCTCATCCTGCAGGACGGAAATATCAGCGGTGTTCATGGGAACTCCTTGGAGTAACGTTCCAACGCCGAGGCGGATCGCCCTGGCATGCACCCGAGGCAACGGCAGCCTGCGGTCAATCGAACAAGGACAATTGGCCGGCAGCCATGGCGCGCAATTGGCGCTCGCCGCGCCCGTATGCGCCGCTGACCGCAGGCAAACCACCAGGAAAAGGGACCCCTGAAGACGCTTTCGCGCCAACCGGGGATGGGAAATCGGAAGCGGCATTGCCATGGACAGCGCCAGGCGAACCGCCAGCCCCGCCGTCGAACAAGGAGGCCGACGCGCCCGGCCCGGCGGGCGGCTGGAAGCGACTGCAATCGAGCGACAGGCGCGTACGGTTGAGCCCGAGCTTGCGCGTGGCGACCTCGAAGCGCTGACGCAGCAGGTCTGCCCAGATACCGGTTCCGCGCATGCGCGAGCCGAAATTCGGATCGTTGCGGCGGCCGTTGCGCAGGTCTTCGATGCGGTGCAGGACACGCTGCGCGCGGTCCGGGTAGTGGGCGTTGAGCCAGTCTTCGAACAGGGTCTTGACCTCCCAGGGCAGGCGCAGGACGGTGTAGCTGGCGTAGTGGGCGCCGGCGGCCTTGGCCTCTTGGAGGATGTGTTCCAGGGATTCGTCGTTGATGAAGGGAATGACCGGCGCCACCAGCACGCCCACCGGCACGCCGGCGTCGGTGAGGCTGCGCACGGCTTCCAGGCGACGCCACGGGGCGGCCGCCCGGGGCTCCAGCGTGCGCGCCATGCCGGCATCCAGCGTGGTGATGCTGATGTAGACCACCACGAGGTTCTGCTGGGCCAGCGCCGCCAGCAAGTCCAGGTCGCGGGCGACCAGGGCGTTCTTGGTGACGATGGTGACCGGATGCCGGGTTTCGAGCATGAGTTCAAGCATGCCGCGGGTCAGGCGCCAGTCGCGCTCGATGGGCTGGTAGGCGTCGGTGGCCGACCCGATATTGATCGGCGACGGCTTGTAGCCGGGCCGCGCGAGCTCCGTGCGCAGCGCCTGCACGGCATTGGCCTTGGCGACGAGGCGCGTTTCGAAGTCCAGCCCGGGGGAATAGCCCAGGTAGGAATGCGTGGGCCGCGCATAGCAATACACGCAGCCATGCTCGCAGCCGCGATAGGGGTTGGCGGCCACGTCAAAGGGGATATCGGGCGAATCGTTGCGCGACAGCATCTTGCGCGCCTCTTCTGCGGTGACCGTGGTCTTGGGCGCAGGCGGCGCGGAACGGGTGTCGGGCAGGATGGGAATGACCGGAGAGCCGGCAACGGCGTCGGCAGTCGGGGAAGTATCGGGGACAAAATCGGGGAAAGAATCGGCGGCAGAATCGGGGACGGAATCCACGAAATCGGCAGGCAGGCCGGAAGCGGACCAGCCATCGTCGACCTGCACACGGTCATCGCGTTGGAAGCGATGCCGAACATTAGTAACCGCACCCCGACCGCGCAAGGCGGCGGGGGCGGCAGCCGGGGACCCAGAACCGGCAGGAAAAGAATGATCGGTGCGTGCCATAAAAACTACTGTACAAAAACACAGTGGTTTTGACAAGCACCAAAAGCCCTTTTCGTAAGACAGTCCAACTTTACCGCAAGAAGAAGACATCGTCTGAACAATTCGATTTCATCTTGCGATATCGCCCGCAAACCCTTGCCAGCATTGGGTTTGGACGAAAAACAACACGGAATTCCCGGGCTGGAAGGGCGATTTCCAGCCCGTTTGCGGCCTACCGAAGCATGCCTGCGGCAGCCGTCTGATGCGTGGCTTCATCGATCAGGATGAAGGCGCCGGTCGCCGCGACATCGTCATACCGATCGACCGCGAGCGACTCGCGCGTGGTGAGCGTCACGCGGCCGATGTCGTTCATGCGCAAGGTGCCTTCGGTGTTCTCGACCTCTTGCAACTCATGGATGTCCCGATGCGACAACACCGCGCGCACCTTCGCCGACGTGAGCCGCGTGCCGGACTTGAGCAGATACTTGCGCGCGGGATTCAAGGCCTGCGTGTCCAGCCAGCACAGCTCGGCTTCGAACTCGCGCGACACCTGGGCCGGCGCAGCCGTGTGCACGATCACGTCGCCGCGCGAGACGTCAACGTCGCGGTCCAGCACCAGCGTGATCGAATCACCCGCCACCGCTTCATCCAGCGCGCGATCGAAGGCGCGGACCTCCTGCACCACCGCGCTCACGCCCGACGGCTGCACCGTCACCGCGTCGCCCGGGCGCACCACGCCGCTGGCCACCCGGCCGGCGTAGCCGCGGAAATCGTCCGTGCGATCGCCGCCGTGGCGCGCCACCCATTGCACCGGAAAGCGCAGCGGCGTGGCGCGGCCATCGCCCGACAGGTCCAGCGATTCCAGCAGCGCCAGCAGCGGTTGGCCCTCGTACCACGGCGTCTTGCCGGAGAGCGTGACGACGTTCTCGCCGCCCAGCGCCGACAAGGGCAGCGCGTCGAAATGCGCGATGCCCAGCTTGCCCGCCAGGTCCGCGTACGCATCGCGGATGCGCTCGAACACCGCGCGGTCCCAGTCGACCAGGTCCATCTTGTTCACCGCGACGACGATGTGGCGTATGCCTAGCAGGCGCGCGATGGTGCTGTGCCGCTTGGTCTGCGGCAGGAGCTTGCCGTCGGCCGCGCGGGTCGCATCGATCAGGATGACGGCGACATCGGCCGTCGACGCCCCGGTCACCATGTTGCGCGTGTACTGCTCGTGACCGGGCGCGTCGGCGATGATGAACTTGCGCGTGGGCGTGGAAAAGTAGCGGTAGGCGACATCGATGGTGATGCCCTGCTCCCGCTCGGCCTCCAGGCCGTCGGTCAGCAGCGAGAAGTCGATGCCATCGCCAGCCACCCGCTTGTGCTTGGCGCGCGAGATTGCGTCCAGCTGGTCGGCAAAGACCCCCTTGCTGTCATACAGCAGGCGGCCGATCAGCGTGGACTTGCCGTCGTCGACGGAGCCCGCCGTGATGAGGCGCAGCACGCCGTTGTCGGCGCCGGAAAGAAAGGAATCGTTCAGTGCGTTCATGTGGTTCCCCAGGCGCCGGCATGGGCCGGCGCGTCTTGCATTCAGAAATAGCCTTCTTTCTTGCGGCGCTCCATCGAGGCCTCGGAAGTCTGGTCGTCCATGCGCGTGGCGCCGCGCTCGGTGATGTCGGTCACCGCCGTCTCGGCGATGATGGCCAGCGTGTCGGCGGCATCGGATGCGACCGGGCAGGTGCAGGAAATGTCGCCCACCGTGCGGAACCGCACGGACAGGCGCTCGACCTGTTCGCCGTCCGCTGGCGGCGTCAGGCGCGTGACGGGCACCAGCAGCCCCTTGCGGCGCACGACCTCGCGCTCATGGGCGTAGTAGATCGACGGCAGCGCCAGCTGCTCGCGCTGGATGTACTGCCAGACGTCCAGTTCGGTCCAGTTCGAGATCGGAAAGACGCGCATGTTCTCGCCGCGGTGCACGCGGGTGTTGAACAGGTTCCAGAGCTCGGGCCGCTGGGCCTTGGGATCCCACTGGCCGAACTCGTCGCGGAACGAAAAGATGCGCTCCTTGGCGCGCGCCTTTTCCTCGTCACGGCGGGCGCCCCCGATGCAGGCGTCGAAGCCGAACTCCTCGATGGCCTCCAGCAGCGTCACCGCCTGCGCCGCGTTGCGCGAGTCGGTCTCGCGGCGCAGCACGACGCTGCCGCGCTTGATCGAGTCTTCGACGCTGCGCACGATCAGGGTTTCGCCCAGTTCGGCCGCGCGCGCATCGCGAAAGGCGATGACTTCGTCGAAGTTGTGGGCGGTGTCGATGTGCATCAGCGGAAACGGAAAGCGGCCCGGCCGGAAAGCCTTTTCGGCCAGGCGCAGCAGCACCACGGAGTCCTTGCCGCCCGAAAACAGCAGGACGGGCTTTTCGCATTCGGCGGCCACTTCGCGCAGGATGAAGATCGCTTCCGATTCCAGCCAATCCAGGTGGCTGCGTTGGATCACAGCAGACATAGGTATTCCCCTAAAACGATTTTGAATTCATGGCCGCGTCAGTCGGCGCGCGCCGCAATGTTGATGACCCGGTTGCCCGCATGCAGTCCGCATTCCTTGGAATCGGACGACTCCCACCACCAGCGCCCTGCCCGCAGGTCCTCGCCGGGCCGGATCGCGCGCGTACAGGGTTCGCAACCGATGGACGGATAGCCTTGGTCGTGCAGCGGGTTGTAGGGAATGCCGAGCGTCCGGATGACGGCCCAGACGTCTTCCTCGCTCCATTCGGCCAGCGGGTTGAACTTGTAGAGGCCGAAGGTCTTATCGTCTTCTTCGAACGGCAATTCCCCGCGCGTGGTCGACTGCGCGCGGCGCTGGCCGGTGATCCAGGCGCCGCGCCCCGCCAGCGCGCGCTTGAGCGGCTCGACCTTGCGGATCTGGCAACAGGCCTTGCGCAGTTCCACGCTTTCGTAGAAGGCGTAGGCGCCATGCGCCGCCACATGCGCGTCGACCGCCGCCTCGACCGGCCGGTACACCGTGACCTCGCGCCCGTAGCGCGCGCTCACCGCGTCCAGCACGCCCAGCGTTTCGGCGTGCAGCCGGCCCGTGTCCAGCGTGAAGACTTCCAGGTCCAGGCCCGAGTCGTAGATGGCGTGGGTCAGCACCATGTCTTCGGCCGCCAGCGAAGACGCCAGCGCGGCGTCCGGGTAGCGCCGCCGGACATCCTGCAGCCGCGAGATCAGCTCGCGCCAGCGCGCCGCCAGGGCAGGTTCGAGTTCAGTAGATTCGGTAGAGAGAGTCGTCATGGTTGCACCGCGAAAATACGAGCGCGCCGGGGACGCGCCAGCAGGATCTCGCCATCCTGCAGGTTCAGTTCCTGATAAAGCGATTCCGGCACCTCGGCCTCGATGATGGCGTCCGAGTCCTGGCGCGCCAGTTCGAGATAGGCGCTGGGGCCGGCCAGATAGGCGTGCGACAGGCGCACCGGAATGCCTTCGGCGCCGGCGCGATAGCGCTCGACGTCGAATTCGTGCGGCCGCACATATGCGGTGGCGCGCTGCGCATCGGGCTGCGCCAGGTCCGGGGCCGGCAGCGACAGTCCGGCGCCTTCCCACACACCGCGCGCGGCCGTGCCCTGCAGCTGGTTCACGTCGCCCAGGAAGCCATAGACGAACGGCGTGGCCGGGCCTTCCCAGACTTCGCGCGGCGTGCCTACCTGTTCGATGCGGCCGGCGTTCATCAGCACCACCCGGTCGGACACTTCCAGCGCCTCTTCCTGGTCATGCGTCACGAACACGCTGGCCACGTGCAGTTCGTCGTGCAGCCGCCGCAACCAGCGGCGCAGTTCCTTGCGCACCTTGGCGTCCAGCGCGCCGAAGGGTTCGTCCAGCAACAGCACGCGCGGCTCGACCGCCAGCGCGCGCGCCAGGGCGATGCGCTGGCGCTGCCCGCCCGACAGTTGCGCCGGATAGCGGTCGGCCAGCCAGTCCAGTTGCACCAGCCCCAGCAGGTCGTGCACCTTGCGCCGGATCTGGTCCTCGGATGGGCGCTGCGAGCGATGCTTGACGCGCAGGCCGAAGGCCACGTTCTCGAACACCGTCATGTGCTTGAAGAGCGCGTAGTGCTGGAACACGAACCCGACCTGGCGCTGGCGCACGTCCACCGCGGTGGCGTCCTCGCCGGCGAACAGCACGCTGCCGGAATCGGCCGACTCCAGCCCCGCGATGATGCGCAGCAGCGTCGTCTTGCCGCAGCCCGACGGTCCCAGCAGCGCCACCAGCTCGCCGGTCTCGATGTGCAGCGAGACATCGTTCAGCGCGCGGAACTGGCCGAACCGCTTGGATAGATTGCGTACTTCGATACTCATGCCTGTCTCCTTGGCCAGTGCGTCGCGTCAGGCGACCGCCGGCTTGATGGATGCCGCGGGGCCGGGATACTCCACCGGCTGGTCCGCGCCCTGCAGAAGGCGCGCGTTGCGCCACTCGACCACGTTCTTCGCCACCAGGGTCACCAGCGCCAGCAGGGCCAGCAGCGAGGCGACGGCGAACGCCGCGGAATACTGGTACTCGTTGTAGAGAATCTCGACGTGCAGCGTCATCGTGTTGGTCAGCCCGCGGATCTGGCCCGACACCACCGACACCGCGCCGAATTCACCCATGGCCCGCGCATTGCACAGGATGGCCCCGTACAGAAGGCCCCACTTGATGTTGGGCAGCGTGACGCGCCAGAAGATCTGCCAGCCGCTGGCGCCCAGCGTCAGCGCCGCCTGCTCTTCCTCGCTGCCCTGCGCCTGCATCAGCGGAATGAGCTCGCGCGCCACGAACGGAAAGGTCACGAACAGCGTCGCCAGGATGATGCCGGGCACCGCGTAGACGATCTTGATGTCGTGCGCCTGCAGCCATTCGCCGAACCAGCCCTGCGAACCGAACAGCAGCACGAACACCAGCCCCGCCACCACGGGCGACACCGAGAACGGCAGGTCGATCAGGGTGATGAGGAATTGCTTGCCGCGGAACTGGAACTTGGTGATGGCCCAGGCGGCGGCAACGCCAAACACCAGGTTCACGGGCAAGGCAATCGCCGCGACCAGCAGCGTCAGCCGGATGGCGGCCCAGGCGTCGGGCTCGACGATGGCGTCCAGATACAGCGCCCATCCCTTCCTGAAGGCCTCGGCGAACACCGCCGCCAACGGCACCAGCAGAAAGAGCGCCAGGAATCCCAAGGCGATGAACAGCAGGACGCCGCGCACCCAGCGCGGCTCGGTCAGGTGAGCCGGATAATCCGCTGCGCTCATGACAGTCTCCCCAGGCCGCGGCGCGCCTGCCAGCCCTGCAACAGATTGATGATGAGGAGCAGCACGAACGACAGGACCAGCATCACGGTCGCAATGGCGGCCGCGCCGGCGTAGTCGAACTGCTCCAGTTTGGAAATGATCAGGAGCGGCGTGATCTCGGACACCATCGGCATGTTGCCGGCGATGAACACCACCGACCCGTACTCGCCGACCGCGCGGGCGAACGCCAGCGCAAACCCCGTCATCAGGGCGGGCATGATCGTGGGCAGCAGCACGCGGCGAAAGGTCTGCCAGCGGTCGGCGCCCAGGCTGGCGGCGGCTTCTTCGATTTCGCGCTCCACGTCTTCGAGCACCGGCTGCACCGTGCGCACCACGAACGGCACGCCAATAAAGATGAGCGCGATGACAATGCCCAGCGGCGTGAACGCCACCTTCAGGCCGAACCATTCGGACAGCGGCCCGCCCAGCCAGCCCTTTTGCGAGTACAGCGCGGTCAGGGCAATGCCCGCCACGGCCGTCGGCAACGCGAACGGCAGGTCGACCAGCGCATCCAGGATCTTCTTGCCGGGAAAGCGGTAGCGCACCAGGACCCACGCGACGACGGTGCCGAACACCAGGTTCACCAGCGCCGCGATGAACGACGCGCCGAACGTCAGTTGGTACGAGGCGAGCACGCGCGGCGCGGTCACCGCGTCCCAGAAGCCCTGCCATCCCAGCCCCGCACTCTTGATGGGCAAGGCGGCCAGCGGGATCAGCACGAGCACGCTGAGATACAGCACCGCATAGCCCATGGAAATGCCGAATCCGGGCAGCACGCCCGGGCTGTTGCGCCGCGCGGCAAAAGGCGCTTGCGCGCCGTTTGCCGCCGGGTTCGAGGCTGAAGTCATGGCCGTCGTCCGAACGTTATGCAATTACTTTTTCTGAGGCTGGTAGATCTGGTCGAACGTGCCGCCGTCGCTGAAGTGGTCCTTCTGCGCCTTGCGCCAGCCGCCGAAGATCTTGTCGTCGATGGTGACGAGCTTGACCTTGGGGAACTTGGCCTCGTACTTGGCGGCGACGGTCTTGTCCAGGGGCCGGTAGTAGTTCTTGGCGATGATTTCCTGCGCGGCCGGGGTGTACAGGAACTCAAGGTAGGCCTGCGCGGCGGCGCGAGTGCCCTTCTTGTCCACGACCTTGTCGACGACGGCCACCGGCGGCTCGGCCAGGATGGACAGCGACGGCACCACGATGTCGAACTTGTCCGGACCCAGTTCTTCCAGCGCCAGGAAAGCCTCGTTTTCCCAGGCGAGCAGCACGTCGCCCACGCCGCGTTCCACGAACGTGGTGGTGGCGCCGCGCGCGCCGGTGTCCAGCACCGGCACATGCTTGAGCAGGTCGCCGACGAAGGCGCGCGCCTTGTCCTCGCTGCCGCCGTTCTTGTCCAGCGCATAGGCCCAGGCCGCCAGGTAGTTCCAGCGCGCGCCGCCCGAGGTCTTGGGATTGGGGGTGATGACCTGCACGCCGTCCTTGACCAGGTCGTCCCAGTCCTTGATCTGCTTGGGATTGCCCTTGCGCACGAGGAACACGATAGTGGACGTGTAGGGCGCGCTGTTCTGCGGCAGGCGGGCCTGCCAGTTCTCGGGCAGCAGGCCGCGGTCGGCGATGGCGTCGATGTCGTAGGCCAGCGCCAGGGTCACCACGTCGGCTTCCAGCCCGTCGATGACCGAGCGCGCCTGGCGGCCCGAGCCGCCGTGCGACTGGCGGATCGTCAGATCGACGTTGGCCTTTTCCTTGTAGTGCTTGACGAAGGCGTCATCGATGGCGCGGTAGAGCTCGCGCGTCGGGTCGTAGGACACGTTCAGCAGCGTCTGCTTCTGCGGCGCCTGCGCCTGCGCGGGCGACAACGCGGCAAACGACACCGTCACTGCGGCCAACGCGGCCAACCAACCGGCTTTCCTGAAAGACATCCCTTGCTCCCTGAATTCTGCAATGTGGAGGCAAGTGTGCGGGCTGGCCGATCTGAACGGAACGAATCATTTTTTGATTGCTCATCGCTGGCAGGCATATAGGACGGGCGTCCCAACAACGAAAAGCCGCCGCAATCCTCTATGGGAATCGCGGCGGTCCTGGCGGCCTGGAGCCGCTTGGAAACCGGGGGAACAACCCCCTGTTTTCGGAATTTACTTATTCGGTTGCGGCGTGATGCGCAGGTACGGACGCACGGCCTTGTAGCCCTTGGGGAACTTCTCTTTGATGACCGCCTCGTCCTGCAGGGACGGAACGATGATCACGTCGTCGCCGTCTTCCCAGTTCACCGGCGTGGCCACGCTGTGGCTATCGGTAAGTTGCAGGGAATCGATAACGCGCAGGATTTCGTTGAAGTTGCGCCCGGTGCTGGCCGGATACGTGATGGTCAGGCGCACCTTCTTGTTCGGATCGATGACGAACACCGAGCGCACGGTCGCCGTGGCGCTGGCATTCGGGTGGATCATGTCGTAAAGCTCGGAAACCTTGCGGTCCTTGTCGGCGATGATCGGGAAGTTGACCGTCGTCGACTGCGTATCGTTGATGTCCTCGATCCACTTGGTATGCGAGTCGGTTCCGTCAACCGACAGGGCCAGGACCTTCACATTGCGCTTGGCGAATTCGTCGGCCAGCTTGGCCGTATAGCCCAGCTCGGTCGTGCAGACGGGCGTGAAGTCGGCCGGATGCGAGAACAGCACCCCCCAGCTGTTGCCCAGGTACTCATGGAAGCGGATCGGGCCAGCCGAGGATTCCTGCTCGAAATCAGGGGCGGTATCGCCCAGGCGTAGTTGACTCATGGTGTCTCCTGTACGGGATTCAGTTGATGGGGCTGGCAGGCGGACCGGCTGGGACCGCCGCGCAGCGGGAGCGTTTCCTGGCGCAGTTTGCCGCGCATGAAACGATTCTTCCATCAAACCTTTACGTGAGGAAATACGCAAGTCATATAACCTTATGCAATATTCGAAGAGGCTTTGCCAACCCGCCGGACTCAGCTCAAATGGTAGGCCAGCGACACGATGATCGGCCCCAGCACCGGCAGCAGCACGTTGGCAATGGCGTACGTCACCGTGTAACCCAGCAGCGGCACGGAGCTGCCGCTGGCCGTCAGGATGGCGCTGATGGCCGGGGTGCTGACGTGCTGGCCGGCGATGGCGCCTACCAGCAGCGGGCCTTCGATCTTCAGCAGTTTGTGGCCCACCCACAGCGACAGGCAGGCCGGTCCCAGCGACACCAGCAGTCCGATCAGCGGCAGCACCGCGCCGTGCTCGCGGATCAGCGACAGCGCATCGGGCCCGGCCGACAGCCCCACGCAGGCCACGAAGATCGCCAGCCCCAGGTCCTTGAGCAATTGCACCGCATGGGCCGGCATATGGCCGATCGACGGCCGCTTGGCATTGATCCAGCCGCAGACCAGGCCGCTGACCAGCGCCCCGCCCCCGCTGCCCAGCGACACCGGGATCCCCCAGAGCCTTGCCCCCAGGCTGCCCAGCATCAGGCCGGCAAGAATGCCGAACGCCAGGAAGACCAGGTCGGTCACGCCACTGCGGCGCAGTTCGGAACCCAGCGCGGCCATCGCCTCCGACAGCTCGGGTTCCGCGCCCACCAGCGTGACCAGGTCGCCATACTGCACCACGGTCGCGGGCGTGATCGGCAGCACGTGCCCGGACCGTGAAATGGATTGCAGGAACACGCCTCGCGCGCGCCGCGCGTTGGGCCGCAGGGCCAGCTCGCCCACGGTATGGCCGTTGACGGACTTCTGGCTGACGACAACCTGCCGCTCGCTGAGCTGCAGGTCGTCCGCGTGCGCCTCGGGGAGCTGGATTTCCGGGCCGATGACCGATCCGGCCCGCAGCGCGAAGCGGCGCGGGCCCAGCACGACCACGACGTCGCCGGTGGCGAGCACGTACTCGGGCATGGCGTCGACCGCCTCGCCGTCGCGCAGGAGACGGCTGATGACGGTTCGGCCGCCCAACTGCGCCTCCACGTCGCCCACGCGCCAACCGTCCACGTCCTTGACCACGTGGGCGCGCCCCACCAGGCGCGGCAGCGTCGGCAGGCTGGCGTCATCGTTGTCGCCCGGCGAGGCGCCCAGCTTCGCCTCCAGCGCCTTGGACGCCTCGCGCAGATTGATCCGCAGCAGCGCGGGCGCCACCTGGCTGGTGAAAAAGACGATGCTGATGAGGCCGACCAGGTAGGTCAGTGTGTAGGCCGTGGCGATGTTGGCCTCCATGCGCTGGACTTCCGCGTCCGGCAGGCCCAGGTGCTTGAGGGCCTCGGCCGCCGTGCCCACCACGGCCGATTCCGTGGCCGCGCCCGCCGCCAGGCCCGCGGCGGTGCCGGCGTCCAGCCCGAACAGCGGCACGGCCGCCAGCACGATGCCAAGCACCAGCGCCGCCTCGATGAGCGGCAGCACGACATAGCGCAGGCTGGACCGGTTGAGATTGGCGAAGAACTGCGGGCCGCCGGAGTAACCCATGGCGAAGATGAAGAGGGCGAACGCCACCTCCTTCAGGTCGCCGCGCATCTGGCAGCCCGTCTGGCCGATCAGCAGGGCGACGATGAGCGTTCCGCACACCCCGCCCAGCTGTATCGGCCCGACCTTCAGCTTGCCGATCAGATAGCCCAGCCCCACCGTGACGAACAGCACCGCGATGGGAACGCTATTGAAGAACCCGACCGTACACGTCATGAGTGCGCGCCGCCCTGTGATGGCTTATTTTGCCGATGTCTTCTTGGCCGCATGGGCCGACTTGGCCGCCGTGTCCGCCTTCTTCACGGCCTTTTTCACCGCCTTCTTCACGGCCTTCTTGGCCGCCGTCTTGCCGGCGGCCGTGCGCTTCTTGGCGGCCGATGCCTTGACGGTCTGGCCCTTGCCGGCGGTCGGGCCGGACAGCACCAGTTCGGACGCCTTCCACGCCTCGACGTACTCGGTCGCGGACTCGACCATGTACTTGCCGATCTTGGCGTAGTCTCCGTCGTCCAGATTGGCCAGCGAGATGCGGATCGACCACGGCGGGCCGCCAAAGCCTCCGCCGTCCATCAGCACCACCCCCGTCTTTTCCGCCAGCCGGAACAGGAAGTCCACCGGCTCGTAGTTATCGATCATGTACTTGCAAAAGGCGTCGCCGTACATGACCTTGGCCCAGACCATGAAGTCCAGTTCCACGTAGTACCAGGCCCGCATCGGGTCTTCGGGCGGCATGGGGATGCCCAGGCCGCGCCACAGCGCGTCGCGGCGGCCGCGCACGATCTGCATGGTCAGGTGCTTGTAGGCGTCCTTCAGGTCCAGCAGGTGGGACAGCGCGAAAAGTCCCATCTGCACCTGTTGCGGCAATGACAGCCCCGCCGTGTGGTTCAGCGCGACGTCGCGGCTGTCGGCGACCAGGCGGTCGATGAACTTCAGCTTCTCGGGCTCCATCGTCATGGCGCCGTATCGCTTGTCCAGCCGCTTCTTCCATGCGGCCGGCAGTTCGGCGATGCGCCGGTCCATCGTGTTGGTCTCGTGCGTGGCGATCACGCCCAGACGCCATCCCGTGCAGCCGAAGTTCTTCGAGAACGAGTACACGCAGATCGTGTTCTGCGGCACTTCCGCCATCAGCGACCGGAAGTTCGGCACAAAGGTGCCGTAGACGTCATCGGTCACCAGCACCAGGTCGGGATTCTTGCGGATCAGGCGCACGATCTGCTTCATTTCGACCGGGCTGAACGCCACCGACGGCGGGTTGCTGGGATTGACCGTGACCGCCAGCTTGATCTTGGGATCCTCCAACTTGGCGATTTCCGACGCGGGATAGTGCCAGTCGTGCGTGCCGTCGGCGCGCATGCTGTTGGCGTTGATCGCGACGATGTTGAACTGGAAGCGCTCCAGATGCGCGATCTCGATGTAGGGCGTGAACGTGGGCAGGAACAGCGCGATGGTGTCGCCCTGCTTCAGGAGGCCATTGGTCATCAGCGAGTCGAAGATGTAGCACATGGCCGCCGTGCCGCCTTCCACCGGAAAGAGGTCGAACTTGCCCTTGGGTGGGCGCCCGTCGCACATTTCCTTGACCAGGTAGTCGTGGACGATCTGCTCGATATGCACCAGCGCGCGCGGCGGCACGGGGTAGTGGTCGCCGATGATGCTGTCGGTCAGTTCGTGGATCCACTCGTCCGGGTCGAAGCCCTTGATCTTCACGCCGTATTCCAGCACGCCGACCAGGAAGTCGTAGCCGTCCTCGCTCTTGTGCTTGGAAAGGAACTTGCGCAGCCGGTCGGCGCAGCCCTTCTTGGCCGGCATGCCGGCCAGGATGCCGTCGTCGCGCACGCGGCGCGCCTCTTTCATGGCGAACCGTCCCAACAGGAAGAACGCATCGCGCGGTTCGGTGGCGATCCAGTTGGGGTTGCCGCGGCCAGCGTTCAGCATGGTCGACACCGACGCCTGCTGATTGTCCTTGGCCAACGTGATCAGGTAGTCCTTCAGTTCGAACGGCGAGAGCTGTTCCAGGTCGCGCTGATGGGAACGCGTGGTTTTCAAGGCCGAGGCCAGGCTGACGGTAACGGGAGTGGCGGGAGCGGTGGAAGCCATGTTATGTACTCCAGGGGTTCGTTATGACAGGCGCTGTGCAGCCTCGCGCCATTGGGTTGCCGCGTTTATTCAGTCCGCAGGTCCGTGGGCCTGCGGACCCTGCTGCTAAGCCATGAGCATGACGATGACTATCCCCCAGATGATGAGCAGGGTATTGCCAATGGCATAAGGAACCGTGTAGCCAAGCGCGGGAACCTGGCTTTTCGCCGTCTCGGTGATCTGTCCGATGGCCGCGGTGGTGGTGCGGGCGCCCGCGCAGACGCCAAGCGCGATCGCGGGGTGGAACTTGAAGACATATCGCGCGATGAACACGCCCAGGATCATCGGGATGCTGGTGGCGATGACGCCCGCGATGAAGAGCTTTGCGCCGAGCTGCTGGAAGCCCTGCACGAAGCCCGGTCCCGATACGATCCCCACCACGGCGACGAAGGCGGTCAGGCCGACCGAAGTCAGGAACCAGTGCACGGGCTCGGGCACGCGGCCGAACGTCGGATGGACTGACCGCAGATAACCGAAGACCAGGCCGGAAATCAGCGCCCCGCCGGAGGTGGACAACGTGATGGGAATGCCCCCCACGGTCAGCACCAGCGTGCCGAACAGGCCGCCCAGCAGGATGCCGAAGCCGACGAACACCATGTCCGTCTGGTTGGTGGCGCGATCCACATAGCCCAGTTTGCCCACCGCCCGTTCGACGTCGCGCTTGGCGCCCACGATGAAGAGCCGGTCGCCGCGGTCCAGCTTCAGGCCCCAGTTGACCGGCATCTCGTGCCCACCGCGCATGACCTTGCGCAGGAACACGCCCCGCCCCAACTGGCGCACGGTCTCATTGTCGGCAAGTTCCTTGAGCGTCTTGCCTGCCACGTTCTTGTTGGTCAGCACGACCTCGACGATCTCCGCCGGCAGGTTGATGACATCGCGGTCCTCGACCTCGGTGCCGATAAGGCCGGAAGCCTGCAGGACCAGCGCGTCATGCCGGCCGGTCACGCCCAGCACGTCGCCAGCCTGAAGCGCGGTGGTGGAGTCGGCATCGATGATCTGGTCGCCGCGGCGGATGCGTTCGACAAAGACGCGCGCGTCCACGAACTTCGCCTCCAGATCGCCCACCGTCTTGCCCACGTAGTCCGCGTTGTCCAACCGGTAGGCCCGCGCCGTGAACTTGCGGTAGCCGGACAGTTCCATCGAATCGGCCCCGCCGGACATCTTCGCCTCGTACTCCTGGCACTCCTTCACGATGTCCACGCGCATCAGCTTCGGTCCCAGCGAGGCGAGCAGCCAGGCGCTGCCGACCGTGCCGTAGATGTAGCAGACGGCATAGGCCACGGGAATGCTGTCGATCCATTGTTTCTTGGTCGCCGCGTCGATGGACAGGCCGTTGATCGTGTCGGTCGCCACCCCCATGACCGCCGATATGGTCTGCGCGCCGGACAGCAACCCGGCTCCGGTGCCGGCATCGAAGCCGAACGCCACGGCGGTCCCCCACGTGACCAGCAGGCAGATGACGCAAATGATGACCGCGAAGATGACCTGGGGAAGGCCGTCGCTTTTCATGCCGCGGAAGAATTGCGGTCCGACGCCGTAGCCGAGACCAAAAAGAAAAAGCAGGAAGAACACCTGCTTGAGAATTGGAGCAATCGTGATGTTGAGCTGGCCGACCAGCACGCCTACCAACAATGTCCCTGTCACTGCGCCCAGATTGAAGCCGAAGATCTTCTTCGCTCCTATCCAGTAACCCAGGCCAAGGGTCAAGAAAACGGCCAGTTCAGGGTACTTCCGTAGCGTGTCAAAGAACCATTCCATCACGAATCTCCTTCGTTCTGTACCGGTCAAGCACAATCGCAAACAGTGGGTAGCGCGCGAAATACCATATCAGAGTATTTCTTAAAATCAAACAATTTCGAAAATCTTGGGTTGCGCATTGCGCGCATACAAAAAAACCGCGGGCTTGAGGCCCGCGGCTTTTTCTGTGACGTTCCCGCTGCGACTTACAGCGCGACTTACAGCGCGTTGGTCAGTTCAGGCACGACGGTGAACAGGTCGCCGACCAGGCCGTAATCGGCCACGCCGAAAATCGGCGCCTCGGCATCCTTGTTGATGGCGACGATGACCTTCGAGTCCTTCATGCCGGCCAGATGCTGGATGGCGCCGGAGATGCCAACGGCCACGTACAGTTGCGGCGCGACGATCTTGCCGGTCTGGCCCACCTGCCAGTCGTTCGGCGCGTAGCCGGCGTCGACCGCGGCGCGCGAGGCGCCCAGCGCGGCGCCCAGCTTGTCGGCCAGCGGATCCAGGATCTTGAAGTTCTCGGCGCTGCCCAGACCGCGGCCGCCCGACACCACGACACGCGCGCCGGCCAGTTCAGGACGGTCGCTCTTGGCGACTTCGCGGCCCACGAACGTGGACAGGCCCGAATCGGCCACGGCGGCCGCGTCTTCGACCGAGGCGGAGCCGCCTTGGGCGGCGACGGCGTCAAAGCCGGTCGTGCGCACGGTGATGACCTTGACGGCGTCGGCCGATTGCACGGTGGCGATGGCGTTGCCGGCGTAGATCGGGCGCTGGAACGTGTCGGCGGATTCGACGCCGATGATGTCCGAGATCTGCGCCACGTCCAGCTTGGCCGCGACGCGGGGCGCCACGTTCTTGCCCGAGGCGGTGGCCGGGAACAGGATGTGGCTGTAGCTCGAGGCCACGGCCAGCACCTGGGCCGCCACGTTTTCAGCCAGGCCATCGGCCAGTTGCGGCGCATCGGCCAGCAGCACCTTCGCCACGCCGGCGGCCTGGGCGGCCTGATCGGCCACGGCGCGAGCGTTCGAGCCGGCGACCAGCACGTGCACGTCGCCTCCGATCTTGGCGGCGGCGGCGATGGCGTTCAGGGTTGCGCCCTTGAGATGGGCGTTATCGTGTTCGGCAATAACCAGCGTCGTCATGTCAGACCACCTTCGCTTCGTTCTTGAGTTTGTCCACCAGGGCCGCGACATCGGCCACCTTGATGCCGGCCTTGCGGGCGGGCGGCTCGCTGACCTTCAGCGTCTTCAGGCGCGGCGCCGGATCCACGCCCAGGTCCTGCGGCGTGACGGTGTCCAACTGCTTTTTCTTGGCCTTCATGATGTTCGGCAGCGTGACGTAGCGCGGCTCGTTCAGGCGCAGGTCGGTCGTCACGATGGCCGGCAGCTTCAGCGTCAGCGTTTCCAGGCCGCCGTCCACTTCGCGCGTCACGGTGACCTTGCCGTCAGCCAGTTCGACCTTGCTGGCGAACGTGGCTTGCGGCCAGTCCAGCAGCGCGGCCAGCATCTGGCCGGTCTGGTTGGCGTCGTCATCGATGGCCTGCTTGCCCAGGATGACGAGCTGCGGCTGTTCCTTGTCCACCAGCGCCTTGAGCAGCTTGGCCACGGCCAGCGGCTGCAGTTCGACATCGGTCTGGACCAGCACGCCGCGATCGGCGCCGATGGCCATGGCGGTGCGCAGCGTCTCCTGGCATTGCGCAACGCCGCAAGAAACCGCCACGACTTCAGCGACGGCGCCCTTTTCCTTCAGGCGGGTCGCTTCCTCGACGGCGATTTCGTCAAAGGGGTTCATGGACATCTTCACATTGGCGATATCCACGCCGGTCTGATCAGACTTGACGCGCACCTTGACGTTGTAGTCAACGACGCGCTTGACAGGTACCAACACCTTCATCCCGCTGCCTCCAAATGGAAAATAATGAACCCGGCATGCGCCGGGATCGCATTGCACAATTTTTTCCTGATTCTACAGCTTCGCCAGCGCGCGTATGTGGGCGACCACGCTGCGGCCCAAGGCTGACAAGTTGTAACCACCCTCGAGCGTGCTCACGATCCGGCCTTGGCAGTGGCGGTCGGCCACGTCAACGAGCTGCTCGGTGATCCAGGCGTAGTCCGCTTCGACCAAGCCCATCTGCCCCATGTCGTCCTCGCGATGGGCGTCAAATCCGGCCGACACCAGGATCAGCTCCGGACGATGCGCTTCCAGCCGCGGCAGCCACTTGTCCGTGACGATGGTCCTGACCGCGGCGCCCGCGGTATAGGCCGGCACGGGCACGTTCAGCATGTTTGCGGCCGTCTGGTCGGCGCCGCTGTTGGGAAAGAACGGATGCTGGAAGAAGCTGCACATCAGCACCCGGTCGTCGCCCGCGAATACGTCCTCGGTGCCATTGCCGTGATGGACGTCAAAATCCACGATCGCCACGCGCGTCAGGCCATGCACGTCCATGGCATGCTGCGCCGCAATGGCGACGTTATTGAAAAAGCAGAAGCCCATCGCCTGCGAACGGCACGCATGATGCCCTGGCGGACGCACGGCGCAGAAGGCCGTGCGCGCCTCGCCGCCCAGCACCGCGTCCACCGCCGCCACCCCTGCCCCCGCCGCATGCAGCGCGGCCTCGTAGGTGTGGGGATTCATCAGGGTGTCGGGATCGATAGGGTAATACCCTTGGTCGGGGGTATGTTTTTGCAAAGTGTCCAGATGCTGGACAGTGTGCACGCGCAGCAGGTCGCTGCGGGACGCTTGCGGCGCCTGCCGATCATGCAGGTACGGCATCAAACCGCTTGCGAGCAACTGGTCGGAGATGGCGTCCAGCCTCTGCGGGCTTTCCGGATGCCAGCTTCCCATTTCATGCAAGCGGCATGCCGGGTGGGTAAGATACATGGTCTCCATAAGGAAGATTATGTTCATCTGTCGGCGAATACTGCAACTCGGCGCACTTTCTGCCCTGCTGGCGGGGTGCTCCACCACCGCCCCCACAGCAGCACCCTCCCCCTCTCTTGCTTCGCAAACCGCCCAGGCTTCAGGGACCACGCCCATCCGCATCGGGCCCAGCGCGCCGCCCCCCGGCCCGGAACTGGCCGACGACGCGCCCGCCGCGCTGACGCCGTCCGGCGCGCTGCGTCCCGAGGTCCGCAGCTTTGTCGAGGACCTGGCCGCCGAGCGGCAACTTCCGCTCGCGCCGATGGTGTCCGCGCTGGAAAGCTCGCGCTACAACGCCACGGTGGCCCGGCTCATCGCCCCCTCCCCGCCGGGCAAGAAGATCTGGCGCAGCTGGCTGACCTACCGGTCGCGCTTCGTCGAACCCAAGCGCATCGCCTGGGGCGTCGAGTTCTACAACGAGAACCGCGACCTGCTGAACCAGGCCGCGCAGCGCTTTGGCGTGCCGGCGCCGATCATCGCATCCATCATCGGCGTCGAAACGCTGTACGGCCGCAACATGGGCAATTTCCGCGTGCTCGATGCGCTGGCGACGCTGGCCTTCGACTATCCGGATCCCGCCAAGCCGGAACGCGCCACGATGTTCCGCAACCAGTTGGCGGACTTCCTGACGCTGGTGATGAAGGACAAACTGGAACTGGAAACCAAAGGCTCGTATGCGGGCGCCATCGGCATGCCGCAGTTCATGCCCACCAGCGTGATGCACTACGCGGTGGACGGCGACAGCAACGGGCATATCGACCTGACCAACAATACGCAGGACGCAATCATGTCGGTGGGCAGCTTCCTGGCGCAGCACGGGTGGCAACGCGGCCTGCCGGTGTTTGCGCCCGTCGCGCTGCCCGCCGATCCCACGGCGCTGGTGGACGGCGGCCTGGAGCCCAAGCAGAGCTGGAGCACGCTGTCGGCGGCCGGCTCGCGCCTTGCGCCCGGCGCGTCCAGCGACGGCTGGATCAGCCAGCCGCTGGGCGTGGTGGACCTGGTCGAAGAGGCGCGGGGCACGGCGCAGTACCGCGTCGGCACTCCCAACTTCTTTGCGCTGACCAAGTACAACCGCAGCTATTTCTACGCGACGTCGGTGGCCGACCTGGCCGCGGAGATCGAATCCCGCGTGGCGCGCTGAAATCAGACTGGAAGAAGGAAGACGCCCCGGCGGAAGGCATCCGCCGGGGCGTCTTGTTGTGTGAGGCAAGCTGTCGCAGCCTGCGCGGCCGCCGCCCGGCACGCGCTAGTTGAACACGCCCGTGGACAGGTAACGGTCGCCGCGGTCGCACACGATGAACACGATGGTCGCGTCGTTCACGCGTTCCGCCACCCGCAGCGCCGCGACCAGCGCGCCCGCCGACGAAATCCCGCCGAAGATGCCTTCTTCGGCGGCAAGGCGGCGCGCCATGATTTCGGCCTCGGACTGCTCGATGGATTCATAGGCGTCCACGCGGCTGCGGTCGAAGATCTTGGGCATGTAGGCCTCGGGCCACTTGCGGATGCCCGGGATCTGCGACCCTTCGGCCGGTTGCGCGCCCACCACCTGCACGGCGGGGTTGCGCGACTTCAGGTAGGTCGACACGCCCATGATCGTGCCCGTCGTGCCCATGGCGCTCACGAAATGCGTGACACGTCCGTCGGTCTGATTCCAGATCTCCGGCCCCGTGGTCTCGACGTGCGCGCGGGGGTTGTCGGGATTGGCAAACTGGTCCAGCACCAGCCCGCGGCCATCGGCCTGCATCTCGGTCGCCAGGTCGCGGGCATACTCCATGCCGCCCTTGTCGGCGGGCGTCAGGATGAGTTCGGCGCCGTAGGCCGCCATGGCCGCGCGGCGCTCGACGGACAGGTTGTCCGGCATGATCAGGATCATGCGGTAGCCCTTCATGGCGGCCGCCATGGCCAGCGCAATGCCGGTGTTGCCGCTGGTGGCTTCGATGAGGGTATCGCCCGGCTTGATGTCGCCGCGCTCTTCCGCGTGCTGGATCATCGACAAGGCCGGGCGGTCCTTCACGGAACCGGCCGGGTTGTTGCCTTCCAGCTTGGCCAGGATGACGTTGCCGCGCGCGTCGCCCGCCGCTCCCGGAATGCGCTGCAGGCGCACCAGGGGCGTGTTGCCGACGGTCTGCTCGATAGTGGGGTAGGTAGTAGTCATGCGGTCGATCATAACTCTGCCTGGCGCCGGCCGACGTCAAAAGCCGCGCCCGCGCCAGGGGTTCCTGCGGCCGCGCCGGCTCAGGGCCGGGCGCGGGCCGGCGCGGATGCGGCCGGGGTGGCCGATGCCCCCGTCGTCGCCGGCCGGGCGCTTGACGCCGAGCCCCCCGACGCCGCCGGCTTGCCCGCGGCCGGCTTGCCGGGCGCCGGGCGGGACGCGGTCGACGCGCCTGCTTCGGGCGCGGCCGCGCCGCCGATCGTCAGCCCCGCCGCCTGCAGCGCCTGAGCCTTTTTCTGGCCGATGCCGCGCACACGTTCGCTCAGGTCTTCGAGCGATTCGAAACTGCCGCCGCGTTCGCGCTCGCGCACGATGATTTCGGCGGTGCGCGGGCCGATGCCGCGCACGCTTTCCAGTTGGGCCGCGGTGGCCTGGTTGATGTCCACCGCATGGGCGGGCGGCGCGGCCACGCCCAGGCCGGCGGTCAGCAACAACGCGCCGATTGCCCGCCGCAGTGCGAGCCGGGCGGCACGCGGGCCGCCGGGTGTGCGGGCGCGGCGCGGCCCGCGCCATTGCGCCAGCGGCAGGTGGCGGGCGACGGTGGAATGGACGAACGGATTCATGGGGCTCTCCTGACAAGTCCGGACGCGACGGTTGCCGCGCCACGTTTCCATCATCGCGGCCGGACGGGCCCGGCGCCCGGCCGGTGAACCAAAACATCCACCCCGGCAATCACGCGGGCGAAAAAAAGCCACCGGATTGCGGTGGCCTGATCGGATGCCCGGGAGACGGATTATTTCCGGGCGCGCCAATGGCGCACGTACTCGGCCACGCCGGTCTGCACGTCGCGCATCGGCGACGTAAAGCCCGCCGCCCGAAGCTGGGTGACGTCCGCCTGGGTGTAGCTCTGGTAGCGGCCCTTCAGGTCGTCCGGAAACGGGATATAGCGGATCAGATCCAGCTCGGCCAACTGGGCCAGCGACAGCTCGGCCTCGCCACGCTCGGCGCGCAGCGTGTTGACCACGGCTGCCGCGACGTCGTTGAAGGGCTGCGCCTTGCCCGTGCCGCAATTGAAAATGCCGGATTGCTCGGGATGGTCCAGAAAGTGCAGATTGACGGCGACCACGTCCTCGACCGAGATGAAATCGCGGCTCTGGCCGCCATCCACATAACCGTCCCAGCCCGCGAAGAGGCGCACGTGGCCGTGCTCGAGGAACTGGTTCATGTTGTGAAAGGCCACCGAGGCCATGCGCCCCTTGTGCTGCTCATGCGGGCCGTAGACATTGAAATAGCGCAGGCCCACGACCTGCGCCGTCAGGCTGTCCATGCGCTTGCGCAGCACCTGGTCAAACAGCAGCTTGGAATAGCCGTAGACGTTCAACGGGCCTTCATTGTCGGGATGCTCGACGTACGTCGTCGAGCCGCCATACACGGCGGCGGAGGACGCGTACAGGAAGGGAATGCGGCGCGCCTGGCAGAACTCGAACAGTTCGAGCGTCACGCGGTAGTTGTTGTCCAGCATGTAGCGACCGTTGCGCTCGGTGGTATCCGAGCATGCGCCCTGGTGCAGCACGGCGCGGACGTCGGTCAGGCTGCCGTCGGCAACGCGTCGGCGGAAGTCGTCCTTGTCCATGTAATCGGCGATCTTGCAGTCGACGAGGTTGACGAACTTGTCGCCTTCGGTCAGGTCATCGACGGCGATGATGTCCTCGATGCCGCGGCGATTGAGCCCGCGAACCAGGTTGCTGCCAATGAAGCCCGCGGCTCCGGTAACGACGATCATGAGGTTTCTCCTGCCAATTCCGCTGCGGTGACGACGGACGTGCCCAGCTTGCCCACCGCAATGCCGCCGGCCTTGTTGGCCCAGCCCATGGCATCGGCCCACGGCAGGCCGATGGCGCGCGTGACGGCCAGCGTGGCGAGCACGGTGTCGCCCGCGCCGGACACGTCGAACACTTCGTGCGCCTGCGCATCGGTGTGGTCGCGGCCCGCATCGGAAAACAAAGTCATACCCTGCTCGGACCGCGTCACGAGCAAGGCTTCCAGATCCAGTTCGGCACGCAGGCGCTGCGCGCGATCGGTCAATTCGGCTTCGGAATTCCAGCGGCCGACGGCCTGCTGCATTTCCGAGCGGTTGGGGGTGACCAGCGTCGCGCCGCGATAGCGCGAGTAATCGTCGCCCTTGGGGTCCACCAGCACCGGGATGCCCGCATTGCGCGCCAGGGCAATCAGGGATTCGACGCGGGCAAGCACACCCTTGGCGTAGTCCGACAGCACGACGATATCGTGGTTGGCCATGTGGCGGGCCAACGCGGCGTCCACGGCGTCCAGCGACGCCTGGGAAGGATGCTGTTCGAAATCCACGCGCAGCAGCTGCTGCTGGCGTCCGAGCACGCGCATCTTCAGGGTAGTGTGAAGCTGCTCGTCGGCGATCAGGTCGCCCTGGATGCCGGCTTCGGCGGCCAGGCGACGCACGCTGTCGCCCGCCTCGTCCTGGCCCAGCACGCCGACCAGGGTGACATGGCCACCCAGCGCCGCGACGTTGCGCGCCACGTTGGCGGCGCCGCCCAGGCGGTCCTCGCGGCGCGCGACACGCACTACGGGCACGGGCGCCTCGGGCGAGATGCGCTCCACTTCGCCGAACCAATAGCGGTCCAGCATCACGTCGCCAACCACGAGCACGCGGCTACGCGAAATGGCTTCGGCGGGAAAAGAGTTCATTCAAGTTCTTCCAGACGACGCGGCGCATAGGTTTCCCAGGCGTTGCAGCCCGGACATTGCCAGTAAAAGCGACGCGCTTGAAAACCGCAACTGCGGCAAGCATAGCGATCGAGCCGTTGCGTATGTTTGTGGATCAGGCTGCGCAGCAGGGTCAGGTCGGCGCCGGGCACCGGACCATGGTCGGCATCGCCCTCGCCGTTGGCGAGTTCGGCCTCAAGCAGGCGGTCCAGGCCCAGCAGCGAAGGATGGCTGCGCAAGGCGCCGCGGGCGAAGGCCCAGGCCGGCGCCGCGCCCTGTTGCACGCGCAGTTCCCTGAACACCACGTTGAAGAGGTCCAGCGACGCATGGCGGCTGTACTGCTTTTGCAGGAACTCCAGCCCCGCCGCGGCCTGGTTGGCGTTGCGATAGTTGGCCAGCAATTGATCGGCCACCAGTCCGGCGTACTCGGGCGCGTCGGTCATGACCGATTCCAGGTACAGCCGTTCGCGCTTCGGATCCTGCTCGATCAGGGCCAGCCGCGCGCGCAGCATGGCCGTGCGCACCATGGCGCCCTTGCTGGACGCGGTGTCGGTGGTCGCCAGGGCGTGGTCCGCGGCATCCAGCGCCTTGTGCGCGGCCTCGACATCGGCGGGCTTGGCGGCCAGGGCGGACTGGGCCTGCTCGCAGTAGTAGTGCACGATCTGGGGGACGGGCTCGTCGACCAGGCCCTGCAGCGTCTTGACGGCCTCGATGGCGCGCGGCCAGTCGTGTTCGGATTCGTAGATGCGGATCAGCGAACGCAGCGCAGGCAACGCGTAGCGCGTGTCCTTCAACTGTTCGAAGCCGCTCTCGGCGCGGTCCAGCATCCCAGCCTTCAGGAAGTCCTGCGCCAGCTCATGCTGCGCGTGCTCGCGCTCGGCCTGCGGCAGGTCGGAGCGGTTCAGCAGGCTTTGGTGCACGCGGATGGCGCGCTCCATTTCGCCGCGGCGCCGGAACAGGCTGCCCAGCGCGAAATGCAGCTCGGTGGTTTCGGGGTCCAGCTTGGCGACTTCGACGAAAGCGTCGATGGCGCGGTCCGGCTCTTCGTTGAGCAGGAAGTTCAGTCCGCGGAAATAAGAGTCCGGCAGGCTGCGCGTTTCACGCAGCATCTGCCGGATATCGAAGCGCGCGGCCAGCCAGCCCAGCGCAAACAGCACCGGCACGAAAATCAACCACCAAGGTTCAAAATCCACTATTCGGACTCATGCAGTAATTCGGTGCAAAAAAGGGGGCGGCGCGAGATCACAGCGGCGACATGGGGGCGACGGCCTCCGGCGGCACGACCGGGGCGTTTCCACTGGCGGCGGCCTGGATACGATCCAGTTCGCGGCGCAGGCGGATGGCCTCGCGGCGGCGGCGCAGCGCGGCGGGCACGGTCAGCAGCAGCCCGAACACGGCGCCCAGCACAAACACCACCAGCATGACGACGATCAGCGGAACGTCCTGGATGACGTAGTCGGCGTAGAACTTCACCGCGACGGGGTCGGTGTTCTTCAAGGCGAACATCAACACCGCAACAAACACGAGCAATCGCAGGGCCCAGACGAGATAGCGCATGGCGCATGCTCCAGATGATTCGAGACCGTCAATTGTAAGCGACGTCTTAGCGGCCAGAGAAAAAAAAGCCCGGAGGCGACGCGGGCGCAGCCTCGCGGGGCCGACGGCGCGCGGCACGAAACGGCGGCGCAAAAACAAAGCCCCTTGATTTCTCAAGGGGCTGTGTTCGCGGTCCGATCTGCCCGAAGGCAGCCCTGCCTGGCCGACGCGTCAATGCATGGCGTGCAAACCTGCCATGGACGACGACATCGACTCGCTCGATCCAGAGGATTGAGCGTCCTCGTCATTGCCGCCGACCAGGTCCACCCGTTCACGCAATTCCTTGCCCGCCTTGAAGTGCGGCACCTGTTTGCCAGGTACCAGCACCTGCTCGCCGGATTTGGGATTGCGCCCGACACGGGGAGACCGCTGCGACAACGAAAAGCTGCCAAAACCGCGGATCTCGATGCGCTGACCCGAGGCCAGGGCCTGGGTCATTGCATCCAGTACGGTCTTGACCGCGAAGTCCGTGTCGCGGGCGGCCAGCTGAGGATAGCGGGCCGCCAAGGCGGCGATCAGCTCCGACTTGGTCACGAATTAACCGTCGTTGCGCTGTTGGTCCAGCTTGGCCTTCAGCAGCGCGCCGAGGTTGGTGGTGCCGGACGAAGCGCTGGCGTCGGACATGCGCTGGATCGTGTCGGCGGTTTCGGCGTTGTCACGGGCCTTGATCGACAGCTGGATCGAACGCGTCTTGCGGTCGATGTTGACGATCATGGCTTCGATGTTCTCGCCGGCGGTCAGGACGGTGGTGGCATCTTCGACGCGGCCCGAGGAGATCTCGGAAGCGCGCAGGTAGCCTTCGACGTCCACGGACAGCGTGACGACAGCGCCCTTGGCTTCGACGGACTTGATGGTGCCCGGAACGACGGCGCCCTTGTCAAACGTGGCGACGAAGTTGTTGAACGGGTCGCCTTCCAGCTGCTTGATGCCCAGCGAGATGCGTTCCTTGTCGGTGTCGATGCCCAGGACCACGGCTTCGATCTCGTCGCCCTTCTTGAAGTTGCGCACGGCTTCTTCGCCAGCTTCCGTCCAGGACAGGTCGGACAGGTGGACCAGGCCGTCGATGCCGCCGGGCAGGCCGACGAACACGCCGAAGTCGGTGATCGACTTAATGGCGCCGCGGACCTTGTCGCCGCGCTTGAAGTTCGTGGCGAACTCTTCCCACGGGTTCTGGCGGCACTGCTTCATGCCCAGCGAAATGCGACGACGGTCTTCGTCGATTTCCAGGACCATGACTTCGACTTCTTCGCCCAAGGTAACAACCTTGCGCGGATCGACGTTCTTGTTGGTCCAGTCCATTTCGGACACGTGGACCAGGCCTTCGATGCCGGCTTCGACTTCAACGAACGCGCCGTAGTCGGTCAGGTTGGTGACCTTGCCGAACAGGCGGGTGCCTTGCGGGTAGCGGCGAGCCAGGCCCACCCACGGATCTTCGCCCAGTTGCTTGACGCCCAGGGAGACGCGGCTCTTTTCCTGGTCGAACTTGAGAACCTTGGCTTCGACTTCCTGACCCACTTGCAGGACTTCGGAGGGGTGACGCACACGGCGCCAGGCCATGTCGGTGATGTGCAGCAGGCCGTCGATACCGCCCAGGTCGACGAACGCGCCGTAGTCGGTGATGTTCTTGACCACGCCCTTGACCACGGCACCTTCGTGCAGGGTTTCGAGCAGCTTCTGGCGCTCTTCGCCCATGCTGGCTTCCAGCACCTGGCGACGCGACAGCACGACGTTGTTGCGCTTGCGGTCGAGCTTGATGACCTTGAATTCGAGGGTCTTGCCTTCGTACGGGGTGGTGTCCTTGACCGGACGCAGGTCGACCAGCGAGCCCGGCAGGAACGCGCGGATGCCGTTGGTCATGACGGTCAGGCCGCCCTTCACCTTGCCGGTGATGGTGCCGGTAACCAGTTCGCCGTTCTCCAGGGCCTTTTCCAGCTGCAGCCAGGCCGACAGGCGCTTGGCGCGGTCACGCGACAGGATGGTGTCGCCGTAGCCGTTTTCCAGGGAATCGATGGCCACCGAGACGAAATCGCCAGGTTGCACTTCGAGCTCGCCCTGGTCGTTCAGGAACTCTTCCAGGGGGATCAGCGCTTCGGACTTCAGGCCGGCGTTGACGACGACGAAATTGTGGTCGACGCGCACGACTTCGGCGCTGATGACCTCGCCGGACTTCATGTCCTGGCTCTTGAGGCTTTGTGCGAAAAGGTCGGCGAAGCTTTCGCCGCCGGTGGCGGTAGTGGAAACGGAAGACATGGGGTTGAAATCCATTGGGCCGAAATGGCCGTTAAGAACACACCGCAGCGGATTGCCCGCCACAGTGGAGTCAAAATACCTGCCTGCTGGCTTACCCTTGCGGGGTGGCCCGTGGGGGTGTCGCCTGGCTTGAGCAGGGCCTAATCAAAAAAACAAAAACTCAAAACTGCCTTGAGCTGCGCTGCGGCGGATTCCGTCAAGGACCGGCGGGTCTGCCCAGGCTTGTCGGGGTAGCGCTTCGGGGATGGCCCCGGGCTTCAGCCCCGCTCTGGCGCCTGGTGCCCGGCCTGCGCCTGTTGCCAGAAATCCAGTATTGCCTGCACCGTTTCCGCAATCGTCAGGTTCGACGAATCCAGCACGTGCGCATCTGTTGCGGGAGCAAGTGGCGCGGCAGCGCGCCCGGTATCGCGCGCATCACGTTCGCGCATGTCCCGCAAAAGGTCGTCTAGATTAGCAGAAATTCCCTTTTCGATCAACTGCTTACGCCGCCTCTCAGCCCGGGCGACGACGTCGGCGACCAGAAAGACCTTCAGGGACGCATCCGGGAACACCACGGTGCCCATGTCGCGCCCGTCGGCCACCAGGCCGGGCGGCAGCCGGAAGGCGCGCTGGCGCGCCAGCAGGGCCTGGCGCACGCCGGGGAAGGCGGCCACGCGGGACGCGAAGTTGCCGACTTCCTCGCGGCGGATGTCGTGGCCGGCGTCCACGCCCTCGAGGTAGACGTGGGGCCCCTCGAAGCGCACGTCCAGCGTCTCGGCCACGCGCGCCACGGCGGGTTCGTCCTCGGCCGCGATGCCGCGGTTGATGGCGGCCAGGGCGGTCAGCCGGTACAGCGCGCCGCTGTCCAGCACCGCCCAGCCCAGCGCCTTGGCGACGCGGTGAGCCACGGTGCCCTTGCCGGATGCGGTGGGGCCGTCGATCGTGATGACCGGGGCGGAAGACGCGGAGTTCGAAGCAGTCAAAGTCATGGATGCGATGCAGCGCTAGGCCGAAACCAGGCCGGCGTAGACGTCAAAATAACCCGGGAACGTCTTGCTGACGCAGCCGGGATCAAGAATGCGGACCGCCGCCGGGCCAAAAGCTGCCAGCGAAAAACACATCGCCATGCGGTGGTCGTCCCAGGTGCCGATGTGCGCGTCGCGCCACGCGCCCTGCGCGGGAGGCGTCACCTGCAGCCAGTCGGGGCCGGATTCGACCTGCGCGCCGAGCTTTTCCAATTCGGTCTGCATGGCGTGGATGCGATCCGTTTCCTTGACGCGCCAGCTGCCGATGTTGCGCAGCCTGCAAGGGCCATCCGCATACAGCGCCAGCGCGGCGGCCGTCATGGCGGCGTCCGGGATCAGGTTGAAATCGGTGTCGAAGGCCTTGAGCCGGGCGCCGTCGGCAACCTCCACGCCCGAGACTTCGATCCAGTCGGGCCCGTAGGTGACCCGGGCGCCCATGTCGGAAAGCGTGCTGGCAAAGCCCACATCGCCCTGGATGCTGTCGGCGCCCACGCCAGTTACCCGCACAGGCCCGCCGCCGATGGCGCCGAGCGCCAGGAAATAGGACGCTGTCGATGCGTCCCCTTCCACGGCGATCTGGCCCGGACTGCGATAGGCAGCGCCGGCCTCGATCACGAACCGGCTCCAGCCATCGCGCTGCACCAGCACGCCGAAACGCGCCATGAGGTTCAACGTGATCTCGATGTAGGGCTTGGAAATCAGCTCGCCCGCCACCTCGATGGTCACCGGCCGGCCACTGCGCGCTGCCTGTAGCGGCGCGGCCAGCAGCAAGGCGGTCAGGAACTGGCTGGACACCGAGCCCTGCACGCGCGTCACGGCGTTCTCGGCGATATCGCCGCGGCCGATGTGCAGCGGCGGATAGCCCGGCTGGCCCAGGTAATCGATGCGCGCGCCCAGCGCGTTCAGGGCGTCGACGAGGTCGCCGATGGGACGCTCGTGCATGCGGGGCACGCCGGACAGGCGGTAGTCGCCGCCCATGAGCGCCAGCGCGGCGGTCAGGGGCCGGATCGCGGTGCCTGCATTGCCCATGAAGAGGTCGGCGGCTTCCACGGGAAAGCGCCGCACGCCCTGCACGGTGACCCGGCCAGCGTCCAGTTCGGACACTTGCACGCCCAACTGCCGCAAGGCGGCAAGCATGACCCGCGTATCGTCGGAATCCAGCAGGCCGGTGATGGCCGTCTCGCCCTCGGCGATGGCCGACAGCAGCAGCACGCGGTTGGAAATGCTCTTGGAGCCCGGCAGGGCCATCGTGCCCTGCGCGCGCCGCACGCGCGGCAGGTCCAGGTAAGGCAAATTGCCCATGTCAGCTACTCCTTGCGCCAGGCGCGGCGCGCGCGCGCCGCCGTGTCCAGCAGCGTCAGCAAAGCCTCGCCGTCGCCATCGGCGATGGCGCGCTCGGCACGGTCCAGCACATCGCGCACGGCGGCCAGCTCGGCCAGCATCGCGTCACGGTTGGACAGAAAGATATCGCGCCACATCTCGGGCGATCCGGCGGCGATGCGGGTGAAGTCGCGAAAGCCGCTGCCCGCCAGCTCAAGCCGGGTCGCGGCATCGGCGGCCGTGGCCACCTGCTCCATATAGACCGACGCCAGCAGGTGCGGCAGATGGCTGACCGAGGCGAGCACACGGTCGTGCGCCTCGGCGTCCATGTCGATGACGTCCGCGCCGCACGCCTGCCATGCCTGGCGCACGAGCGTCGTGGCCGCCGCGCCGTTTTCCGGCAGGGGCGTGAGGATGACGGTGCGTCCGCGGTACAGCGCGGCATCGGCGGCTTCGGGCCCGGTGCGCTCGGCGCCCGCAATGGGATGGCCCGGCACGAACTGCCCGATGCGATCGCCCAGCGCGTCGCGGGCGGCCAGGACCACTTCGGCCTTCGTGCTGCCCCCATCGGTCAGCACCGTGGCGGGGCCCAGGTGCGGCCGCATTTGCGACAGCACGTTCGTCAACCCGCCCACGGGCGTGGCCAGCATGATGAGGTCCGCCCGGGCCGCGGCCGCTTCGGCCGTCACGGCTTCGTCGATGAGGCCCAGTTCCACGGCGCGCGCCAGCGATTGCGCATTGCGCCCCACGCCCAGCACGCGGCCGACCTGCCCCGCCTGCCGCAAGGCCGCGGCAAAGGAGCCGCCGATCAGGCCCACGCCAACCACCGCCAATACAGGAATCAGGGGGCCCGCGGCCCCCTGATTGGAAGAAGGCAACGCGTCGTTCATGCGGACAGGATGGCGGTCAAGGCGTCGATGAAGCGGGCGTTCTCCTGCGGCAGTCCGATGGACACGCGCAGCCACTCGGGCAGGCCGTCCCCGGCCACCGGACGCACGATGACGCCGCGCTTGAGCAGTTCGAGGTTGATCCGCGGCGCGTCGCCAACGTGCACCAGCACGAAGTTGCCGAAACTGGGCACGTAGCGCAGGTTCAGCTTTTCGAAGGCGGCGCAGAGCTGCGCCTTGCCCGCCTTGTTGGACGCGTAGGCTTCCTCGAGATAGGCGGCGTCGCCCAGCGCGGCGATGGCCGCGGCCTGGGCCAGCGTGTTGACATTGAACGGCTGGCGCACGCGGTTCAGCAGGTCGGTCAGGCCGGGCTGGGCGACCGAGAATCCGACTCGCAGGCCCGCCAGGCCGTAGGCCTTGGAGAAGGTGCGCGAGACGATCAGGTTCGGATAGCGGCGCGCCAGCGCGGTGCTGTCAAAGCGCAATTCCGGATCCAGGTATTCGTTGTAGGCCTCGTCCAGGACGACCGTGACGCGGTCGCCGTGCGCGGCGTGCACACGCTCCAGGAATTCGGCCACCTTGTCGCCGGGCACGAAGGTGCCGGTCGGGTTGTTCGGGTTGGCGATGAACACGAGACGCGTGTCATCGGCAATCGCGTCGAACATCGCATCCAGATCGTGGCCGTAGTCCACGGCGGGCACCACGATGTGGCGGGCGCCGCGCGCTTGCGTGGCCAGGCGATAGACCGCGAACGAGTGCTGCGCATAGACCGCCGACGTGCCCGGCTCCAGCAGCGCCAGCGCCGCGATTTCCAGGATGTCGTTGGACCCGTTGCCCAGCGTGATCCAGCTCATCGGCACGCCGTAACGCTCGGCGAGCGCCGCCTTCAGGTCAAAGCCGTTGGGATCGGGATAGCGCGCCAGCGATTCGGCCGCGGCCAGCATGGCCGCGCGCGCCGACTTGGGCATGCCCAAGGGGTTTTCATTGGAGGCCAGCTTGACGATGGTGGCCGGATCCAGCCCGAACTCGCGGGCCAGTTCTTCGATCGGCTTGCCTGCCTGATAGGGCGCGATGGCGCTGACGTGCGCGGGGGCGACGAGGGGCTTGGATGCGTTGGTCATCATGGTGTGGGATGTCACTGCGCCGGGTACGAGCCCAGCACTTTCAGATAGGCAACCTGCGCCTGCAATGTGGCCAGGGCGCGCTCGACATTCGGATCGCCCTGGTGACCCAGGACGTCGACGTAGAAATAATATTCCCACTGGCCGGTGCGCGCGGGACGCGACTCGAAGCGCGTCATCGACACGCCGTTGGCGGCCAGCGGCGCCAGCATTTCATAGACGGCGCCCGCGCGGTTCGGCACGGCCAGGATCAGGCTGGTCTTGTCCTTGCCGCTGGCGAGCGGCTCGATGTTGCCGATCGCCAGGAAACGGGTACGGTTGTGCGGATCGTCCTGGATGCCCGCGGCGATGATCTGCAGGTTCCAGGCGGGCGCGGCCACCTCGCCCGCAATCGCGGCGATGCTCGGATCGCCCGCCGCGGCGCGCGCGGCTTCGGAATTGCTGGAAGCGGCCACGCGTTCGACGTCGGGATAGTTGCGCGTCAGCCAGCCCTGGCACTGGGCCAGCGCCTGCGGATGCGCGGAGATCGTCCGGACCCCGTCCATGCTGCCCGATTGCGACATCAGGCAATGGCGGATGACGAGCGAACGCTCGCCAAGGATCTTGAGCGGCGTATTGAGCAGCAGGTCCAGGCTGCGGTTGACGGCGCCCTCGGTGGAGTTTTCCACCGGCACCATGCCCACGTCGGCCTGGCCGGCCTCGACGGCGCGAAAGACCTCATCGAACGACGCGCAAGGCAGCTTCTGCACCGCGTGGCCGAAATGCTCCAGGGCAGCCTGTTCGGAGAACGAGCCCTGCGGTCCCAGGAATGCCACCGTCATGCCGCGTTCCAGGCCGCGGCAGGCGGAGATGATCTCGGTCCAGACCGAGGCCACGCCGGCGTTGGGAAACGGCCCGGGATTGATCTGCTGAAGACGGCGGATGACTTCGGCCTCACGCTCGGGGCGCAGCACCGGGCCGTCGGCCTGGACGGCATGCTTGGCCTCGCCCACTTCCAGCGCGGCGCGGGCGCGCTGAGACAGGAGATCGAGGATCTGCGCATCGAGCTCGTCGATGCGCTTGCGCAGGGGGAGCAGCTTGCGCTGCAGCTCATCAGCCATGGCGACGCTCGAATTCCTTCAGGTACTCGACCAGCGCCGCCACACCTTCCATGGGCACGGCGTTGTAGATGGAGGCACGCATGCCGCCCACGCTCTTGTGGCCCTTCAACTGCGTCAGGCCGGCCGCCTCGGCGCCCTTCAGGAAGGCGTCGTTGAGCGACTCATCCCGCAGGACGAACGGCACGTTCATGCGGGAACGCACGGGCTTGTGGATGGGATTCGCGTAGAAGTCGGTGCCGTCCAGGTAGCCGTACAGCAGCTCGGCCTTGGCCTTGTTGGCCGCTTCCATGCCGGCCACGCCGCCATTGGCCTTGATCCACTTGAACACGAGCCCCGCGATGTAGATCGCGAAGGTGGGCGGCGTGTTGTAGCGCGAATGCTCGGCGGCGACGTTGGCGTAGTCGAAGGCGGACGGGCAGATCGGCAGCGCCTGGCCGATCAGGTCGCGGCGCGCGATGACCATGGTGACGCCCGCAGGGCCGGCGTTCTTCTGTGCGCCCGCATACACCATGCCGCAGCGCGACACGTCCATCGGACGCGACAGGAAATGCGACGAGGCATCGACGACCAGCGGCACGTCGGGCGCGCCCAGATCGGCCGTGTCGGGCCAGTCCATGAACTCGACGCCGCCGATGGTTTCATTGCTGCACAGGTGCAGGTAGGCCGATTCCTTGCGCACCTGCCAGGTTTCCACCGGCGGCACCCAGGTCAGCGGCGCCTGCTCGCGCCCGTCGATCACGGCAGCCTGCTCGCTGCTGGCGGCCACGTGCGTGCTGCCGTAGCGGCCGGCTTCCTTGTAGGAACGCTTGGACCAATGGCCCGTCACGACGAAATCCGCGGCCGGCGCGCCGCGGCGTCCCATGAGGTTCATGGGGACGATGGCGTTTTCCCCGGAACCGCCGCCCTGCATGAACATGACGGCGTAGTCCGCCGGCAGGCCCAGCAGTTCGCGCAGATCGGATTCTGCTTCGTCGCAGATCTGCACGAAGTGCTTGCCGCGATGGCTCATTTCCATCACGGACATGCCGCTGCCGTGCCAATCCAACATTTCTGCAGCGGCTTGCTGCAGCACCACCTCGGGCAAGGCCGAGGGGCCTGCCGAGAAGTTCCAGGGGCGGGCCATTATTGCTCCGTAGGTTCCGTCGAATCCGCTGCGTCGCTGCTGTCGTCGCCACCGGCTTGCTGGCCGTCTTCGTCCAGTTCGCCATCGTCGTCCGCATCGCTTTCCACGACGCGGCGCACGCCGGACAGCGTGCTGCCGTCGTCGACGTTGATCAGCGTGACGCCCTGCGTCGCACGGCCCATTTCGCGGATTTCCGCGACGCGGGTGCGCACCAGGACGCCGCCGGTGGTGATGAGCATGATTTCATCAGAAGGCATGACCAGCACCGCGCCCACCACCTTGCCGTTGCGCGAGGTGGTCTGGATGGCGATCATGCCCTTGGTGCCACGACCGTGGCGGGTGTACTCCGCGATCGGCGTGCGCTTGCCATAGCCGTTTTCAGTGGCCGTCAGCACGGTCTGCGTCTCGTCGCCAGCCACCAGCAGCGCGATCACCGTCTGCGTGTCTTCGAGCATCATGCCGCGCACGCCGCGCGCATTGCGGCCCATCGGGCGCACGTCGTTCTCGTCGAAGCGCACGGCCTTGCCGGCGTCCGAGAACAGCATGACGTCATGCTTGCCGTCGGTGAGGTCGGCGCCGATCAGGTAGTCGCCATCGTCAAGGTCGACGGCGATGATGCCGGCCTTGCGGGGGTTGGAGAAGTCGGACAGCGGGGTCTTCTTGACCGTGCCGCGCGAGGTCGCCATGAAGACATAGTGGTCTTCGCTGAATTCCTTGACCGGCAGCACCACCGTGATCTTCTCGCCTTCGGCCAGCGGGAACATGTTGACGATGGGCTTGCCGCGCGAATTGCGCGTGCCCTGCGGCACCTCCCAGACCTTCAGCCAGTACACGCGGCCGCGGTTGGAGAAGCACAGCAGGAAGTCGTGCGTGTTGGCGATGAAGAGCTGGTCGATCCAGTCGTTTTCCTTCATGGCCGTCGCCTGCTTGCCGCGACCGCCGCGCTTTTGCGAGCGGTACTCGGACAGCGGCTGGCTCTTGATGTAGCCGCCGTGCGACAGCGTGACCACCATGTCGGTCGGCGTGATCAGGTCTTCGGTGTCGAGCTCGGTCGCGTTCAGTTCGATTTCCGAACGGCGCGAATCCTTGGCGCCGGTCGAGAACTCGGCCTTGATGGCCTGCAGTTCGTCGCTGATGATGGTCGTGATGCGCTCGGGGCGGGCCAGGATGTCCAGCAGGTCGGCGATCGTGGACATGATGTCGCGGTATTCGCCGACGATCTTGTCCTGTTCCAGCCCGGTCAGGCGCTGCAGGCGCATGTTCAGGATTTCCTGCGCCTGCGTGTCGCTCAGGCGATACAGGCCATCGCCCTGCAGGCCGAATTCGGCGCTCAGGTCGTCCGGTCGGAAAGCCGCGCGGCCGCCGGGCGTGTCGCCATCGGCGCGCGACAGCATTTCGCGCACCAGCGACGAATCCCAGGACTTCGCCATCAGTTCCTGACGGGCGACCGGCGGCGTCGGCGCCGCCTTGATGATCGCGATGAAATCGTCGATGTTGGCCAGCGCCACCGCCAGGCCTTCCAGCACGTGGCCGCGCTCGCGAGCCTTGCGCAACTGGAACACGGTGCGGCGCGTGACGACTTCCCGGCGATGCTGCAGGAAGTAGTCGATCATCTGCTTCAGGTTGAGCAGGCGGGGCTGGCCGTCGACCAGCGCCACCAGGTTCATCCCGAAGGTGTCCTGCAACTGCGTATTCTTGTAGAGGTTGTTCAGCACGACCTCAGGCACTTCACCGCGCTTGAGCTCGATGACCAGGCGCATGCCATCCTTGTCGGATTCGTCTCGGATATCCGAGATGCCTTCGATCTTCTTGTCGTTGACCAGCTCGGCGATGCGTTCCTGCAGGGTCTTCTTGTTGACCTGGTAGGGAATCGCGTCGATGACGATCGCCTGGCGATTGCCCTTCTCCATGTCTTCGAAGTGCGTCTTGGCGCGCATGATGACGCGGCCGCGACCCGTGCGATAGCCTTCGCGCACGCCGGACATGCCGTAGATGATGCCGCCCGTGGGGAAGTCCGGCGCCGGGATGAGCTCGATCAGCTCATCGACCGTGCACGCCGGATTGCGCAGGCAATACAGGCAGCCGTCGACCACTTCCTGGAGGTTGTGCGGCGGAATGTTGGTGGCCATGCCCACCGCGATGCCCGAGCTGCCGTTGACCAGCAGGTTGGGCAGGCGCGACGGCAAGAGCAGCGGTTCCTGCTCGCTGCCGTCGTAGTTGGGGCCGAAGTCGACGGTTTCCTGGTCGATGTCGGCCAGGAGCTCGTGGGCGATCTTGGCCAGGCGGATTTCGGTGTAACGCATCGCCGCGGCGTTGTCGCCGTCGATGGAACCGAAGTTGCCCTGGCCGTCGACCAGCATGTAGCGCATGGAGAAATCCTGCGCCATGCGGACGATCGTGTCGTAGACGGACTGGTCGCCGTGGGGGTGGTACTTACCGATGACGTCCCCGACGATACGCGCGGACTTCTTGTAGGCGCGGTTCCAGTCGTTGTTCAGCTCGTGCATCGCGTAGAGCACGCGCCGGTGGACGGGCTTGAGGCCGTCCCGCACATCCGGTAGCGCCCGACCGACGATCACGCTCATTGCGTAATCGAGGTAACTGCGGCGCATCTCTTCTTCCAGCGATACCGGAAGCGTCTCCTTGGCAAAGGAATCCATATATATAACGACAGAATCGTGTAAGGAGGAACCCGGGCCGGGTAAACAGGAAATTCTATCATTCGATTGGCGGGGCGACCTGAAGGCCGACGTGAACGCGTCTCAACCGGGCCGGAACGGGGCGACCGGAAGCGCCGCCCGGCCACGCCCACCCAAGCCCCAAGGGCCTGTTGTCAAAAACCAACATGGGAAACGGAAGGAGCGCCGAAAACGTCATATCCAGCATTAATGCGCCTGTCCAGGGAAGCCAAAGCCCCCCAAATGCCTTAAGATTGTTTCCAGCACGCAGGAAACCCAGTAGCTATTCCTTTGAACCAGCTCTTGGCGTTGCTATACTGGCCCCGTTTTCCTGATATGCGGCGGGGGTTCGCTGCGAGTCACTTATCCAGCTTCAAGCTCAACGAGGAGAAACATGAACAAACCCTCCAAATTCGCTCTGGCGCTCGCCTTCGCCGCCGTCACGGCCTCTGGTGTAGCTTCCGCGCAAACCGTGGACAACTGGCGCAACCCGTTCGGTGACGTTTGGAAGAACGGCACGAACGAACTGTGCTGGCGCGATGCCTTCTGGACCCCGGCCACCGGCATCCCCGGCTGCGACGGCGTCCCGGTTGCCCAACAGAAGGCGAAGCCGGCCCCGATGGCGGCAAAGGTCGTGTTCAATGCTGACACGTTCTTCGACTTCGACAAGTCGGTCCTGAAGCCTGAAGGTCGCCAACTGCTGCAGCAAGTCGCTCAGCAAGTTCGCACGATCGATCTGGAAACCATCATCGCCGTCGGCCACACCGACTCGATCGGTACCGAACAGTACAACCAGAAGCTGTCCGAGCGCCGCGCCGCTTCGGTCAAGGCTTACCTGGTCAGCCTCGGCATCGACCCCAACCGTATCTACACGGAAGGCAAGGGTGAACTGCAGCCGATCGCTTCCAACAAGACGAAGGAAGGTCGCGCCCAGAACCGTCGCGTTGAGATCGAAATCGTGGGTAGCCGCAAGTAATTGCCGGACTAGCTACAATAAGGGGGCCTCGCATAGCGAGGCCCTTTTTTTCGCCGGCAATGCACCCAACTGGTGCAATGCCGCGCCCTCCTCGCCTTGTGCGCTGGACCCCTCTATATATAGAGCTGCCTTACGCCGGACTGCCCATGAACACGCAATCTCACGACACCGCGCAAGCCTCCATCAACGCCGACCAGGCTGAAATCGACAAGTTCAGCGCCCTCGCCAGCCGCTGGTGGGACCCCGAAAGCGAGTTCAAGCCGCTGCATGCGATCAATCCGCTGCGGCTGGAATGGATCCAGGAATGCGCGGGCAGCCTTGCCGGACGCAAGGTGCTGGACGTGGGCTGCGGGGGCGGCATCCTGTCCGAATCCATGGCCCGCGGCGGCGCCGACGTGACCGGCATCGACCTGGCCGACAAGTCCCTGAAGATCGCACGCCTGCATGGCCTGGAATCCGGCGTGAAGGTGGAGTATCGCAAGGTGCCCGTGGAGGAACTGGCTGTCGAGCAGCCCGGCCAATACGACGTGGTGACCTGCATGGAAATGCTGGAGCATGTGCCGGACCCCGCCTCGATCGTGCGCGCCTGCGCCACGCTGGTCAAACCCGGCGGCTGGGTCTTCTTTTCCACGCTGAACCGCAACCCGAAGTCGTTCCTTTTTGCGATCATCGGTGCGGAATACGTGCTGCGCCTGTTGCCTCGTGGCACGCACACCTACGACCAGTTCATCAAGCCGAGCGAGCTGTCGGCGGCGGCGCGCGGCGCGGGCCTGGAACCGGTCAGCATGCGCGGCATGGAATACAACCCGATCACCCAGATCTACACACTGTCGTCCGACACGTCGGTCAACTACCTGATGGCTACCCGCAAATGAGCGCCCTGATCCTGTTCGATTTCGACGGCACCCTGGCCGACACCGCCCCCGACCTGGCCGCCGCCGCAAACCGCCAGCGCACCCGCCGCGGACTGGAGCCGATGGCCTACGAGGCGCTGCGGCCCGTGGCCTCGCAGGGCGCGCGCGGGCTGTTGCGGGTGGCGCTCGACTTGCAGCCCGGCGACCCGGATTACGAGCCGACGCGACTGCAGTTCCTGGAAGACTACGCCGCCAGTTCGACGGTGCACAGCAAGCTCTTTCCCGGCATCGAAGACCTGCTGGCCGACATCCGTGGCCGCGGCATGTCCTGGGGCATCGTCACCAACAAGGTCACCTACCTGACCTTGCCCATCGTCGAATTCCTGGACCTGACGCGCGACAGCGCCGTGCTGGTCTGCGGCGACACCACCGCCCACGCCAAGCCGCATCCCCTGCCTTTGCAGCACGCCGCGCGCGAAGCGGGCTTTGCGACCGATCGCTGTGTCTACGTCGGCGATGACCTGCGCGACATCCAGGCCGCGCACGCCGCGGGCATGCCCGCCGTGGCGGCCGCCTACGGCTACGTCGGCGAAGACGACGACGTCATTGCGTGGCAGGCGGAAACCTGCGCCCACTCGCCCGCGGACCTGTGGTCCGCCATCGAACCGCTGCTGCCGCGCGACCTGCGCTGACGCGCACCCCAGGCCCGCCCCCGGGCGGCCTGGTGCGGCGCCGGCGTGTCGGCTTGGTCCGCGACGATCCGCTTTCCTTGCGGCCCCACCTCTTTTCGCCTTGGGTCGTCTGTGCCGCTGCGGATTGTCCAGGCCGATTAGCGCCTCGGGCCGACTAATCTATCCGGATGCCGAGGGTTTATCCGGCAGCCCATGTCCCCTACAGTGTGAACCGTGCATGGCGCTCCGGATTTTCCCGGATTGCATGCTTTCCGGCCCGTGCCGGCGTTGCGGCTTTTTCAGGCCGCAACGAATTCGATGCCGGCGGGCCCTGCGCCTGCCGCCCCTGCCCCGCCATCGCCAGGCGGCGCACCTCTGACCGCTGGACCACACACTCCACCGCCCTGACCGCGCGGCGCCATTCGGCGTCGCGTCCTAGGAATGCCCATGCTTTTGCCTATCTTGCTTCTGTCCGCTGCCGGCTTCACCATCCTGACCACCGAATTCCTGATCGTGGGGCTGCTGCCCGCCCTGGCCCGCGACCTGGACGTGACGGTTTCCCAGGCCGGCTTGCTGGTGACCCTGTTCGCCTTCACCGTCGCGGCGACCGGCCCCCTGTTGACCGCCCTGATGGCGAACCTGGAACGCAAGCGCCTCTTCATTGGCGTGCTTGCGCTGTTCGGCCTGTCCAATGCCCTGGCGGCCGTGGCGCCCAACATCTGGGTCATGGCGATCGCCCGCTTCGTGCCGGCGCTGGCTCTGCCGGTGTTCTGGTCGCTTGCCAGCGCCACCGCGGTGGAAATTGTCGGACCGGCGCGAGCCGGGCGGGCCATTTCGACGGTCGCCTTTGGCATCGTGGCGGCCACGGTGTTCGGCATTCCCATCGGCGTCCTGATCTCGGACGCATTCGGATGGCGCGCCGCGTTCTGGGTGCTGTCGGCCGTGGCATTCGCCAAAGCCCTGCTGCTGCTCGTCGCCTTTCCCAAGACCCGCGTCCGCACCGAGAACGTGCGCCTCGTCACGCAGGTGCGCATCCTGCGCAACCCCATGGTGGTGGGCCACGTGCTGCTGTCGCTGCTGGTGTTCACGGGCATGTTCACGGCCTACACGTATCTGGCGGACATGCTGGAACGGCTGGCTGGCTTTGACGGCGAGACGGTGGGCTGGACGATGATGGCGTTTGGTGCGGTCGGCCTGGTCGGCAACACCTTGGGCGGCCGGATCGTGGACCGCAGCCCGCTGGGCGCCACGAGCCTGTTCTCGGCGCTGATGGCGGTGGGTCTGGCGTTCGTCGCGCCGGTCATGCAGTCGCCCGGCCTGCTCGCCGTGGCGCTCGGGATCTGGGGCATTGCGCAGGCCGCGCTATTCATCGTGTGCCACGTACGGCTGATGAAGTCCGCCCCCGAGGCGCCCGCATTTGCCGCATCCCTGAACATTTCCGGCGCCAACATCGGCATCGGGCTGGGCGCGGTCGTGGGCGGGCATGTGATCGACCAGTACGGGCTGGCGACTCTGGGCTGGGCCGCCGCCGCGATCGTGGGCATGTCCGTGGCCCTGGCGGCGCTGATGATGGCGGCGTCGCGCGCCGGCCGGCCATCCAAGGCCGAGTGCGCGAATGCAGCCTGAACCGGACGCCTCACCCGCGCCACACCGGCAATGATGGACCGCGCCCATGGCGGGCTATTGCGTTTGCCAGTACAATAGAAGTTCTTGGGGCCGATCCGGATTCGACGTGGGTCGCGAAACAACTCAGGGCATGCCGAGCACCAGTACGCTCGTTAAACCACTGGAACACTACAAACGCCAACGACGAGCGTTTCGCTCTCGCCGCTTAAGCGGTGAGCCGCTGCACTGATCTGTCCTTGGGTCAGGCGGAGGAAGGCAACTTCCTAGGGGGGTAACCCTCGAACCGCAGCAGCGACATTCACAAGGAATCGGTCTGCGCTGGGGTCACACGGCTCAGATTTAAATTACGTGAATCGCTTTGGTCCGGCCTGTCGGTTGGCTAAGTCCAAAGTTAAAACCAAATAAATCGACTACGCATGTAGAACTGGTTGCGGAGGGCTTGCGGACGGGGGTTCAATTCCCCCCGGCTCCACCAAATTCCGTTCAGCAACGTCAGCTGAAACAAGAAATCCTCAAGGATGCAAATCCTTGAGGATTTTTTTCGTCCCGGCGGGCCGTAGCCCCGCAGTCATTGCCGGTTGACCCAATCCTGTGCGCCTTCGATGAACCACGGCAGGTTCAGCCGTTCGCCCTCTCCGGACTGGATGGTCAGGCGCTGGCCGGAGGGATTGGGGTTGGTGGCGGACGGGGGCGAGTCCAGGGGACGGCTGCGGTAGTCCAGGTCGGTTCGCTGGGGCTGCGTGTCGGCGCAGGCGGTGATCGAGGCGAAAGCCGCGATGGCGAGGACCAGCCGCAGCGCTACGTGGGGAGTCTTCATGGTGTTCGGGTTCCTGCTGGCGGCACGGGCCGGGGTGCCGGGCAATCTAGGCCACTGCCCTTAACCTTACTCGCAATCGGGCGCCCTGCGCGCGTCCCGTCCCTGTGGCGCGTCGACCACAAATGGCCCGGCCGGACCGACCGCCGTCTGTATCAGTATTTCACCGGCCCGCGCCGGCCAGGATACGCGACGCGACCGGGGAAGGCCCATTGCGGCCTAAGCCCCGACCCGATGCAACTGAAATAGGTTGTTTCACGCCATCAGCCCTCCTCGCGGTAACGCCGCGCCGCTGATCGGACCCCGAATTTGGCCGCCAAACCCGCATGGGCATTGGGAAACCGAAAGGCGGCTTGAGTCAGGGAGACGGACCAGTCCATGGAATGGTTCGACATAATCCGACACATATTACGAATGCTTTCAAGACACAATGAACGCCAAAAATGCCACCGGCGCTGGAGGCCCGTTCGCGCTATGAAAGTCCTGTCGATATTTGGCACGCGCCCGGAGGCCATCAAGATGGCGCCGCTGGTCACGGCGCTGCAGCGCGAGCCGACGATCCATAGCGTGGTCTGCGTGACCGGACAACATCGGGAGATGCTGGACCAGGTGCTGACGCTGTTTGACCTGAAGGCGCAGCACGACCTGGACATCATGGTGCCCAACCAGTCGCTGAACGGCTCGTATGCCCGCCTGATCAGCCGCGTCGACGGCGTGCTGGAAGCGGAGAAGCCCGATTGCGTGCTGGTGCATGGCGACACGAGCACGGCGTCGGCCTGCGCGCTGGCGTCGTTTCATCGGCGCGTGCGCATCGGGCACGTGGAGGCGGGACTGCGCACGGGCAATCTGGCGATGCCCTTCCCCGAAGAAATGAACCGCCGCGTGGTCGATGCGGTGGGCGACCTGCTCTTCGCGCCGACCGCGGAATCGCGCGGCAACCTGCTGCGCGAAAACCTGGCCGGGAGCATCACGGTGACCGGCAATACGGTGATCGACGCGCTGGCGATGACCTGTGCCAAACTGACCGCCGGCGGCGCGCTGGACCATGCGCTGCGGACCCGGTACGCCTGGCTGGACCCGAACCGGCGACTGCTGCTGGTGACCGGACACCGGCGCGAGAGTTTCGGCGAGGGGTTTCGCAACATCTGCGCGGCGCTGGCCGAACTGGCGCGGCGGCCGGACCTGCAGATCGTTTATCCGGTCCACTTGAACCCCCAGGTGCGCGGCGTGGTGATGAGCGAGTTGTCCGGACGGCCGAACGTGCACCTGATCGAGCCTCTGGATTACCTCGACTTCGTCTGGTTCATGCGGCGGTCTCATCTGATCCTCACCGATTCCGGCGGCGTGCAGGAAGAGGCGCCCTACCTGGGCAAGCCGGTGCTGGTGATGCGCGACGTCACGGAGCGGCCCGAAGCGGTGCGGGCCGGCACGGTGGCGCTGGTGGGCACCGATGTGCGCCGCATCGTCGGCGAGGTCGGCCGGCTGCTCGATGACCCCGCGCTGCACGGCGCCTTTTCGCGCCGGATCAATCCGTATGGCGACGGCAAAGCCAGCCAGCGCATCGTGGATGCGCTCTGCGCGCGCCCCGTGGCGGAATTCGATCCCTACGCCACCCCGCCTGTCTGAACCCCTGCCGCGATGCCTTTCCTGCCTGGAGCCTTCATGCCCCTCTCTTCACGAGCCTCCGACCTTCGCGCGTTGTGCCTCGCCCTGGCCGCGGCCGGACTGCTGGCGCCGCTGGGCGCGCTTGCCAGTCCGGCCGGCGACGCCTTGCGCCGCCTGCAAAGCGACGTCCTGGTGACGCGCAGCGCCACGCTGGAAGACCTGGGCATCACCGAGCCCGTCGTGCTGAGCAACAGCGATGCGCGGCAGGAGTTCTATCTGCCGGTGCCGCGCGGCGTGCCGATCGCGGATGCCACGCTGGATTTCGATGCGCGCTACACCAAGGGCGAACCGGGCCGGACCAGCATGGTGCTGTGGCTCGACGGCGTGCCGCAGGTCGCGCAGCGGATCGCGGATGGCGACGGGTCGGCCAGCCGCGCCTTGCGCGTCGACCCCCGTATCCGCGAATCGGGTTTTCTGCGCGTGGGCGTGGACTGGCAATCCGACATCGCGCGGCGCCAATGTGAAAGCAACCGCGCCACGGGCAATGCGCTGACGATCTCGCCGCAGACGCGGCTGAGCTACCGCTACGACGCCTCCGCGATCCACAGCCTGGACGATGCATGGGGCTCGCTGCCCGCCCGGCCCGTGCTCATGGTCGCCGGCCGCAAGCTGGACCAGCAGGCCTTCGACAGCGCCTGGCGCCTGGGCGTGGCGATGGAGCGCGGCGGCAAGCGGGTGGCGGTCAAGGCCTTCCCGTCGGTAGGCGACGAGGTCGACACGCGCGGCCTGCAGGTTCCCGCGGGGCTGGCGCAGGTGCCGGCGTTTGCCGCGGTGGCCGGCAAAGAAACGCACACGCTCGCCAACCCCGCGGAAATCGGCGCCCTGCTGGTGATGGGCGCGCCGTCCGTGGCGGGCGACGTGGTCATTGCCGATGCCGCGCTCGGCACGAAATACAACGCGGCGCTGGACGCCCTGCAGGCGCAGCTTGCCTCGGACGCCGACGCCGCGGACGCCTTCAAGGCGTGGCGCCAGCAGCGCATGCCGCTGGCGGGCGCCGCACAGCCGTCCCGAACGATCCGCCTTGCGCCGCTGGGCGGGCAGGCGGTGATCGCCGTGGCGGCCGACGCGGGCGCGCAGGGCGCGGGCGTGTTCGACACCGCCTGGCGCCGCATCCTGGCCAGCCGCCAGGTGCAGGTGCAGACGGCCACGCCCCCGCAATCGATGCCGGACGGCGGCGTGCGCCTGTCCAGCCTGGGCGGCTCGTCCACGAGCTTTGACGTGGTGGCGCGCGGCGACTGGAACGCGGCTTTCCCGCTGGCCGCCGTGACCGCCGACGGCCGCGTGCCGGACGAGCTGATCATGGACGTGGCGGCCGCGCCCGGCGCATCGTCGACGCGTCCGGTGGCGTCCGTGTTCTGGAACGGCATCCTGCTGGGCGCCCGGCAACTGGAAGCCGACGGGCAGCCGGAACGCCTGGCCGCGCGTGTGCCCGCCTATGCGCTGGGCGTGACCAACACCGTGCGCGTGACCTTCCAGCGCCAGCCCGTGTCCGTGGACTGCAATGAGATTCCGCAGGGCTTTCCCGTCAACGTGCTGCCGACCAGCTATGTGAAGCCGGGGAAGGCGCAGCCGGACGGCACGTTCGTGGGCCTGCTGCCGCTGATGGCCGGCTCGCCCCAGGTGCTGATTCCGGACAGCTATCTGGCCGACGCGCCCGACAACATCAAGCGCGTGATCGGCATCGCGGCGGCCAGCGGCGTGTCGGCCACGCGCGCCGAGCTGTCGGTCTCTCCCGCGGGCCAGCCGGTCAAACCGGCGCGCCCCTTCCTGGCGATGGAATTGCCGGTGGAAGGCGCCAAGGCCTCGGTCCAGGTCACCGAGCGCAAGCAGTTGCAGGTGGCCGGCAAGGACACGACGTGGCTGGACATTGCCGGCCTCACCCGCCTGAGCACCGCCGAGGTGGTCAGCGCGGGCGGCCAGGACGGCATCCTGTGGCACACGCTGGGGCAGCAGCCGGGCATGACGGACGCCCCCTTCGTGCTCAATCGCGGCAACATCGCGCTCATCGGCGCGGCGGGCCCGGTGGCCTGGATCGACAGCGCCAACCCGGACGCGAGCCATCCGCCCGGCGCGGGCGAGAGCGCCTTTTTCGAGTGGCGCCGCTATATCTCGTGGAGCGTGCCGGCCGTCAGCATCAGCCTTCTGGTGCTGCTGCTGATCCTGATCCTGGCGATGCGAGTGAGCCGCAGGAAGAAGAAGGAACCCCGGTAATCCGAAAGGACCAGGCGCCATGTCCTCGCTTTACTGGCCCTACCTGATCGCGGACTACTACCGCGGCCTGGAGGTCGTCACCGCCGTGGTGGGCGTGATCATCCTGCTGTCCAGCCTGGATGATTTGTTCATCGACGGTTGGTACTGGGTGCGCGAGCTGTGGCGGTCGCTGACCATCAAGCGCCGCTACACGCCGCTGACGGCCGAGCAATTGCGCGCCAAGCCGGAGCAGCCGCTTGCGATCATGGTGCCGGCCTGGCTGGAGTACGACGTGATCGCGTCGATGCTGGAGACCATGGTGTCGACGCTGGAATACAAGAACTACATGATCTTCGCGGGCACCTACCGGAACGACGAGCGCACGATCAAGGAAGTGGAGCGGATGCGCCGCCGCTATCGCCAACTGATCCGCGTGGAAGTGCCGCACGACGGCCCGACCTGCAAGGCCGATTGCCTGAACTGGATCGTGCAGGCGATCTTTGCGCAGGACGCCAAGCAACCCGTGCCGTTTGCCGGCGTGATCCTGCACGACAGCGAGGACGTGCTGCACCCGCTGGAACTCAAGTACTACAACTACCTGCTGCCGCGCATCGACTTCATCCAGCTTCCCGTGACGTCGCTGGAGCGGCACTGGTACGAGCTGGTGGCGGGCACCTACATGGACGAGTTCGCGGAATGGCACACCAAGGACCTGGTGGTGCGCGAGAGCCTGTCCAAGATGGTGCCGTCCGCGGGCGTGGGCACGTGCTTTTCGCGCCGCGCGCTGCTGGAGCTGGCGGCCGAGACGAACAACCAGCCGTTCAACACGGACACGCTCACCGAGGACTACGACATCGGCGCGCGGTTGGCCCAGCGCGGCATGCGCCAGATCTTCGGCAAATTCCCCGTCGAATACGTGACGCGCCGCCAGTCCTGGTTCGGCATGGGCAAGGAACGCGTCGCGCCCCTGCGCATGCCGCTGGGCGTGCGCGAATATTTTCCCAACACCTTCCGCACCGCCTACCGGCAGAAGGCGCGCTGGACGCTGGGGATCGGCCTGCAAGGTTGGCAGCAGGTGGGATGGACGGGATCGCTCGCGACCCGGTACCTGCTGTTCCGCGACCGCAAGGGCCTGGTCACGTCCTTCATTGCCATCCTGGCCTATGTGCTGCTGGCCAATTTCTTTGTCTTTTACCTGGCCGACCTGTTTGGCTGGTGGACGGTGTACTACCCCTCTTACTTCCGGCCCGGCGGCTGGCTGGTGACGCTGATGTGGGCCAATGCCGTCGCGCTGCTGCTGCGCGTGGTGCAGCGCGCCTATTTCGTCGGCCGGATGTACGGCTGGGAACATGCCCTGCTGTCGATTCCCCGGATGATCGTGGGCAACTTCATCAACGCCATGGCGGCGGCGCGGGCCTGGCGTTTGTTCATCGGCCACCTGATCACGGGCAAGCGGCTGGCGTGGGACAAGACCATGCACGACTTCCCGTCCACCGACCAGCTCGCGCAGCAGCGCCAGCGGCTGGGCGAGCTGCTGCTGTCCTGGCAGGCAATCGACCAGTCCACGCTGGAACGGGCGCTGGAGATCCAGGCCCGCGAGAACAAGCCGCTGGGCCAGATCCTGACCGAACAAGGCTGGCTGGACGAAGGCACGCTGCACGAAGCCATCCAATTCCAACAGGCCGGACAAGGCGAACCGCCCGCCGCCCCCGGCACCAAACCCGCTGCGCCATGACGTCTTTTCCCCGATCGCTCGTTCTGTCCGCCGCCCTGGCCTGTGCCTGGGCCGCGGCGCCTGCGAGCGTCCAGGCCCAGGCCAGGACCGAAGCGCCGCTGGAAGGCGCCGCTTGGCAGTTCGCCGACGAGGGCTACAAGAACTACGACGCGGGCAACTATGCGCTGGCGCAGCAGCAGGCCGAATCGGCCATCGTGCTGCGCCCCGACGTCGAGCGCCTGCGGCTGCTGTTGATCTATTCCCTGCAGAAGCAGGGCAAGATCCAGGAAGCCGAAAAGGCTGCCGCCGACGCCATCGCCAGCGGCCTGGACACGCCCGCCCTGCGCCAGGCGCGCGCCAACCTGCGGCCCGCCGCGGCGCGGCCTGACGTGGCCCGGCCTGACGCGGCCCGACCTGCCTCCGCAGCCAGGCCTGCCAGCGCCTACCAGCGCGGCTTTCCGATCGCCACCCGCGCCTACGCGGACTACAACCGCGCGGACTACCCCGCGGCCGAGCGCGGCGCCGAACGCGCGTTCCGGATCGATCCCAAACAAGGCGCCTGGGCCATGCTGTGGCTCGACGCGCTGGAAGCGCAAAGCAAATACGCCGAGGCCGAGGCAGCGGCCGCCCGGGCGCTGGCGCTGGGCGCGCCCAACCGGAATGACCTGGCCGCGCGCCAGCAGACGCTCAAGCGCCGGATGGCGGTCAAGCCGGCCGAGGCGGGTTACCAGGCGCTGATCGCCAACCGCCCGGGCGACGCCGTGCCGCTCGCGCGGCAGGCCGTCGCGCTGGCCCCGGAAAGCCCCAGCCACCGCCTGCTGCTGATCACCGCCCTCATGCTGGACAACCAGCTCGACGCGGCGGAGCAGGCCGCCACGGACGCCATGCTGCAGGACGACGAGAATACGGTCGCGCTGCTGATGCGCGGCTATCTGCGCCAGCGCCAGGGCAAGACGCAAGAGGCCGACGCGGACTTCGACGCGGCGCTCGGCCAGGACTGGCTGGACGACGAACAGCGGCGCAACGTGCGCCTGATCGCGGCCGACGCGGCGCTGGCCGCTGGCGAAAACGCGCGCGCGCTGGCGCTGGTCGAACCGCTGGACGGCAAGGACGAGGCGGCGGCGCAGCGCATCAAACGCGCCCGCGCCCGCCCCGCCATCCCCGCCACCCTGACGCTGGCCAACTATCCCGCCCCGGTGCAGGACTGCCGCGACACGCCCTACGGCACGTCCTGCGAGCTGTTGCCGTCGGACGCCGCGGGCAGCGGCGGTCCCGCGTCGCTGGCCTATGCCGCCTATGCGCGCGAGGATTACCCGGAAGCGATCCGCCAGGCGCGCAAGGCGGTCGAGCAGGACCCCGCCAACAAGGAGTACCAGCGCCTGCTGACCACCACGCTGGCGGCCGGCAACCCCGCGCAGCTGGCCGAGGCCAATGCCCGCATGAGTGAGGCCCTGGCCGCGCAGCCCGACGATCCCGCGCTGCTGATGCAGCGCGGCTACCTGCACCAGCGCATGCGCCAGCCTGGACTGGCGCTGCAGGACTTCCAGGCCGCGCGCGCCACCGGCAAGGCCCCGCCCACGGTGATCCTGGACGAAGGCTATGCGCTGGCCGGCACGGGCGACAAGCGGGGCGCCGTCGATCGGCTCAAGGAGGCCATAGACGAGAACGATGCGGGCAAGCTCGATCTGACGCCCCAGCAGCGATTCGATACGCGCAATGCCATCGGCGGCCTGGCGCGCGAATGGGGCGGCTATTTCTCGGCCGGCTACCGCGGCGCGCGGCCGGCGTCGTCCGGGCTGGGCGGCGCGGCCATCACGGTGCCCGGGGACGCCGTGTTCAGCACCGCCGAGATCTTCTGGCGGCCATCGGATTTCCTGAATTCGTCGACGCGCACCTTCGAACTCTATGGCCGCCTGTCCAATACCCTGTACGACAAGGGCGGCAGGACCGCCAGCCAGACCGTGTCCGATCCGTGCGGCGGCACCGTCGACATCCAGGAAGCCACCAACCAGGGCATCTCCGGCATTCCCACGACCATCGGCTCGCTGGGCATGCGATTCACCCCGTCCACCGAAGTGGGCGTGACGTTCGGCCTGGAGCGCCAGTTCAACCTGGGCAGCGCCACGCGCCGCGGCACGTTCAGCCCCGACCCGGCGGCGCTGCGCTGCGCGCTCAACCGCGACAACCAGACCGCGCACTACCAGACGGATGCCGGCAGCGGCGGCTGGCTGGCCTATGTGACCTACGGACTCTATGAAGGCACCACGCTGCGCATCGACCGCCCCGACTGGTTCACGATGGAGGGCTACGTCCAGGCCGGCTATTCGTGGCAGGACATGCCCGCGAAGTTCTGGCTGCGCGACAACGCGACGGGCGTCGACGGCGAGAAGTCGTCGGGCCGCTTGAAGCGCGACCAGGCCTTCGGCGCCGGCGAACTGCGCGTAGGCCGCAGCTACCGCGTGGACGCGATCAGCGAACGCCTGGTGTTCTTTCCGTACGCGGTGATCGGCGCGGACTGGCTATGGAACAAGAACCGGGTGACGGGCTTTGACATCGACGGTTCCGACTCCTACCGGCTGCTGGGCGACAACGCCTCGTGGTCGATGGGCGCCGGCCCGGGCTTCAACTTGCGCTACTGGTTCCGGGAAGACCACTACACCGCGCCCATGTCCTATCTGGACCTGACGACCCAATACCGTTTCAACATCGGCGGCGGGCAGGCCGACCGGGCCAAGGGCCTGTTCATCAACCTGACCCTGTCGTACTGACGGCACGCCGACCCGCATCAAAAGGAGAGTCTACGCATGCACCTCGCAAACCGCCTCCCGAAGCGCGCCCTGCCCGGCCTGGCCCGCGCGCTGGCGTCGGCCGCCCTGATGGCGGCCTGCGCCGCCGCCTCGCAGGCGCAGCAGGCATCGTCCATCGTGATCCAGGGCAAGGACAACTGGCTGTTCCCCGGCTGGGGCAGCCTGACGCAAGTGGACATGCGCGGCATCGACGCGTCCACGCAGCTCGTGCGCGAGACGCGCGACGCGCTGGCGGCCAGGGGCATCCAGCTCGAAGTGCTGGTGCTGCCGGACAAGACGCTCTTCTATCAGGACAAGCTGCCGGACGGCAAGGCGCTCAGCGCCGACGTGAAGAAGCGCTACCAGACCATCCAGGACAAGCTCCGGCAGGCCGGTATTTCCACCATCGACGACGAGGCGGTGCTGCAGCGGGTCAAGAACGGCGGCCAGGACGTCTTCTACCGCACCGACCAGCACTGGACGCAGGCGGCCGCCGACGCCACCGCCGAAGCGATGGCGCAGCGCATCGGACAGGACGTGAAGACGCTGGCCGGCAAGCCCGGCACGGGCATGCAGTTGGGCAGCGTCGTCAACGAACGCCGCTATGGCGATCTGGCCGAACTCTTTCTCACGCCGGACCAGCGCAAGCAGGCAGGCCGCGAAACCTTCACGGTGCGGCGCCAGGCCGAGGGCCAGAGCCTGCTGGACGACACGCCGGCGCCCGTGCATGTCACCGGCCACAGCATGGTGCAGCCCTACTTCGGCTTTCCGCAGAAGCTGTCCAATGCCCTGGACCGCCCGGTGTCGGTGAACTGGAAGCCCGGCAACGTGGGCCACTGGGTCATGCTGCTGGAGTACCTGGAGTCGCCGGCGTTCAAGCAGAACAAGCCCCAAGTGCTGGTCTGGCAGATGTTCGAGCCCACCTACGCGCAGGGCCCGGACGCCCGCGGGCTGTGGGACAACGCCTCCCTCATGAGCGCCGACGCCTGGCGCGCCCGCATGAAAGCGGCGCTCGGGAAATAAGCGCGTGAAACCGTCGGACCAACCGGACACCACCGGACGCCCTGACGCGGGCCGCCCGGACGCCGGCCACCGTCTTACCGCCTGCGTCGTCGCCATCCTGCTGGCGGCCGGCCTGGGCTGGGGCGGCTGGCGGCTGGCGCAGGCCCGCCTCTCGGGGGCCGACGTGGCGCCGTCCGCCTGGCTGGACGGCTCGGCGGGCGCCGCGCTGAACCGGGCGCTGGCCTTGCCGCGCCAGGCCGACGTCGACACCTGGAACGCCGCGCTGCGTTATCGGCTCCTGGGCGACCTGGGCGAGCAGGTTGCGATGGGCTGCCCGCAATGGCTGTTCTACCGCGACGGCCTGCGGCCCCCGCCCGGCGTGCACGTCTTCAATGAACGCCTGCGGCTGATGCGGCATTGGGTTCGGGAACTGCGCGCCAAGCAGGTCCAGGTGCTGGTCGTCGCGGTGCCCGACAAGTCGCGCATCGAATCCGGCCAGCTTTGCGGCCTGCCGGTGTCGCAACCGATGCGCCAGGTCCTGGACGACTGGCAGGCGGCGCTGCGGGCGGACGGCGTGCCCTTCGTGGACCTGCGCGAGGCGCTGCAGGCGGCCCCCGCGCCCCGCTTTTTCCGCACCGACGTGCACATGAATGCCCAGGGCGCGCAGGCCGCCGCCGCGCGGGTGGCCGAGGCGGCGCTGCCGCTGCTGGGCGGCGCGGGCACGCAGGCGTTCAAGACCGATCCGGCGCCCGCGCCGCAGCCGCGCATGGGAGACCTGATTGTGCTGGCGGGCCTGGAGCGCGCGCCGCCCGGCTGGCGGCCCGACCTGGAGCAGGTGTCGGAAGCGAAGATCGAGCCGGTGCGCGGCGGCGGCCTGCTGGACGAGCCCGCGCCGGTGGACGTGCTGCTGGCGGGCACCTCGAACGGCCGCCGCAGCCAGTTCGCCGAACGCCTGGGCATGGGGCTGGGCCGCGAGGTGTGGAACATGAGCCTGGACGGCGGACAGTTCTCGGGTGCGTTGACGATGGCGCTGAACCAGCGCGCGCAGTGGCCCGCCAGCCTGAAGCTCGTGATCTGGGAGTTCTCGGAGAACGCCCTGTCGCTGCCGCTGACCGCGGACGAACTCGCCCTGCTGGCCCGCATCCCGTAGCGAACCGACATGCTATTCAATTCCTACCTGTTCCTGTTCATCTTCCTGCCCGTCACGCTGGCGGCGTACTACGCGCTGGGGCCGCTGAACGTGCGGCTGGCGGCGTTGTGGCTGTGCCTGACCTCGCTGGTCTTCTACGGCTGGTGGAATCCGCAGTTCGTCGTGCTGCTGGCCGGTTCCATCGCCTTCAATTACATCGTCAGCCAATTGATATTGCACTACGCCGGGCGGCCCCGGCTGCAAGGGCTGATCGTGGGCCTGGGCGTGGGCGCCGACCTGGCGCTGCTGTTTCACTACAAGTATTTCGCGACGCTGCTGAACTTCCTGAACGACCTGGGCATGACGGCATCGACGGCGGACGACATCATCCTGCCGCTGGGCATTTCGTTCTTCACGTTCACGCAGATCGGCTACCTGCTGGACTGCAAGGCGGGTGTGGTGAAGGAACGCAGCCTGCTGAGCTACGTGCTCTTCGTGACCTTCTTTCCGCACCTGATCGCCGGCCCCATCCTGCATCACAAAGAGATGATGCCGCAGTTCGCGCAGCCGGAGAATTACCGGTTCCGGGCCGAGAACCTGTCGGTGGGCGCGATGCTGTTCGTGATCGGGCTGGCCAAGAAGGTGCTGCTGGCCGACGGCATCGCGCCGTATGCCGACGCGGGCTTCGCGGCACCGGGCGAGCTGCAGTTCTTCGGCGCGTGGGGCGCCAGCCTCTGCTATGCGCTGCAGCTCTATTTCGATTTCTCGGGCTATTCGGACATGGCGCTGGGCCTGGCCAAGATGTTCGGCATCCGCTTCCCGCTGAACTTCAATTCGCCCTACAAGGCCGGCAACATCATCGAATTCTGGGCACGCTGGCACATGACGCTGACGCGCTACATCACGGCCTATCTGTACTACCCGGTAGCGGTGGCCGTGAACAAGTGGCGCACGAACCGCAACCTGCCGGTGGGCTCGGCGGGTCTGAAGACGGCGGGCGGCTTTGCGGGCAGCATCGCGCTGCCCACGCTCTTCACGATGACGCTGGCAGGCGTGTGGCACGGAGCGGGCTTCCAGTTTGTCGTGTTCGGCCTGCTGCACGCGATGTACCTGTCGGTGAACCATGCGTGGCGCATCTTCGTGGTGGGCCGCAAGCCCGCGGCGGCGCGCAACACCCATCCGGCCACGCGCGCGCTCTGCGTGCTGGTGACCTTTGTCGCGGTGCTGGTCGCGCAGGCGTTCTTCCGCGCCCACGGGGTGGGCGACGCGGTGCTGCTGCTGCAGGGCATGGCGGGCGCGCGCGGCATGGAAGCGCTGGACCTGTCCACGCATGTCTCGGGCCTGGCGGCGGGCGACGCGTGGCGCCTCGTCGCCGGCCATCACCTGCAGTTCATCTACGCCGTCGTGCTGCTGGGCATCGCGTGGTTCACGCCCAATTCGCACCAGATCCTGGGCCGCTGGTCGCCCGCCCTTTTCAAGCCGCACGAGGCCCCGCAGCCCTTCATGCGCTGGCGCCCCAACCTCGCCTGGATGGCGGTCATGGTGGCGCTGCTGGTTTTCTGCCTGGTCAACCTGCACAAGGAAACCCGGTTCCTTTACTTCCAATTCTGACCGCACACACGGTCGCGGAGCATTCCATGGACATCAACGCTATCGAAGTCAAAGTGGCGCAACTCGTCGAAGGCATCATCCTCACCCAGGTCGACCCCGACACGCTGCTGATCGAATCGGGCCTGGTCGACTCGCTGGCCGCCGTCGACGTGGCGCTCGCCGTGGAGCGTGAGTTCGGCTGCAAGATCCCGCCCACCGAGATCGACGTGCACCTGGAATCGGTGCACACGCTGGCCGCCTTCATCGCGCAGCACAGCCGCGCCTAGCGCGCGCCGAGCGGAGGGCCGGACCATGCGTTTCGATTTCAATGCCTGCGATTTCGTGGACACGCAGGGCGGCGCGGACGCCATCGCCGTGGTGGACGCGCATGGCGCGACCTCGTGGGGCGCGCTGCGCGCGGCCACCGAAGCGTGGGAAACGGCCGCGCGCGACGCCGGCGCGCGGTCCGACGTCCCGCTGGTGATCTCCGGCCACAAGGAGGCCGCCTTCCTGGTGGCCATGCTGGGCTGCCTGCGCCTGAGCGTGCCCTTCGTGCCGGTGGACGTGATCAACCCGCCCGAGCGCATCGCGCGCATCGGCGAGCTGGTCCGCGCCGGCCTGCGCTACGACGCGCAGGCGCAGTCTTTCATTCCCGCGGGCGACGCTTCCCCGTTGGCCGAAACCGGCCTGGCCTACATCATGTTCACGTCCGGCAGCACGGGCGATCCGAAGGGCGTGCAGATCGGCCGCGAGAGCGTGGCGCTTTTTGCCGGCTGGATACGCGATTGCCTTGCGCTGGGCCCCGCGCCGGTGTTCATGGACCAGATGCTGTTCAGCTTCGATTTCTCGCTGTTCAACTGGGTCGGCGCGCTGGCGCTGGGCGGCGCCTGCGTGCTGTGCCCGCGCGAGACCATCGCGCAGCGGGACCGCTTCGTGCAGTACCTGGCGGGCACGCGCATCGGCGTCTGGGCGTCCACGCCCTCGTTCGTGCGGCAGCAGCTCTTCAATCCCGACTTCGACCACGTCCACCTGCCGGACCTGCGCGTGTTCGTCTTCGGCGCGGAGTCGCTCACGCCGGCCCTGGCCGAGGAAATCTGGCAGCGCTTTCCGCAGGTCCGCATCGTCAATTCCTATGGCCCGACGGAGGCCACCTGCTCCACGACCTGGGTCGAGATCGACCCGGCGCTGCGCGCGGCGGCGCCGAATCCTTTTCCGATCGGCCGCGCCAAGCCCTACGCCGACGTGTTCATCGAGCACGGCGAAATCTGCATCGCCGGCGACCATGTCATGCGGGGCTATCTGAACCGTCCCGACCTGAACGCGACGCGCATGTTCACGCGCGACGGCAAGCGCGGCTACCGCAGCGGCGACCTGGGCGAGATGGACGCGCAGGGACGGGTCACCTTCCGCGGACGCATCGATGACCAGATCAAGCTGCACGGCTACCGTATCGAGCTGGCCGAGATCGATGCCGCCCTTGCCACCCTGCCCGGCGCGCGGGCCGGCGCGACGGTGGCGCTGCGCCGGCCCGACGGGGCCATCGTCCGGCTGATCGGGTTCGTGGAACCGGCCGCGAGCGGTCCGGCAGGCCTGCAGCCCCTGCCCGCGCACCTCGCCGACTGGAAAGACACGCTGGCCCGGCGTCTGCCCCCCTACATGATTCCTTCCGAGCTGCTGGCCTGCCAGCGCTTTCCCACCACCAGCACGGACAAGGCGGACCGCAAGCAGCTTGAACGCCTGTACCTCGAAGCGCGCCTCAGCAAGAAACCGGAGCAGCAAGCATGACACGCACGACCCATCGCCTCGCCCTCGCCATCGCCCTGGCGGCCGCCTGCGCCAGCGCCGCCGCCGAAGGCGTGCTGGCGCAACTCTATGCCGCGCGCCCGCCCGCCGGCTCGTCCTTCGTGCGTGTGGTCAATCCCCACGTGCATCCGCTGCAGGCGCAGGTGGCGCAGGGTCCGGTCCAGGAGATCGGCCCTGACAGGCAGGCCACCACCTACGCCATCGTGAAGGGCAACCAGCCCTTCGACGTGCGCATCGACGGCAAGCTCGCGGGCACGCTGCAGGTCGCGCCCGACACGTTCAGCACACTGGTTCCGCGGCGCGACGGTGGCAGGCTGTCCTTCAGCGTCATCGACGACAGCGCCGGCGCGCTGGATGCGCTGAAGGCGGAACTGCGCTTCTACAACCTCGCGGCGGACTGCCCCGCCGGACAGTTGTCGGTCAGCCCGCCGGGCCCCGTCCTGTTCAAGGACGTCGATCCTGGCGGTTCCGCCGCGCGCGCCATCAACCCGGTCAGCGCCACGCTGGTCGCCGGCTGCGGCGCGGCCGTGTCGCCAGCCCTTGCCCTGCCCGCCCTCCAGCCGGGCGACCACTACAGCCTGTTCCTCACCGGCACGCCGCAGGCGCCCGTCCTGAAAGGCCAGGCCAGCGGCACGGACCCTTACAAGAAATAGGAAGACTCTCATGCGCCGCGTATTCCGGGACGACCACGAACTTTTCCGCGACCAGGTCAAGCGCTTCATCGCCAGCGAAATCGCTCCCCACTACGCCGAGTGGGAGCAGGCCGGCGTGACGCCGCGCGCGTTGTGGCGACGGGCGGGCGAAGAAGGACTGCTCAATTGCGCGCTGCCGGATCCCTATGGGCCGGGCGGCGATTTCGGCCACGCCGCCGTGGTGATCGAGGAACTGGCCCGCGCGAACTTCCTGGGCATCGGCTTTTCGATCCATTCCGACATGGTCGCGCCTTACCTGATGAACGTCGGCACCGACGCGCAGAAGGCCCGCTGGCTGCCGGCCATGACGCGCGGCGAGACGATCGGCGCGATCGCGCTGACCGAGCCGGACGCAGGCAGCGATCTGAAGGCGGTGCGCACGCGCGCGCGGCGCGACGGCGACCACTACGTGCTCAGCGGGCAGAAGACCTTCATCACCAATGGCGTCAACGCCGGACTGGCCATCGTGCTGGCCAGCACCGATCCCGACCTGGGCGCCCGCGGGCTGTCGCTCTTCTGCGTGGAGGAAGGCCTGCCCGGCTACACGAAGGGCGCGCCGCTGGCCAAGATCGGCCAGCACAGCCAGGACACCTGCGAGCTGTTCTTCAGTGAGGCGCGCGTGCCGGCCGATTGCCTGCTGGGCCCGCCCAATGCCGCGTTCGAGATCATGACGCGCGAACTGGCGCGCGAGCGCCTGGCGATCGCGCTGCGCGCGGCGGCCTCGCAGGAGGGCATGCTGGAACAGGCCGCGCAATACACCCGCGACCGGAAGGTGTTCGGACGGCGCGTGATCGACTACCAGAACACGCGCTTCAAGCTGGCCAACGCGCGGGCCCAGAGCGCCATGCTGCGCGTCTTCCTGGATGACTGCCTGGCACGCATGCTGGACGGCGAGCTGGACGCCACGACGGCCGCGATCGCCAAGCTCAATGCCACCGAGATGCAGGGCCGCATCCTGGATGACCTGCTCCAGCTCTATGGCGGCTATGGCTACATGGCCGAGGTCGGCATCGGCCGCGCATGGGCCGACGCGCGCGCGCTGCGCATCTTCGGCGGCACCAACGAGGTCATGCTGGAGATCATCGGCCGCAGCTTCCACTGACGCTGCGCGGCCGGCTTCAGATCCGCGCGTCCATCCAGGCCCGCATCAGCGCGCGCGCCTCGGGCGTGTCGTCGATGACCCAGGGGTCCAGCGCAAAAGCCACGATGCGCTTGGCGCCATAGCCTCGGGCCACTTCCCATTGCTCGCGCACGCGTTCGAAGTCGGCCGAGCGTGCCTTGAAGGTCGAGCCATCGGTGGCGCCCGAGGGCAGTTCCTCGAACAGTTCCAGGATCAGGTCGAACGAGGCGTGGCGGGCCCGCAGCATGTCGTGCAGCGGCGCCAGCGCACGCAGGTTGGCCAGGCCCGCCACGCCCACGCCGTCCTGGATCATCGGATGGATGGCCACGCGATCCAGGATGCGGCTCCACAGCGTCGCCAGCGATCCCTCGCCCGGCAACCGGCTGTGATACGTGGAAATGCAGGGCACTCCGCGGCTGGTGGCCTGGGCCGCGCGCGACAGCGCGTCCAGCCACGGCACCAGCAGCGCCTGGCGTTCGGCGGCCGCCCAGTTGTACTGCTCCAGCTCATACGGCAGATACCATCCGCGGAACGCGCGGCGCTCGTTCCAGCCGGATTGCTGCATGTAGGCGATGCCGCGCGCGCGCGTCTGGTCCAGGTAGGCGGCCAGCGACGTCGTGTCCGCGCGGGCCAGCACGTCCCACCAGCGCTGGTCGTAGGGCAGGCCCACGTGGATGCCCAGCCCCTGGCGCGCGGCTTCGTCGAACAGCGTGTCCAGCAGCGTCCCGGGCGCCATCCAGTCGTCCGGGCGCCCGCCTTCCAGCCCGGTCCATTGCAGAAAGATCTCGCGGCAGCCCAGCCGCCGGAAGCTGCGCAGACGCAGCCGCCACGCGTCCGGCGTCAGGTCCGCGTGGCTGCGCCAGAGCTGCAGAAAGGTGGCATTCAGGGAGAGCGGCGGCGAGCAGGCGGCCAGCGGCGCCAGCGCGCCCAGGGCCAGCGCCTGGAACAGGCGCCGGCGCAGGCGGGACTTGATCTGCGGATGTACCAGGAGACTGCCCTGCCCTTATCCGCGATTGCCGAAGAGGCCCGACAGCGAGCCGAGCAGGTCCGCCGGATTGAATTGCTGGCCGGGCTGCACCGCGCCTTCCGGCGTGGCCTTGTCGACCAGCTGCGGCAGCAGGGCCGACAGCGAATCCAGCACGGAAGTGGTGTCCTGCCCGGTCTTGGCGGCCAGTTCGTCCACGACGCCGGGTTCCAGCACCGCGCCGAGCTGGCTGGGGCTGACGGGCAGGTTCTGGCCGGTTCCCACCCAGGAAGCCACGATCTCGCCCAGCCCGCCCTTCTGGAAGCTGGCGATCAGGCCGGTCAGCCCGCCGGGATATTTGTTCAGTTGCTCAATCAATGCAGGCAACAGCGAGGCCGATCCGCCCTGCTGACCGCCGCCGGCCATCGAGGCCAAAGTGTCCAATAGGCTCATTGCCGCGCTCCTGGAAAAGTCGGAAAACCAGTATAGGCCGACGAAAAGCGTCGCGCGCGCCGATGCGCCTGCCGCCGGGCTCGACTTTGCAAAAGTTGTAAATCAGGCCGGGCGGCTCATCCTTTCGGCGGAGGCGTCAATGCCCTCAGCGCCTTCAGCGCCTTCTGGCCCGCGCGCCCGTCGGCCGGCAAGCCCAATTCGCGCTGCGCGGCCTGCAGGGCCTGGCGCGTGCGGGCGCCGACCATGCCATCGGGCTCGCCCACGTCATAGCCGCGGGCGATCAGCAGGCGCTGCAGTTCGCGCCGTTCGGCGCGCGACAGGCCCGGGTCGTCCGTGGGCCAGGCCTGGACGAACGGACCGCCGCCGCGCAAGCGGTCGGACAGATGCGCGATGGCCAGCGCATAGCTTTCGGCGGCGTTGTAGGAATACAGGGCGTCAAAATTGCGCGTGACCAGGAACGCCGGGCCGCCGCGGCCCGCGGGCAGCAGCAGGCCGGCCGGCGTGTCGCCGCCCGGCAAGGGCTGGCCGTCGGCGCGGGTCACGCCCTGCTTTACCCAGGACGACATCGGACGCTTGTTCTTGCGGCCCGCGCCGGCAGTGTCCAGCCCGGCGGGCAGCCTGACCTCGTAGCCCCAGGCCAGCGCCGGATTCCAGCCCGCGCGCTTCAGGAAGTTGGCGGTGGACGCGAGCGCGTCGGGCACGCTGTCGACCAGGTCGCGGCGGCCGTCGCCATCGAAGTCCACCGCCAGCCGCAGGTAGGTGGACGGCATGAACTGCGTCTGGCCGAACGCGCCCGCCCAGGAGCCGACAAGGCGGTCGGGCGCGATGTGCTCGTCCTGGATGATCTTGAGCGTGGCGAAGAATTCGCCCCGGAAATACGCCTGGCGCCGGCCGAAGCACGACAGCGTGGACAGGGACGTCAGGAGCGGCCGGCCGCCCAAGGTGCGGCCGAAGTTGCTTTCCACGCCCCACACCGCGGCGATGGTGGCCGGGTCCACGCCATAGCGCAGCGATGCGCGCTCCAGCTCGGCCTGCCAGCGCGCCATGCCGGCCTGCCCGTCGGCCACGCGCTCGTCGTCCACCAGGCCCGCCATGTAGTCCCAGATGGGCGTCTTGAATTCGGGCTGCGCATCCAGCAGGTCGATCACCGCCATGTCGGGCGCGAGCCCGGCGGTATGCGTGTCGAAGGTCGCGGCCGCGACGCCGGCCTTCAAGGCGGGCCCGCGCAACTGCGACAGGCACGCGGAAAATGGGTCGGCGGCCAGCGCCGCGGACGCCGGCAGGACCAGCGCGGCGCTGGCCAGCGCACGGATCAACAGGGAGGTCATGCTTGGGATTCCTTGAGAGGTGCGATCGCGGCGTCGCCTTGCAGGCGCCGCGTCCAGTCTTCGACTTCGCCGGCGTGCGCGCGCTTTTCAAACAGCGTGCGCCAGTTGGGCGACAGTTCGGGCAGCGCCGCCAGCGCGCGCAGCACGTCCGGCTCGAGCACGCGGCGGTTCAGGATGTCCTGCACGCGCGCCAGCGTCCATTGCGGATGCGGCCGCTCCTGCAGCGACACCGTGTCGCCGGGCGCGAGCCAGCCGGCCTGCAGCACGCGGTAGTACCAGCCGGTCATGCCGCTGGCCTGCACCTGCGCCGCCATGCCCTTGTGCTGGAACCGGTGATCCAGCTTCCAGCACGGCTGGCGCGCCTGCGACACCTGGATCAGCGCGGCGCCCGCGCGGTAGATGTCGCCCACGCACACGTCGCGTTCCGTCATGCCGGTGGTCGAGATGTTTTCGCCGAAGGCCCCGGGCGCGCGCAGCACCGTCCGCTCGCCCAGCGCCGCAAGCCAGGCCGGATAGTGCTCGCGCGCGTAATGATGCAGCGCCTTTTCCGGGCCGCCATGAAAGCGCCGGTCCGCCTGTTCGTCTCCGCCCAGCCCTTCCGGCCCCAGCCAGCGCCGCTCGGCCACGGGATGCTTGTCGATGCCGCTGTCGCGCCCCGAATCGCCCAGCGGGCGGACCGTGCCCGTCAGCAGCGCGTCGATCGTGATGTCCATCTGGATGCCTTCCTCAGCCGGCCTGCAGCGCGGCAAGCTCGTCGTCGTCGAAGCCGGCGGCGCGCCGCGCCTCCAGGTTGAAGGGGCCGCGCAGACGCGGCGCGTCATATTGCCTGGCCAGTTCGGCATAGCAGGCCACCGGTTCCTTGCCCGCCAGCGCGCACTGCTGCTTGTACCAGTGGTTGCCGATGGCGACGTGGCCGATTTCGTCGCGCAGGATGATGTCGACGATGGCCGCGCTTTGCGCGTCGCCCGCGCCGGCCAGCTTGTTGCGGATCATGGGCGAGGCATCCAGTCCGCGCGCCTCCAGCGTGCGCGGCACCAGCGCCAGCCGGGCGAGCAGGTCGTCGCGGGTTCTTTCGGCCATTTCCCACAGCCCGTTGTGCGCGGGAAAATCGCCGTAGGCATAGCCCAGGGCGTCCAGGCGCTGGCGCAGCAGGTCGAAGTGCAGCGCCTCTTCGCGCGCGACGCGCAGCCAGTCCCGGTAGAAGGCCTCGGGCATGCCGGCAAAGCGCCACATGATGTCGAGCGCAAGGTTCACCGCGTTGAACTCGATGTGGGCCAGGGCGTGCAGCAGCGCCGCCCTGCCCTCCTGCGTGGCCATGGAGCGCTGGCTGACCTCGGCGGGCGCGACCAGCGCAGGCCGCGCCGGACGGCCGGGCAATCCGTCGACAGGCGCGAAGACCCGCTCGCAATCCAGTCTGGCGTCGTCCGCGATGGCGCGCACCCGCGCCAGCTTGTCGGGCCATGCCGTGGCGGCCAGCGCCGCCAGCGCCTGCGCACGCATGCCGAGCGCCTCGTCCCCCTGTGCCATCGGGGCTGTCCTGCTGGTGTTCATGTTGCCGTCGTCCCGGGCCGCGCGCGGCCGCTTCGAATCCTGCCTGTATTCCTGCATCAAATACTGCTTCAAATCCTGCTTCAAAGCCCGCTTCAAATCCCTTCCAGCGCCGTGGTCCGGACACCAGGCGCACCCGAAGACTTTATCATTCGCGGATGGATTCCCTGCGCCTGACTCTAGAAACCGATCTGTCCCGCATCGACGCCCGGCAATGGGACGCGCTCGCGGGCGACCAGCCCTTTCTGCGCCATGCCTTCCTGCTCGCCCTGCACGAAACGGGCTGCGCATCGCCGCGCACCGGCTGGGCGCCCCACTTTCTTGCGCTGTGGCGAGGGGACGCGCTCGCGGCCGCGGCGCCCCTGTACCTGAAATCGCACTCGCGCGGCGAATACGTCTTTGATTATGCGTGGGCCGACGCCTTCCAGCGGCACGGCATGCGCTACTACCCCAAGCTGCTGTCGGCCATCCCGTTCACGCCGGTCACGGGCCCCCGGCTACTGGCGGCCAACGACGAAGACCGCGACGCCCTGGTGCGCGGGCTGGTGGCGTTTGCGCAGGAGATCAACGTGTCGTCCCTGCATCTGCTTTTTCCCGACGACGCCGACGTGCGCGTGCTGCGGGAGGCCGGCTTCATGATCCGCGAGAGCGTGCAGTTCCACTGGACCAACGCCGGCTACGCGGATTTCGACGCATTCCTGGCCGCCATGAGCCACGACAAGCGCAAGAAGATACGCCAGGACCGCAAGAAGGTCGCCGCGGCCGGCCTTGCGTTCCGCTGGCTGCGCGGGGCCGAGATCGGCGCGCAGGAGCTGGCGTTCTTCTACGACTGTTATTGCCGCACCTACTTCGACCACGGCAACCCGCCCTACCTGAGCCGCGCGTTCTTCGAGCGCGCGCACCGCGACCAGCCCGAGGCCTTCGTGCTGATCCTGGCCGAACGCGATGGCGAGCCGGTGGCGGCCGCACTCAACCTGGCCGGCGGCGATGCGCTATATGGCCGCTATTGGGGCGCGACGGAATATGTGCCTGGGCTGCATTTCGAGACCTGCTACATGCAGGCCATCGCCTACTGCATCGCGCATGGCATCGCGCGCTTTGAGGGCGGCGCGCAGGGCGAGCACAAGATGGCGCGCGGCCTGCTGCCCACGCCGACGTGGTCGGCACATTGGGTGGCCCACCCCGGATTCGCCGAAGCGATCCAGAATTTCCTGGACGAGGAAACCGCCGCCGTGACGGACTACCTGGGCGAACTGGAATCGCATACGCCGTTCAAGGGCGCTTCGTAGGTGTCAGGGGCACTGGGGGGTGTCTGACACCCGCGAAACGCACGAGCAAGCTGACGGCAATCTCTGTCGGGTGTCAGACACCGACCGCTGCCGGGTGTCAGAGAAAGCGGTCCAGCAGCTTGCGGCTGTGCTTGTCCAGCGCCTGGATGTCGCGCACCAGATAGAAGATGCCGTGGTTGTCGGCGATGAGCAAGGTCTGCGCCGACAGGCGGCGGATGTCTTCTTCGCCGCGCAGCGTGAATGACGTCGGGCCGCGGTCGGTCTCGACCTTCCAGACGCTGGGCGTGGCGTAGGTCGAGACGCTGGACAGCTTGCGGATCTCGGGCATGAATTCGCGGCTCGCGAGTTCTTCTTCGATCAGGGCGCGCGGTTCGGCCGGCACGTCGGACAGGTGTTCGATCCAGAGCAGCTCGTGCCCGTCGCTGGTCACCAGCGACAGGCCGCGCCCCGCTTCGCTGATGGGAAAGGCGCGCACCGGAATGACGCCTTCGTGCGATTCGCCGTCGGCGGACTGGAATTCCAGGCGCCCGAAGGCATTGCGGCGCAATTGAAAGAACGGCAAGGTCATGATGGGTTCCGTCTGGGCGTCCGGGCGTCAGGCCACCGCGGCCATGTCTTCGCTGCCCGACGCCTGCGCGTCGGCTTCGGCCTGGCGCGCCTGCGCCTGGTACAGGCGATAGTAGGCGCCCTCGCGGGCCATCAATGCTTCGTGCGGCCCCTGCTCCACGATCTGGCCGCGATCCAGGACCACCAACCGGTCGGCCTTGCGCAGGGTGCTCAGTCGATGCGCGATGGCAATCGTGGTGCGGCCGCGCACCAGGTTGTCCAGGGCCTTCTGGATTTCCTTTTCGGTCGTGGTGTCCACCGACGACGTCGCTTCGTCCAGGATCAGGATGCGCGGGTCGATCAGCAGCGCGCGCGCGATCGAAATGCGCTGGCGCTCGCCGCCGGACAAGGCCTGGCCGCGCTCGCCCACCAGCGAGTCATAGCCATGCGGCAGGCGCAGGATGAACTCGTGCGCATGCGCGGCGCGGGCCGCGGCCACGATCTCGTCGCGCGTCGCGTCGGGCCGGCCGTAGGCGATGTTCTCGGCGATGGTGCCGAAAAACAGAAACGGCTCTTGCAGCACCAGGCCGATGTTTTGCCGATAGTCCGCCACCCGCACCGAACGGATGTCGGCGCCATCGACCAGGACCGCGCCTTCGGACACATCGTAGAACCGGCAGATCAGGTTGATCAGCGTGCTCTTGCCGGATCCGCTGTGCCCCACCAGGCCGATCATCTCGCCGGGCGCGATGGTCAGGTTCAGGCCACGGATGACCTGGCGGTTGCCGTAGCGGAACCCCACGTCGCGCAGTTCGATGCGGCCATTGATGTGCGGCAGCTTGGCCGGATTCAACGGTTCGGGCACGCTGGACACGTGGTCCAGGATGTCGAAAATGCGCTTGGCGCCCGCCGCGGCCTTCTGCGTGACCGACACGATGCGGCTCATGGAATCCAGGCGCATGTAGAAGCGGCCGATATACGCCAGGAACGCCGCCAGCACACCCACCGTGATCTGCCGCTGCGACACCTGCCAGATACCGAAGATCCACACCACCAGCAGGCCCACCTCGGTCAGCAAGGTGACGGTGGGCGAGAACAGCGACCAGGTGGTGTTGACGCGGTCGTTGACTTCCAGGTTGCGGTTGTTGGCTTCGCGGAACCGCGCGACCTCGCGCTTTTCCTGGGCGAACGCCTTGACCACGCGGATGCCGGGGATGGTGTCGGCCAGCACGTTGGTGATCTCGGACCAGATGCGGTCGACCTTTTCGAAGCCATGCCGCAGGCGGTCGCGCACCGCATGGATCATCCAGATGATGAAGGGCAGCGGCACCAGCGTGACCAGCGCAAGCCAGGGATTGATGCTGATCAGGATGACCGCCGTCATGGCGATCATGAGGATGTCGGTGGCGAAGTCCAGCAGATGCAGCGACAGGAACACACAGATGCGGTCGGTTTCGCTGCCGATGCGCGAAATCAGGTCGCCGGTGCGCTTGCCGCCGAAATACTCAAGCGAGAGTTGCTGCAGGTGCGCATAAGTGGTCGTGCGCAGATCGGCGCCGATGCGCTCGCTGACCCAGGCCAGGATGTAGGTCCGCGCCCAGCCCAACCCCCAGGCCAGGATGGCCGACCCCAGCAGGCCGCCCAGATACAGCCGAACCAGGCCGTAATCGATGGGCGCGCCGTTCTGGAACGGAATCAGCACATCGTCCATCAACGGCATCGTCAGGTACGGCGGCACCAGGGTGGCGGCGGTGCCCAGCAGCGTCAATAGAAAGCCGGCGAACAGCGGGCCGCGGTAGGGCCGCGCAAAACGCCACAGCCGCAGCAGCGCCCAGGTGGTCGACGGCGCGGCCTGTTCCTGGTTGCATGTCGGGCATTCTTCCTCGCCCGCCGGGATGACGTTATTGCAGATGGTGCAGGTGCGTTCCGACAGCTCTTCGGGCGGTTTGCCGGAAAGCCGGATGGACTGCTGCGTTTCGAACTGGGCCAGCAGGCGCAGCGCAGCCGGGTTGCACGCCAACGTAAAACGCCAGGCGGCAAGGCGCCCGGCGTCGTCGTGCAGCTCCAGCACGGCGGCGCCGGCATGGTCGCTGAGGGATAGCTTTAATTGGGGGCCATATGGCCAGGATTCCCAACCGGAATTGTCAGGAAGGCGCGCGATCAGCCGTTTATCGGTCACGGCGACCAGGCCGGGATGGAATTTCAGCCGCTGATCGAGGTCTATCTCGACCCAGGCCAGTAGGGTTTCGTCATCCGCCAGTTCGGTGCGGATCTCATCCCGCCAGCGGGCAGGAAATGCGTCGGCAAGGCCGGAAAGCAGGTTTGGTTTTTTCATTGGAACGCATACCGGGCCAGGACTCTGCCCTACTAGGCGGCAACCGGTTCGACGCCAGCGGCGGCAAACGTGTCCCTTCCTTACAACACAACGAATTCACGCCTTGAAGGCGTCGTATAGTAGCAGCCGATTTTTCTAATTAGGAATATCTGGGATCCCCCGACTCGTTGGCATTATTCTTAAGGCGCAACCCCAATAAACTCGCGGTCTAGCATAGGGGCGTCCGCGCGTGCCAACCTGCTTCTCGAGCAAATTAAAACATGAAAAAGAAAGACATTGAATTTATCGATGTCGTGGCTTTGCGCGGCCCGAACATTTGGACGTATCGCCCGGTCCTTGAAGCATGGGTGGATATCGGCGAACTGGAGGACTACCCCTCCAACACGATTCCCGGATTCTATGAACGGCTGACCGAATGGCTGCCAACCCTGATCGAGCACCGCTGCAGCCCCGGGGTCCGCGGCGGCTTTCTGGCCCGCCTGAAAGAAGGCACCTGGCCCGGCCACATTCTTGAACATGTGACGCTTGAACTGCAGAACCTGGCCGGCCTGCGCGGCGGGTTCGGCAAGGCGCGCGAAACCTCCCAGCGCGGCGTCTACAAGGTCGTCGTGCGCGCCTGGCAGGAACAGGTCACCCGCACCGCCCTGAACGAAGCGCGCGACCTCGTCATGGCCGCCATCGAGGACCGGCCGTTCGACGTGCCCGCCACCATCGCCAAGCTGCGCAGCCTGATCGACCGCCACTGCCTCGGTCCCAGCACCGCCTGCATCGTGGACGCGGCCGACGACCGGGACATCCCCTACATCCGCCTTTTCGAGGGCAACCTCGTCCAGTTCGGCTACGGCGCCGCGCAGCGCCGTATCTGGACCGCCGAGACCGACCGCACCAGCGCCATCGCCGAAGGCATTTCGCGCGACAAGGACCTGACCAAGGAGCTCTTGTCCACCTGCGGCGTGCCGGTGCCCGAAGGGCGCCTGGTCAAAAGCGAGGAAGACGCCTGGGATGCCGCCGAGGACATCGGCCTGCCCGTGGTGGTCAAGCCCTACGACGGCAACCATGGCCGCGGCGTCTTCACCAACCTGACGACGCGCGAAGAAGTGGTCTCCGCCTACCGCGTCGCCGTGGACGAAGGCAGCGGCGTCATCGTCGAACGCTTCGTGCTGGGCAACGAACACCGCCTGCTGGTGGTGGGCGACCGGATGGTCGCCGCCGCCGCCGGCGAGCCGGCCTGGGTGACGGGCGACGGCACGTCCACCATCACCGAGCTCATCGACAGCCAGATCAACACCGACCCGCGCCGCGGCCGCACCGAAAACCACCCGCTCAATTTCGTGCGCCTGGACTCCGCCGCCCGGCTGGAGATCGCGCGCCAGGGCCTGACGGAAGACAGCATCCCGCCCGAAGGCCAGCGCGTGCTGGTCCAGCGCAGCGGCAACGTCGCGTTCGACGTCACCGACCGCGTGCATCCCAGCGTGGCGGCCACGGTCACCCTGGCCGCGCGCATCGTCGGCCTGGACATTGCCGGCGTGGACCTGGTGGCCGAGGACATCTCGCGCCCGCTGGACGAACAGCGCGGCGCCATCGTCGAAGTCAACGCCGGGCCCGGACTGCTGATGCACCTGAAGCCGGCCGACGGCGCGCCGCGGCCCGTGGGCCGCGCCATCGTCGACCACCTGTTCCCGGACGGCGACGCGGGCCGCATTCCCATCGTGGGGGTGACGGGCACCAACGGCAAGACCGTCGTCGCCCGCCTGGTGGCGCGCCTGCTGCACCTGTCGGGCAAGCGCACGGGTCTGGCGTGCAGCGAAGGCCTCTACCTGGACCGCCGTCTCGTGCAAAAGGGCGATCGCGCCGACTTCGCCTCGGGCTCGCGCCTGCTCATGAACCGCAACGTGGACGCCGCCGTCATCGAGAACGACAGCGGCGTGATCCTCGGCCAGGGCCTGGCCTACGACCGCTGCCAGGTCGGCGTGGTCACCAACATCGACGACGGCGACCATCTCGGCGATTTCGACATCAACGAAACGGACCGCCTGTTCAACGTGTTCCGTACGCAGGTGGACGTGGTCCTGCCGGACGGCGTCGCCGTGCTCAATGCGCGGGATCCGCGCGTGGTCGAGATGGCCGAACTCTGCGACGGCGCCGTCATCTTCTTCGGCGTCGACCCCGCCCTGCCCGCCATCGCGCAACACCTGGCCCAGGACGGCCGCGCCGTGTTCGTGCGCGACGGCAGCATCATGCTGGCGCGCGGCGCGCACGAAGAACGGCTGGCCGACGTGGCCGCCATCCCGCTGACGCATGGCGGGCGCGTGGCCTTCCAGGTCGAGAACGTGCTGGCGGCCGTGGGCTCGGCCTGGGCGCTGGACATCCCGGTGGAACTGATCCGCGCCGGCATCGAGACCTTCGACATCGACCAGGCGGATGCCCCGTGGCAGTTCACGCTGTTCGAACGCAACGACGCCACCGTCGTGGTGGACGACGCGCACAACGCTTCGGCGCTGCGCCCGCTGATCACGGCCATCGATCAGTTCTCGTCCCAGACGCGCACCGCGGTCTACTCGGCCGGCGCCGACCGCCGCGACGCGGACCTGATCGAACAGGGCAAGCTGCTGGGAGACGCCTTCGACCGCGTGGTCCTCTATGACGACGCGACCGTGCGCAGCAAGCGCCCCGCGGGCGAGGCGCGCGCGCTGCTGCGCCAGGGCCTGGCGCAAGGCAGCCGCGTCAAGGACATCCAGGAAGAGCCCGACCACGGCACGGCCATCGGCGGCGTACTGGACGGCATCGCCTCCGGTGACTTCGTCCTGCTGCAATCCGACGAAGCCTTCTCCGGCCCGACCATCGACCTGGTCCGCCGCTGGATCCAACAACACTGACACATTCGCGCGCGCGCCCGCCCCCTACCGCGGACGCGCGCCAGACGACAGGAATCCCTGCCATGGAAGTCTCCCGTATCCGAGCATTGCGCGGCCCCAATCTGTGGAGCAAGAACACCGCGATCGAGGCCATCGTGTCGTGCGCCGACGCCGAATGCTCCATCGACAACCTGCCCGAATTCGAAGCGCGCCTGCGCGCGCGCCTGCCGCAGACCGGCCTGCTGCGCCCCGAAGGGCATCAGGACGCGGTGTCCATCGCCCACGTGCTGCAGATCGTCGCGCTGACGATGCAGGCGCACGCCGGCTGCCCCGTCACGTTCGGGCGCACCGCGTCCACGATCGAGCCGGGCGTGTTCCAGGTGGTGGTCGAATACAGCGAAGAAGAAGTCGGCAGGCTGGCGATGGACCAGGCCCAGCAACTGGTGCGCGCCGCGCTCGACGACACGCCGTTCGACATCGCCGACGCCCTGAAGCGCCTGCGCGAACTGGACGAGGACGTGCGCCTGGGCCCCAGCACCGGCTCCATCGTGAACGCCGCCACCGCCCGCAACATCCCCTATCGCCGGCTGACGCAGGGCAGCATGGTGCAGTTCGGCTGGGGCAGCAAGCAGCGCCGCATCCAGGCCGCCGAAACCGACCTGACCAGCGCCATCTCGGAATCCATCGCCCAGGACAAGGACCTGACCAAAATGCTGCTGGACGCCGCCGGCGTGCCCGTGCCCATGGGCCGCTCCGTGACCAGCGCCGAAGAAGCCTGGGAAGCGGCGCAGGAACTGGGCGGCCCTGTCGTGGTCAAGCCGCGCGATGGCAGCCAGGGCCGCGGCGTCGCGGTCAACATCGAAACCCGCGAGCGCGTGATCCAGGCCTTTGAAGTGGCCGAGGAGATCAGCTCGGAAGTCATCGTCGAACGCTATATCCCGGGCCACGACTTCCGCCTGCTGGTCGTCGGCGGCGCGCTGGTCGCGGCGTCGCGCCGCGATCCGCCGCAGGTCACGGGCGACGGGCAGCAGACCATTCGCCAACTGGTGGATCAGGTCAACGCCGACCCCTTGCGCGGCGACGGCCACGCCACCTCGCTCACCAAGATCCGCTTTGACGACATTGCGCTGGCAACGCTGAAAAAACAGGGCTTTGACGCCGATTCCGTGCCCCCCGCTGGCACGCTGATCTTCCTGCGCAACAACGCCAACCTGAGCACCGGCGGTTCCGCCACGGACGTGACGGACGAGGTCCACCCCGAAATGGCGGCGCGCGCGGTATCCGCGGCCCGCATGATCGGCCTGGACATCTGCGGCGTGGACGTGGTGGCCGAAAGCGTCCACCACCCGCTGGAAGACCAGCACGGCGGCGTGGTCGAAGTCAACGCCGCGCCCGGCTTGCGCATGCACCTGAACCCTTCGTTCGGCAAGGGCCGCGCGGTGGGCGAAGCCATCATCGCCAACATGTACGCGGATGGCGACGACGGCCGCATCCCGGTGGTGGCGGTCGCGGGCACCAACGGCAAGACGACCACGGTGCGCCTGACCGCGCACCTCTTGGGAGTGGCTGGCAACCGCGTGGGCATGACGAATTCCGACGGCGTCTACGTGGACAACCTGCGCATCGACACTGGCGATTGCAGCGGTCCGCGCAGCGCGCGCAGCGTGCTGATGCACCCTGACGTGGACGCCGCGGTGTTCGAAACGGCGCGCGGCGGCATCCTGCGCGAGGGCCTGGCCTTCGACCGCTGCAACGTCGCCATCGTCACCAACATCGGCATGGGCGACCATCTGGGCCTGGGCTACATCAGCACGGTCGAGGACCTGGCCGTGGTCAAGCGCGTCATCGTCCAGCACGTGCATCCGTCGGGTATGGCGGTGCTGAACGCCGCCGATCCCATCGTCGCCGAGATGGCCTCCAGCTGCCCCGGTTCGGTCACGTACTTCGCCGAAGACCGCAACCATCCCGTGCTGGTCACGCACCGCGCGCAGGGCCAGCGCGCGGTCTATCGCGACGGCGACGCAATCGTCGCGGCGCAGGGCGCGGACGAGGTCCGTTTCCCGCTGGCGCAGATTCCGCTCACGCGCGGCGGCACGATCACGTTCCAGGTCGAGAACGCCATGGCGTCCATCGCCGCGGCGTGGGCGCTGGACCTGGGCTGGGACGTCATCCGCCGCGGCCTGGCCACCTTCGTCAACGACGCGCAGACCGCTCCGGGGCGCTTTAACGTGTTCGACTATCGCGGGGCCACGGTGATCGCCGATTACGGCCACAATCCGGACGCCATCCAGGCTTTGGTGCGCGCGGTGGACGCCATGCCGTCCCATCGCCGCGTCGTGGTCATCAGCGGCGCGGGCGACCGCCGCGACGAAGACATCCGCATGCAGACGGAGATCCTGGGCGCGGCGTTCGACGACGTGCTGCTCTACCAGGACCAATGCCAGCGCGGCCGCGCCGACGGCGAAGTGCTGGCCCTGCTGCAGCAAGGCCTGGTGGGCGCCAGCCGCACGACGCACATCGAGGAGATCCACGGCGAATTCCTGGCCATCGATACGGCGCTGGCGCGCCTGAATCCCGGCGATCTGTGCCTGATCCTGGTGGACCAGGTGGAAGAGGCGCTGGGGCACATCGCGGCACGCATCGCCCAGCCCTGAGCGGGGCGGCGGGAACGCAAACGGGGCGCTTCACGGCGCCCCGTTCTTTTTTTACCGGCGTGGTGCACGCGTATCCGCAGTCGCGGGCGCGCAGCACCCCGCAGCGCTATCCGCGCCCGATCGTCCGCGCCCCTAGCCCTGTGGCGCCACGTCGGCCGCCGAAGCCTGATACCGGTCCGTCACGTGCGTGCAACCCATGGCCGCCATGGCGCCGAGCGCCAGCAAGATGGCGCTGCAAAGTCGTTTCGTCATGCGAGTTTTTCTCCCGTTACGTGTCGAACCGCCAGCCGGTTCCGTCTGGACTATACCGGCATGGCTTGCCGCCGGCCACCCGCGCCAGCGCCTGCCATAGAGCGGATCGGTTACGAGCCGCGCTCAAAAGGGGTCAAATCGTTGCTCAAATGTAACTCGGCCCTGAGGTAATTTGAGGTGGATTTCTCGTCTCAAACCGCCGGTTTTTCCCGCATCGGCGCCGTTACATTTCTCCACAGCGTCGTTTGACACCCCCTGAGGCCGACTCGTACGTTAGAGGCTAGCTGATCAGTGCCCAACACACCGCGAAACGGCAGGTTTATAGGCCATAAACCCGCCGCCGCAAGCAACCAGAGAGAGGTCACCATGAACAACGACATCATCGCCGGAAAGTGGAAGCAACTGACGGGCAAGGCCAAGGCGGCCTGGGGTGAGCTCACCGACGACGAACTGACGCGCACGGAAGGCAACGCCGAACGTCTGGCAGGCCTGATCCAGGAGCGCTACGGCAAGACCAAGGAAGAGGCGCAAAAGGAAGTCCGGGATTTCTTCGACCGCAATCCCTGATACCCATAACAACCAGGAGAAGCTGACATGTTGCATTACGCCGTAGTTTTCTTCGTTATCGCCATCATCGCGGCTGTCCTGGGTTTCGGCGGCATCGCCGCCGGCGCCGCGGGGATTGCCAAGATCCTGTTCTTCGTTTTTCTGGTCCTGGCACTGCTGTCCATCCTGGGCGGCGCCTTCCGCAAGAAATAGCACCAGCGAAATAGAACCACTGAGCCATCTCATATCGTCATTGCGTCTAGAACGAGAACGCGCTGAACACCACTAACAAGGAGCATTACTATGGAAATTCGCAAGCTGATCGCCGCCGCCGCACTGGGTACGGGCGCTGTCTTCACTTCCATGGCTTTTGCCGCCGATGACGGCAAGCCGAAACAGTCCGTGGGTGAATACGCGTCCGACGCCACCGTGACCACCAAGGTCAAGGCCGCTTTCGTGGCCGACAAAGAACTGAGCGCCCTGGAAATCGCCGTCGAAACCAACAACGGCGTCGCCACGCTGACCGGCACCGTGGGTACCGCAGCCGAAGCGGATCACGCCGCCAAGGTCGCCCGAGGCGTCGAAGGCGTCAAGCAGGTCAAGAACAACATCAAGGTTGATCCGGCCAAGAACCGCAAGTAAGGGCAGGATCGTCAAGATCCACGCCTGAATACAAAGCGGCGCCTGAGGCAACTCGGCGCCGCTTTTTCATGCCCGCAAATTCCGGGGGGATAGCCCGCTAGATCGTCACGGCGCCGCGGCCGATCTCCAGCGCGCGGCCTCCCACCTGGATCCGGCCGTCGGCCAGGACCTCCAGCAGCAGTCGGCACGGCCGGCCCATCTGGTCGCCCTGTTCGACCAGGATGCTGGCCGGCAAGGGGTAGCCGCGGTGCTGCAGCCAACCGCCCAGGTTGGCGCAGGCCGACCCGGTGCCCGCGTCTTCGTCGACGCCGCCGCCCGCCTTGGCGAAGAAATACCTGGCCACCACGACCTGGCGCCCCCCTTGCAGCCTGCCTTCGTCAAAGGCAAATACATAAAGCGTCTTGCGTCCCAGGCTGCTGGCCTGCCAGCGCGCCAGCTTGGCGGCATCGGGCGCGGCCCGGCGCACGGCGTCCACGCTGGCAAGCGGCACCAGCAACTGGTCTGCGCCGGTATCGACCCAGATGGGCTCGGCCAGCAGGTCATCGCCATCCAATCCGACCAGCCCCGCGATCTCGGCGCCGTCCAGCTCGGGCCTGGCGGTTCGCACCCCGTCGGGGCATGGCGCGGTAAACGTCCAGGCATCGCCGTTGGCCACCACGGGAACGACGCCCGCCTTGAATTCCAGCGTGAGCGCATCGCCCGTTTGCAGAAGGTCGCGCACCACCTGCGAGGTGCCGATGGTGGGATGGCCGGCGAACTTCATCTCGTAGCCCGGCGTGAAGATCCGCACCAGCGCGTTTGCGCGGTCCGAGGGCAGGATGAAGGTGGTCTCGGACAGGTTGAACTGCGCAGCCAGGTTCAGCATGGTGGCGTCGTCCATGCCCCGCGCATCTTCGAATACGCAAAGCTGATTGCCGCTGAAAGTGGAGGAAGCGAAAACGTTGAGCAGACGGAACGCGTAGGTGGCCATGGCGAAACGAAAATGAGGGAATGCCGGCGGCGCCGGCGCGGTCCCCACTTTATCGCAATGCGCGCGAAGCCGGACTACCAGATGGCGAAGAACAGCACCCAGGCCAGGCAGAACGGCGCCAATCCCGCCGCCAGCACCAGGCCCGCGGCCAGCTTGCGGGCCATGCCCACCGGACGCGGCTTGAGCAGGCGCGCATAGAGGCGCAGCGTCCAGAGCACCGCCAGCGTCAGCAGCGTGAACCGCACGGGCGTCGCCCAGGCGGCCTGCACGCCTTCATGCTTGAGCAGCGTGATCGTCGTGGCGGACAGGCCCAGGAACACGCCGATGCCGGCCGACGGGATCAGGGCCTGGGCCAGCTTGTGCAGGCCCGGGCGTCCCCAACGCGACGCGGGCGCATGCGGCGCTGGCGCGGCCGGTGCGGCAGGCGCGAGCCGGTCGGCGATCCACAGCGACAGGAACGCCGCGCCGCCCACGCACACCGTGGCGCCGACGACGAACAGCAGGATGCCCGCGCCGTCCAGCCACGAGAAGCTGTCATTCACATCCGGGTAATGCGTCAGGATGAACCAGGGCGCGTTGTCCATCAGCGGCCACAGGATGTCGCGCTCGACCAGCCAGGTCGCGGCCCATTGCTTGGCCGTCACGTACCACGGGCTGGCGCTCCAGAGGAATGCGCCGATCGCGATGCCCATCAGGCCGAAGCACAGCAAGGCCGTCTGCCAGGGGTCGCCGTCGGCGACGTGCACGATTTCTTCTTCCGGCGACCGCGGCGTCAGCGCGATCGCGCCGCGATAGCCGCTGCAGCGGCCGCAGACGTGGCAGTCGCCCGCGCCCTTCATGTGGCGCAGCGGCACCAGCGGCGCGCAGTTGATGGGTTCGATGCGGATGACCGGATGGCGCCACTTTTCCTCGTCGACCTTGAAATGCCAGGGCGCCAGCTTGGCCAGCAGGTTGAACACGCCGTTCACCGGGCACAGGTACTTGCACCACACCCGCTTGCTGCGGCCGTAGCGCCAGCCGACGATCATGGCCGCCACGGTCGACCCGCCCAGCACGGCCAGCACCGCCAGCGGATATTGATAGACGCTGACGAGCTGTCCGTAGATCGTCGTCAGCGCAAACGCCACGAACGGCCAGCCGCCCCAGCGCATCCACTTCGGGATGGCGCGGCCCTGTCCGCGCTCGCTGGCCCATTCGGTCAGCATGCCTTCCGGACACAGCCAGCCGCACCACGCGCGGCCGAGGATAGGCATGGAAATGAGCACGAACGGCCACCACACGCCCCAGAACGCGAACTGCGCCACGACCGTCAAATTGTTGAACACCGAGGCGGCGTTGTCGGGCAACGGCAGCAGCGCGGGCACGATCAGGAGGAACGCGTACAACGCGACAATGCCCCACTGCAGCTTGCGCAACAGCGGGGCATGGTCTCGGAGGAAGTCGGCGATGCGGGAGGTCGCCCTCCCGATTGCAGCAGCCATGGTCAAACCTTCAAATATTCAGTCCGGCGGGACAGACCGGAATCAGGATGCCCCCCGGGCGGCGGCCACCGGCGCGGGCTTGCTGCCCACCCAGCGCAGCAGCGCCCAGACGACGATCCAGTACGCCACCCACAGCAGCACCGAGGTCAGCGCCGGCAGCGCGCGGTAGCCGGCGAAGTCGGCCAGCACCTTGCCCAGGCCGGTGCTGTCGCTGAGCAGCCAGGAGCTGTCCCAGACCGGGTCGACGATGGTCGGCAGCACGTCCAGCGAAATCAGGTGATCCAGGCCGCCCACCAGCAGCGAACTGGCCAGAAGCAGCAGCAGGATTTCGGTCACGAGGAAGAAGCGGCGCCAGGTGATGAGCTTGCCGCCCAGTTGCAGCAGCCAGAACGTCAGCAGCGCCACGGCGAAGCCCGCCACGCCCGCCAGGGCCAGCATCAGCATGTCGCTGCCGCCCTGCCCCGCCGACACCGTGCCGTACAGGAACACCACCGTCTCGCTGCCTTCGCGGGCGACGGCGATGGCGACCAGCACCAGCAGGCCCCACCAGTTGTCGCTGGCCACGGAGGCGCGCGCGCCGCTTTCCAGTTCGCCCTTGAGCGTGCGGCCGTGCTTCTTCATCCAGACGACCATCTGCACCACGAGCGCGCACGCCGCCAGCGACATGATGGCCTGGAACCATTCCTGCCCCTCGTCGCTGAGCCAGGACGACACGCCCAGCAGCACCAGCGCCAGCGCCACGGCCAGCGCCAGGCCGGCCGCGACGCCGCCCCACAGGTAGGGCAGCCCGCGCTTGCCTTCCGGCGTGGCGCGCAGCCAGGTGTAGAGGATGCCCACCACGAGCAGGGCTTCGACGCTTTCGCGCCAGACGATGAAAAGTACCTGTTCCATGCTTGGATGCCGCTTTATTCCTTGGGCTTGACGACCAAGGTGCCTTTCACGCTCTGGTGAAAGTCGTCAAAAAAGGGATACTCGCCCGGCCGCGAGATCGTGATCACCACAAAGGATTTCACGCCCGGCCCAAGGACTTTTTCCTTGCGCAGCGGAATGCTTTCGAACTCCACCGGCTCATTGCTTTCGTTGATCAGTTCGATCTTGAACCGGCCCGCGGGGACTTCCAGCGTGGCGGGCTCGAACGTGCCGTCCGGCTTGAATGTCAACGTGAACGTGGGCAGATCGGCCGCCTGCGCGGGCGTCATGCCCGCCACGCCGGCCAGGCCGATCAGCAGTGCGGCAAGAACGCGAAGCAGGCGGCGCACGATCAATACCCGCCCTTCTTGCCGGTGCCGGCGTAGACGAATTCATATTCCAGGTCGAACGGTTCGAACCATTCGCCCACGCCCGTTTCCTTGTCGACGTGGCGGCCGAAATGGCTCATCTTGTTCGCCGTCGGCGGCAGGATCGAGTACTTGAGCTTGTACTTGCCGGGACCTTCCAGCTTGACGTTCTCGCCGTAGTGCGGACCGTCGTTGGCAACCATGGGCATGAACGTGCCCTTCTGCACATTCTGGCTGCCGACCTTCTGGATCTCGTAGTTCACGACCAGGTAAGGCACCCACTCGCCTTCCGGAAAGCCCGTCTTGTTGCCGGCGGTGGCGTGGATGTCGGCTTCCAGGTGCACGTCGGAATCCTTGGCCGGACGCATCATGCCGGGCGGGTCCATTTCGATCGGCTGCAGGTACACCGCACCGATTTCCATGCCGCCCTTCTCGACCGGCTTGCCGATGGGGTATTCGGCCGCGTGGGCGGCGGACACGCTCAACGCGACAATGGCCAGCGCCAAGGCTTTCTTGATCATGTGCATTAATCCTCGAAACACGAACACAAACGAAAACAGCGGTTCTCAAAACACAAACAAGAACCGTTTTCATTAATTTAGAGGATTTTGCTGACACATCCCTGAACCTTGGCGCACGATAAGTGCCGGATCATTGCGTTGGGTCAAGCAAGAAAAAGCCGCCCGGGCTGATGCCGAGGCGGCTGGCTGTCCTGGCGCGCCCCCCGGGAGGGGCCGCCGCGAATCGCGTGAATCCGCCCTTACTTGCGCCCCGCGCCCGGCGTGCCGCCTGGCGTGAACGGGAAGGTAGAGAACATCGCGCGCGTCTGGTCCTGCATCTGGTCCTGCATCTGCACGAACAGGTTTTTGCTCTGGTCGATGTAGTTGTTCATCATGTTCTGCAGCATGGGGGTCTGCACGTTCATGAATTGCGTCCAGGCTTCCGGACCGAACTGGCTGCCGTACAGGCCCTTGGACTGTTCAGCCATGCGCTGCTGGATCTCCATGAAGGCCTGGATGTTCTTTTCAAGGTAGGAACCCATGATGCCTTGCATGGCATGGCCGTAGAAACGGATGATCTGCGACAGCATGTTGGAGGAGAACATGGGCATGCCGCCGCTCTCCTCTTCAAGGATGATCTGCAAAAGAATGCTGCGCGTCAGGTCTTCGCTGCTCTTGGCATCGACGACCTGGAATTCCTCGTTGGCCAGGACCAGTTGCTTGACATCTGCCAGGGTGATGTAGGTGCTGGTCCGGGTGTCGTATAAGCGACGGTTGGGGTACTTTTTAATCAGGCGCAGGCTGGCGCCGGTTTGTGCTTGCGTCATGGTTGTCCCCGGATCGGGCGATCTCTTAGGCTTTCGATAAGGTGAGTGTAATGCCGGACGGCCCTCTGGCCGAGGCCGTCCGGCGCCATGGGGCCGCCTACGGGCGGCCCGGCCGCGTCAGCCCATGTGCAGGCCGCCGTTCAGCGAGAAGTCCGCGCCGGTCGAAAAGCCGGATTCGTCCGAAGCCAGCCACGAGACCATGGATGCGATTTCCTCGGGCGTGCCCAGGCGGCGCACCGGAATCGTCGCGACGATCTTCTCCAGCACGTCCGGGCGGATGGCCCGGACCATGTCGGTGCCGATATACCCGGGCGAGATCGTGTTGACGGTCACGCCCTTGCTGGCCACTTCCTGCGCGAGCGCCATGGTGAAGCCATGGATGCCGGCCTTCGCCGTGGAGTAGTTGGTCTGGCCGAACTGCCCCTTCTGGCCGTTGACCGAGCTGATGTTGATGACCCGCCCCCACTGACGCTCGACCATGCCGTCGATGACCTGCTTGGTCACGTTGAACAGGCTGTTCAGGTTGGTGTCGATGACCGCCCGCCAATCGTCGGCGCTCATTTTCCGGAACAGCCCGTCGCGGGTGATGCCCGCGTTGTTGACCAGCACGTCGACCGGCCCGAGCTCGTTGGTGATCTTTTCGAATGCGGCAACCGTGGAGTCCCAATCGGACACGTTGCCCACCGACGCGTGGAACGTAAAGCCCTGCGCGGCCTGCTCATCCAGCCATTGCTGGTAATTGCGGCTGGGGCCGCAACCTGCCACCACGCGAAAGCCATCCTTGGCCAAGCGCTGGCAAATAGAGGTGCCAATCCCGCCCATCCCGCCTGTTACGTAAGCCAGTTTTCCGCTCATTGGACTTCCTCCTGTGTGCGACGGACGCCTCGTTGATTAACTTTCTTCATGACCGGGGATCGATCGCGAATCGCGGTCTATGCCGCCCGGACCTTCACGTACCTGCCAGGAGCCGGCTCTATGGGCCGGTACTTGGCATTGCCTGCCTTCGTCCTTGCTTTGACCTGCTTGCCGGAATGTCCGGCCAGCCAGGCGGCCCAGTCGGGCCACCAGCTTCCCGGGTGCTCCACTGCCTGCGAGAACCAGGCGTTCGGGTCGCCCGGCAGCGGGCCGGCCTGCTCCAGTGCGTCGGCCGACCAGTAGCTGCGGCGCTTCTTGGCGGGCGGATTGACCACGCCGGCGATGTGGCCCGATGCGCCCAGCACGAAACGCTGCTGTCCGCGCAGCAACTGCGTGGATGCGTAAGCCGACACCCAGGGCACGATGTGGTCTTCGCGCGATCCGAATATATAGGCCGGCATCTTCAGCCGCGTCAGGTCCAGCGGCATGCCGGCAGCCTGGGCGCGGCCCGGCACCTTGAGATTGTTCTCAAGGTAGGTATTGCGGAAATACCAGGAAAAGAAGGGTCCCGGCAGGTTCGTGCTGTCGCCGTTCCAGAACAGCAGGTCGAAGGCCGGCGGCTTCTGTCCCTTCAGGTAATTGCCGACCACGTAGTTCCAGACCAGCTCGTTGGGGCGCAGGAACGAGAACGTGGTGGCCAGGTCGCGGCCCGGCATCAGTCCGCCGTTGCCCAACTGGTGATCGCGCATGAGCGCGTGCGCTTCGTCGACGAAGACCTTCAGGACGCCGGTGTCGTGGAAATCGAGCAGCGAGGTCAGCAGGGTCAGCGAGGCCACCGGATGCTCGCCGCGCGCCTCGGCCAGCGCCAGCGCGGAGGCCAGCATCGTGCCGCCCACGCAGAAACCCAGCGCGTTGACCTGCGGCTGCCCGGTGATGTCGCTGGCCACGCGCAGGGCCTGCAGCACGGCATCGTCCAGGTAGTCGGACCAGGTGGCGCGGTCCACGCCGTCGGTGTCGGCGGCGACCGGATTGCGCCAGGAAATCAGGAAGACCGTGTAGCCCTGCTCCACGGCGTGGCGCACGAAGGAGTTTTCCGGCTGCAGGTCCAGGATGTAGAACTTGTTGATGTTCGGCGGCACGATGACCAGCGGCCGCTCATGGACGGTGGCGGTCGAGGGTGCGTACTGGATGAGCTGGAACAGCTTGTTTTCGAAGACGACGTCGCCAGGCGTCGTGGCCACGTTGCGGCCGATCTCGAATTGGGATTCGTCGGTCTGCGTGATGCGGCCCTTCTGCACGTCGCCCAGCAGGTTCGCCAGGCCTTCGTTCAGGGCGCGGCCCGCGCTTTCGACGATGGAGCGCTGGGCGTCGGGGTTCAGCGCCAGGAAGTTGGACGGCGACAGCGCGTCGACCCACTGCATGATCGAGAACCGAAGCCGGTCGCGCATGGGTTCGCTGACCTGGGCGGCGTCGACCATGCGCTGCATGGCACGGGCTGACAACAGATAGGTGTGCGCCAGCAGCAGATGCGACGCGTTGGCGGCCCAGGCCTCGCCGGAAAAGCGGCGATCGGACGGCGGCGCGAGCGCGCCGCGCCGGGCATCGTCGCAAATGCGTTGCCATTCACGAGAGAACTCAGCCTGGATGTCAGCCAGGACTTCCGGTGCCACGCTCACCGGAATGGGACCTGCGGAGAGATTGGCATTCACTTCGACACCTTGTTATCGAAACTTCGCGATTGATGTTGCATTCCGGGTCCAGGACTGTCAATGCGGGTATACAAGGAGGGCTGCAAGAGTAGGACGCAAGGCCAGCCCGGGCCTTTGCGCGAGATCAAACCGGGGCTAGCCAGGCCAGCATCGCCATGCGTCCGGTCACCCCGTCGCGGCGGTAGGAAAAATACCGGTCCGCGCGCGTCACCGTGCATTCGCCACTGAGCACCACCTCTTGTACCCCGGCGCGCCGCAGCCGGAAATCCGCCAATCCGGCGAGGTCCGCCAGCCATTTGCCCGCGATGCCGGGACGGGGCGCGAAAAAGCGCGCCGTGGCGGGATCGTCGCCCGTGAAGGCGTCCAGTACGTCCTGCCCGACCTCGAAGTGCCGCGGACCGATGCCCGGCCCGACCCAGGCCCGCCAACCGTCCGCCTGCGGGGCTTTGGCCTGCATGGCGGCCAGCGTCCGTTCCAGCACGCCGCCCGCCAGCCCGCGCCAGCCGGCATGCGCCGCGCCCAGTACCTTGCCCTCGGCATCGGCGATCACGACCGGCAGGCAGTCGGCCACCATGACGGCCAGCACCCGTCCGGGCTGCGCCGTGACGCTGGCGTCCGCCGCGGGTTCGGCAGGCACGTCGGGCCGGTCGGCGTCCACGACCTCGCTGCCATGGACCTGGCGCAGCCACAGGGGCGCGGACGGCACGGCCGCGCGCACGCGGCGGCGGTTCTCGGCCACGGCCTCGGGGTTGTCCTCGGCCCGCAGCCCAAGATTCAGGGTGTCGTGCGGCGCCACCCCCACCCCGCCCGACCGCGTCGTGCAGAAGTAGTTCACCCCTTGCCATTCGGGTCCCGTGACGACGGGCAGGCCCGCGATCAGGCGTTCCATGCAATGTTCTCCTGGACCTGCGCCATGTCGGCGGGCACCGGCGCGGCAAACCGGACCTCGCCCTGGCCGCCCGGATCGTCGAAATGCAGCGCGCGGGCGTGCAGCATCTGGCGCAGCGCCCCCGCGATGTTCTTGCCGCCGTAGAGGGTGTCGGCCAGCAGCGGATGCCCCAGGCTGGCCATGTGCACGCGGATCTGGTGGGTCCGGCCGGTTTCCAGGCGGCACACCACTTCGGTCACCCGGCCGCCCGGCTCCACCATGCCGCGGCGGGCCGGTGCGTAATTGGTAATGGCCGGCTTGGGCGCCACGGGCCGCTCGACGCTCATGCGCACCGGCACGCGGGGATCGCGCCCGATGGCGCGGTCGACCTTGCCGGCGGCGGCCACCCAGCCATGCGCCAGCGCCACGTATTCGCGGCCCATGCTGCGCGCCTGGAGCTGGCGCACCAGGTGGGTCTGCGCGGTGTCGTTGCGGGCCACCACCATCAGCCCGGACGTATCCTTGTCCAGCCGGTGCACGATGCCGGCGCGGGCGACGTGGGCGAGTTCCGGATAGCGATGCAGCAGGCCGTTGAGCAGCGTGCCGCTCCAGTTGCCGGCCCCCGGATGGGTGACCAGGCCGGCGGGCTTGTCGACCACGATCCAGTCGGGACTTTCGGCGACGACGCCGAATTCGACGGGTTCCGCGGTGAAGGCCAGCGCGTCCGGCGCGGGCTGCGCCCAGATGGTGAGTTCGTCCCCCGGCCCGACCGTCTGGCGGATCTTGCCAGGCGCCCCGTTCACCAGGACGTTGCCGGATTCGATCCAGCCCTGCAGGCGGTTGCGGGAGTGGTCGGGCAAGAGGCCCGCCAGCACCTTGTCCAGCCGGTCGGCGCGCGTGGCAGACGGCACGGTTACAAATTGCGGCTCGCCGCGGCTGGTTTCGTCGAGATTTTCGTCGGCGCTATCGTCGGAAACAAGATCTGCGCGGGCGGCTGTATCAGACATGGAGACAAATCATATAATCAGCCTGCCATGCTACCACCAAGGATACGATTCTCGTGATTCACCACCCTGCAGCTCCCTCGAATCCCGCCTCCCGCAGCGGGCCGGTTTTGCGCGTGGTTCTTGCGCTACTTGCCGTCATGGTCATCGCCGGTTGCAGCGGCACGGACAGCAAGTACGACAAGACCACCAACTGGAGCGCAGAACAGCTCTACGCGGACGCCAAGGCTGAAATGTCGTCGGGCGGCTGGAAAGAAGCGCGCGAACGCCTGACCGCCATCGAGAGCCGCTACCCCTTCGGCGTGTACGCGCAGCAGGCGCTGCTCGAGTTGGCCTACGTCAACTGGAAGGACGGTGAAAACGAGCAGGCGCTGGCGGCCATCGACCGCTTCCAGCAGCTCTATCCCAACCACCCCGGCACCGACTACGCGCTGTACCTGAAGGGCCTGATCAACTTCACGCCGGCCAGCGCCTTCATGAGCAACATCACCGGCCAGGACCCGGCCGAGCGCGATCCCAAGGGGCTGCGCGCGTCCTACGACGCCTTCACCGAACTGATCAAGCGCTATCCGGAAAGCAAGTACAGCGTCGACGCCGAAAAGCGCGTGGCGTGGCTGGTCAACACCATCGCCATGAACGAAGTCCACGTGGCCCGCTACTACTACGAGCGCGGCGCCTACGTGGCCGCGGCCAACCGCGCGCAGACGGTGATCACCGATTTCGAGGGCGCGCCCGCCACCGAAGAGGCGCTCTACCTGATGGTCGAGTCGTACGACAAACTGAACATGACGGAACTGAAGAACGACGCCCAGCGCGTGTACGAAAAGAACTACCCGAACAGCGAGTTCCGGACCAAGGGCCTGAAGGCCGACAAGAGCTGGTGGAATCCGTTCAACTGATCGGATCCCGCCCGCATGGGAAAGAAAATGGCCCTTCTTCGGAAGGGCCATTTTTTTGCCTGCGTCCAGCCGACCCGGTCCGGCTTGGCTTGGCTTGGCTTCAAGCGTCGTCGGAACCGCGCTTGCGCCGGTAGAACGCCAGCACCTCTTCCAGTTCGCGGGTGCGCGCAAACGGCGGCAGACCGCGCCACAGGCGCTTGCCGTAGGGCTTTTCGACGAGCCGCGCGTCGCCCACCATCAGCACGCCCCAATCGGATTCCGTGCGGATCAGCCGGCCCGCGCCCTGCTTGAGCGAGATGGCGGCTTCGGGAAGCTGGTATTCCGCGAACGGATTGCCGCCCTGCGCGCGGCAGGCGCGCAGGCGCGCCTCGATGACCGGATCGTCGGGCGGCGCGAAAGGCAGCTTGTCGATCGCCACCAGCGTCAGCACGTCGCCCGGCAGATCGATGCCTTCCCAGAAGCTTGCGCTGCCCACCAGCACCGGATGCGTGAGCTTGCAGAAGCGGTCCAGCAGGTCGCGGCGGGTGCCCTCGCCCTGCTTGAGCAGCGGCCAGTCGTGCCCCGCGTCGTCGAAGGCGTCGGCAAGCAGGTTCGCCACCTTGTCCACCGCGCGCAGCGTGGTACAGAGGACCAGCGTGCCGCCGGGGCTGGCTTCCAGCAGCGGCATCAAGGTCTGGACGAAGCGGTCCAGGAATTGCGGGGACTGGGGCTCGGGCATGCCGCGCGGCACGAACAGCAGCGCCTGCTCAGGGTAGTCGAACGGCGACTCCCACTTGCCGGTGCGCGCGCGGTCCAGGCCGAGCTGGCTGGTGAAGTGCGTGAATTCGCCATTCACCGACAGCGTGGCCGAGGTCATGATCCAGGCCTGGCCAGGCTTGCGGAACTTGGAGAAGGCCTGCGCCACCGACAGCGGCGCCGAGTGCAGGCGCACGTGATGCAGGCCGTGCTCGACCCAGCGCACCGCCGGGCCGGTCCATTGCTCGGCCAGCGCGGCGCCTTCCAGCAGGGCGGCCGGCGTGGACGGTCCGTCGCCCAGCGCGTCCTGCGCGGGCGCCTGGTCGTCGCGGCCCCAGCCTTCGTCGTCCAGCGCGGCGCCGCCGCGTCCGGGCGTCGCCCAGCGCTTGAGCTTGACCGAGATTTCGGCGCCCATGCGCGCGGCCGTGAGCAGATCCGGGTGTTTTTCGGCCACCGCGCCCAGCGCCTTGGTGGCGCCGTCCACGGCTTCGCGCAGCGCCAGCAGCGCCTCGTCGAATTCCTCGGGATTGGGAATGGCCTCGAAGGTGGCCTTGCGGCCCGGCATCTTGTCCAGCGGCGCGCAGACCAGGCGCAATTCGCGCGCGGCGGTTTCCAGGTGGCGGCTGACGTCGCTCCATTTGGCCGCTTCGCGCGCATAGGCCAGCCCCGCCACTTCGAGGGCGCGGCCGAAGTCCATCAACTGGTGCGTGGATACGCTGCTGCCCAGAAAGCGCGTGGCGGTGTCGGGCAATTGGTGCGCTTCGTCGAAGATGACGGTGTCGGCTTCGGGCAGCAGGTCGGTCACGCCTTCTTCGCGCAGCATCAGGTCGGCCATGAAGAGCGCGTGGTTGACGACGACCACGTCGGCCTCCTGTGCCTGGCGGCGCGCCTTGACGACGAAGCAATCGCGGATGCGGGGGCACTCCTGGCCCAGGCAGTTCTCGCGCGTGGAGGTCACGCGCTGCCAGATGTCGGCGTCTTCCGGCACCTGCGCGAGGTCGCCGCGGTCGCCGGTTTTGGAGATGCCCGCGAACACCTGGATCTGGCGCAGTTGCTGGATCTCGGTGCGCGACTTCAGCGCGCGCTCGTCGCCCTGCAGGCGTTCGAGGTGATAGTGGCACACGTAATTGCCGCGGCCCTTGAGCAGCGCGGCGGTCACGGGCGCGCCCAGTGCCGCGCGCACGCGCGGCAGATCGCGCGTGTAGAGCTGATCCTGCAGGGTGCGCGTGCCGGTGGAGATCAGCACCTTGCCGCCCTGGATGAACGCGGGTACAAGATAGGCCCAGGTCTTGCCGATGCCGGTCCCGGCCTCGGCCACCAGCGTGGCCCGGTCCTGGATGGCCTGGCCGATGGCCTGCGACAGCTCCACCTGCGAAGGACGCGGCTTGTAGCCGGGCATGGCGGTGGCCAGCGGCCCGTCGTCGTCGAAGAATTCGGAAATGTCCAGGTCCAGCATTACAGCAGCCTAGTGTCGGTCGGAGGATGGGGTGAACCGGTGCCGGGACGATCGGTTCGGGCGCCAGACACTGAATTGGGAAGGACCCAAATGATACCCGCTGTGGCTGCGCTTTTCGGCTTGCGGGCTACCGCAAGGCCGTTGCCAGAGGGACAGATCGGTCCCTTCGGGCACGTTCTGTAACAACGGCTTATGGCACAATCCGCCCCTCGTTTTCCCTTTTTGCCGTCGTATAGAGATGTCTGAAACTTCCACTATCACGAACGTCGCCGCCGGCGTCGACAACGCCCGCATCGTCGCGCAGCTCGCCACCGAGCTGGGCGCGCGCGCCTCCCAGATCGCTGCGGCGGTGGAACTGCTGGATGACGGCGCAACCGTGCCCTTCATCGCCCGCTATCGCAAGGAAGCGACCGGCGGCCTGGACGACACCGTGCTGCGCAACCTGGAAGTCCGCCTGGGTTACCTGCGCGAACTCGAAGAGCGCCGCGGCGCCATCCTGGAGTCCATTTCCCAGCAAGGCAAGCTGACGCCCGAGCTGCAGCAGGAAATCGCCGCCGCCGACACCAAGCAGCGCCTGGAAGACCTGTACGCGCCGTACAAGCCCAAGCGCCGCACGCGCGCCCAGATCGCCCGCGAGGCCGGCCTCGAGCCCCTGGCCGACGCCATCCTGGACGATCCCGCCTGCGATCCCGCCGCGCTGGCCGCGCAATACCTGAATCCCGAAGCCGCCATCAACGACGCCAAGGCGGCGCTGGACGGCGCGCGCGACATCCTGGCCGAACGCTACGCGGAAAACGCCGACCTGCTGGCCGACATGCGCGAGCACCTGTGGTCCACGGGCCTGCTCTACTCCAAGATGATCGAGGGCAAGGAAACCGAAGGCGCCAACTTCCGCGACTGGTTCGACTTCAACGAGCCGCTGCGCACCCTGCCCTCGCACCGCATCCTGGCACTGCTGCGCGGCCGCCAGCAAGGCGTGCTGGAACTGCGCCTGGGCCTGGAAGCCGACCTCGAGGCCCAGACCCCGCACCCGTGCGTGGCCCGCATCGCCAATTTCCTGAAGCTGGGCAACGGCCTGTTCGCCCTGGACGCACCGCCGCGCGCGCGCTGGCTGGGCGAGGTCTGCCGCTGGACCTGGCGCGTGAAGCTGCTGACGGCCTTTGAAAGCGAACTGATCGGCCGCCTGCGCGAAAGCGGCGAAGCCGAGGCGATCCGCGTGTTCGCGGCCAACCTGAAAGACCTGCTGCTGGCCGCGCCCGCCGGCCCCAAGGCCGTGCTGGGGCTGGACCCCGGCATCCGCACGGGCTGCAAGGTCGCGGTCATCGACAAGACCGGCAAGGTCGTCGACACCACCACCGTCTACCCGTTCGAACCCCGCCGCGACCGCGAAGGCACGATCAACACGCTGGCCGCGCTGGTCGCACGCCACAACGTGGACCTGATCGCCATCGGCAACGGCACGGCTTCGCGCGAAAGCGAAAAGCTCGTGGGCGACATGATGGAACGCTTCCCCGACCTCAAGGTCACCCGCGTGGTGGTGTCCGAAGCGGGCGCCTCGGTGTATTCGGCCTCGGAAACCGCCGCCCTGGAATTCCCCGACCTGGACGTGACCCTGCGCGGCGCCGTGTCCATCGCCCGCCGCCTGCAGGACCCGCTGGCCGAACTGGTCAAGATCGACCCCAAGGCCATCGGCGTGGGCCAGTACCAGCATGACGTCAACCAGCGCGAGCTGGCGCGCTCGCTGGACGCCGTGGTCGAAGACTGCGTGAACGCCGTGGGCGTCGACGTGAACACGGCCTCGGCGGCGCTGCTGGCGCGGGTGTCGGGCCTGAACTCGCTGCTGGCCAAGAACATCGTGGCCTTCCGCGACGAAAACGGCGCCTTCCCCACGCGCGAGATCCTGCGCAAGGTGCCGCGCTTTGGCGACAAGGCGTTTGAGCAGGCCGCCGGCTTCCTGCGTATTCCCAACGGCGACAACCCGCTGGACGCATCGGCCGTGCACCCCGAGGCCTATCCCGTCGTCGAGCGCATCGTCGCCAAGATCAAGGCCGACGTGCAGCAGATCATCGGCCAGCGCGAAGCGCTCAAGGGCGTGTCGCCGTCGGACTTCACCGACGAGCGCTTCGGCCTGCCCACGGTGAAGGACATCTTCGCCGAACTCGAAAAGCCCGGCCGCGATCCGCGTCCGGAGTTCAAGACGGCGCAGTTCAAGGAAGGCGTGGAAACGCTGAACGACCTGTACCCGGGCATGGTGCTGGAAGGCGTAGTGACCAACGTGGCCAACTTCGGCGCCTTCGTCGACATCGGCGTGCACCAGGACGGCCTGGTTCACATCTCGGCGCTGGCCGAGAAGTTCGTGAAGGATCCGCGCGACGTGGTGCGCGTGGGCCAGACCGTCAGCGTCAAAGTGCTGGAAGTGGACGCGGCGCGCAAGCGCGTGGCCCTCACCATGCGCCTGAACGACACCGCCGCGCCGGCCCGCCGCAGCGGCGACGCCCCCAAGGGCGGCGACCGTCCGCGCCGCCAGGGCGACGGCGGCCGCGGGGCGGGGGCAGCCGCGGGGTCGATGAACAGCGCCATGGCTGACGCGTTCGCCAAGCTCAAGCGCTGATCCGCTGATCCGCGGGCTCCGGCGTTCCGGCGTCCGACCTTCCGCAAAAAACCGGTGCCTCGCGCACCGGTTTTTTTTGGCCCCGGCCGCGCCGCAGCACCTAGGGGTTTCCCGTAAATCGCCCGCTTTCGTTGCGTTCGCTCAATTCGACGTTCCAAAAATAAGTGAAAATATCGAATTGTGTCCAAATAATAAAAATCACACGCAAGGGTGAGAACCGGATGACCTTCCTTCCGGCGACGCAAAAATCCACGATCAGGCGAGCTGCGGCGCGAAACGTCTATCGGGTAGCAGCATCAGAACAAGAGCGCGCCCCCCTGATAGACCGGAGATCCGTCCGCCATGCTCAGCACCATTACGCTTGCCGCCAACGAAACCGCAATCATTACCGAAAAAGAAGCCGCGCCCAGCGGCGTGTACGGCGACGTCACGTTGGGGCAGTATTCTCACCTGATCGTCGACGGCGCCAACGTGACCTTCAAGCACGTCACGCTGGAACGCCTGGGCAGCCGGGTCATTGAACTGCGCAACCAGGCGCAATTGCATGTCGGCGCGCTGGGCTTTGCCAGCATGGGCGCCAGCATCGTCTACCGCATCGGCACCGGATGCGTGCTGACCTACGACGCCAGCCAATGGGACCCGGAAGTCGTCGCCAACACCACGTTCGACTTTGCCAGCCAGGGCAGCGGCACGCTCAAGTATTTTCCGTTCATCAATCCGGAATGGCTGGACTGCCCCAATGTCACGGGCTATTCGCAGGGCGATCTGCTTGAAATCGCGGGCCAGGGCCACGTGCAGCGCTTCCAGGTGCGCGACGGCCGCATCGTGGCCAGCGCGCGCCTGAACTAGGGGCGCGGCTGCGCGAAGCGCTGGCCGCAACCGGCGGCGCGCATGGCGCGCGCCGCCCCGTTCCGTAGGTTATTCCTGCGACAGCGACAGCAGCGCGTCGCGCGTACGCGCCAGCAGCGTGGCGGGCTCGCCCTGGGCGCCGGCAGGCGCCGTGGCGACGGTCACGCCATCGACCACCGCGCCAACGCCTTGCGCATCGGCCTGCAGCACGCTGTCGGCGGGCTCGGACTGCAGACGGCGCATCACGGCGCCGGCTTGCTTGGGATCGGCAAAGCGTTGCGACAGCAGCAGTTCCTCGCCGTCGGCCGCCAGCAGGCGGAAGCGGAAACCGCCGTCCTCGTCGCGGAAGCTGACGAAGCGCGCGCCCTTGGACTTTTCTTTCTTGCCCGGGGCGCCCTTGCCCGCCACCGCCCCCGCGCCCAGATTGCGCAGGCCCACGGCTTCGCGCAGTTCCTGCATGAACGGCACGGCCAGCTTGCGGGCCTTGGCCGCCCCGGCCTGCAGGATGTCTTCGATGCGGCCGGGATTGGCGATCAGTTCGACGTACTTTTCCCGCATGGGCGCCAGCAGGGTTTCCAAGTGTTCATACAGCGCCTGCTTGGCGTCGCCCCAGCCCATGCCCTCTTCGAGCTGCTTGCGAAACGCCGCCGACTGCGCGGGCGTGGCGAACGCGCGGTACAGCGTATACAGGTGCGAGGACTCGGCGTCCTTGGGCTCGCCGGGTTCGCGCGAGTCGGTCACGATGCGCATCACGGAAGCGCGCAAGGCCTTGGCGCCGCCTTCGAACAGGGGAATCGTGTTGTTGTAGCTCTTGGACATCTTGCGGCCGTCCAGGCCCGGCAGCGTCGCCACGTCTTCCTCGATGACCACTTCGGGCAGCGTGAAGTAATCGCGCCCGTACAGGTGGTTGAAGCGCTGGGCGATGTCGCGGGCCATTTCCAGGTGCTGGATCTGGTCGCGGCCCACCGGCACCTTGTTCGCGTTGAACATGACGATGTCGGCGGCCATCAGGATGGGGTACGAGAACAGCCCCATGGTGATGCCGTCATCCGGATCGACGTTCTTGGCCACGTTCTGGTCCACCGAGGCCTTGTACGCATGCGCGCGGTTCATCAGGCCCTTGGCCGTCACGCAGGTCAGCAGCCAGCTCAGTTCGGGGATCTCGGGAATGTCCGATTGGCGGTAGAACGTCACACGCTCGTGGTCCAGGCCCACCGCCAGCCAGGTGGCGGCGATCTCCAGGCGCGAGCGGGCGACCCGCGCCGGGTCGTCGCATTTGATCAGCGCGTGGTAGTCCGCCAGGAAGAAAAATGCGTCCACGCCGGGTTGCGTACTGGCCTGGACCGCCGGGCGGATCGCGCCTGCGTAGTTGCCGAGATGGGGAGTGCCAGTGGTGGTGATGCCGGTAAGGACGCGGGTATTCATGAGGCGAAATGGCGGTTTGCTGGGGAAGCCGTCAGTGTAACGTGCCGCGGCGCGGCGGCCCCGCCGCCTACCACACCGCCAGCACCGGCGCGGCCAGCGCGCACAGGCCGCCGGCGGTCAGGGCCGCGCGCGGCCGGAACGTCAGGAACCAGATCAGCAGCAGGCCCGCGATGCTGAGGATGCCGATCCACTCGACCGTCCCGTAGCTCCACCCCCAGACCGCCGCCGACGCCCACAAGGACAGCGCCAGCGCGGCCCAGCCGAACAGCCGCAGCGGCACCCGATGGCGGCGCGGCAGGGCCCGGTCGAACAGGTCTTCGTAGTGACGGTCCATGCCCAGGCACAGTGCGGAAAACCCCGCGTAGGCCAGGCAGAAGGCGGCCAGCGTCATGGCGTCTCACCTCGCGGTTCAAGTGGGGTCTGCGGCCGCGCAGCCGGGATGGCCGGTTCCTGCGGGGCGGGGAAAACGGCGGCAGTGGAGGAAGCAGCAGGGGGCGCAGCAGGGGTCGCAGCAGGAGTCGCAGCAGGGGGCGCAGCAGGGGGCGCAGCAGGAGCCGCGGCGGCAACGGCGGCCTTGACCGTCTCGCTGCGCGCGGCGCGCGGCTTGCCCGCCGTCCGGGCGGGCGCCTGGCGCGCCATGGCGGCCCTGCGCGCCATCCAGCCGAACACCAGGGCGCTCGCCAGGCAGGTCAGGTCAAAACCCGCCATCACCCAGTCGCCTTGCGGCAAGGAGACGCCCAGATGCCGGTCCGTGGTCAGCGCATTGACCACCGGCACCAGGGCCAGCGCGGCCGCGGCGACGGCCAGCAGGTCGCGCCACTTGCGGCGCGGGAACAGGAAGGCGTAGACCAGGGACCCGCCCCAGGCCAGGAAAAAAGCACGAACCTCCCAGACCTGGCGGCCAGGCATGTCGGCCGGCAGCAGCCGGTTGGCCAGGAACACCGCGGCCACGCCGAACACGACGCCGGCGATGGTGCCCGCGTTCAGGCCATCCACCAGGCGCAGCGAGAACGCTTCGCGCGCGTCGCCCGGCCGCGCCTTCTGGCGACGCTTGGCGATCCACAGCACCAGGCCCGTCGCCACCATGGCCGTGCCGGCCAGGCTGACCAGGAAATACAACCAACGCAGCACGGGTTCGGCGAACAGGCCCAGATGCAGGCCGGTGATCACGCCCGCCGTCGCCGCGGTGGCGCTGCGTTCGTCCTGGGCTTCCTGGAGCGCGCCCGTGGCGCCGTCAAAACGCATATAGGGCGCCAACAGGCCGTACGACACCCCGTCGCTCACGCTGCGCACGAGCGTGATGGTGGCGCCCGCGTCGCCCGGGTTATTGACGGTCACGCGGCCGAGCCGTCCCTGCCAATGCTGCTGCGCCTGTTCCACCAGCGGGGCGATGGCAACCAACGGCGCGGGCCGGTTCTGCGGCGGCGTGACCTGGGAGGATTTGAAGACCTCGTTCGTGTAGTCGCGCGGCGTGTCGTACACGGCCAGGATGCCCGCGGGCATCAGCATCACCATGAAGAGCACCAGGCCGCTGAACGTGATCATCAGGTGGAACGGCAGGCCGAGCACCGACAACACGTTATGGCCATCCATCCAGGCGCGCTGGCCGCCCTTTTTCGGCCGGAAGGTGAAGAAGTCGGCGAAGATCTTCTTGTGCGTGATGATGCCGCTGATGATCGCCACCAGCATGAACATGCCCGCGATGCTGGCCAGCCAGCGTCCCCACGGAAACGCGGTTTCCAGCTCGAAATGAAAGCGGTAGAAGAAGTCGCCGCCGCGCGTCTGCCGCGCCGTCACGGCCTGGCCGGTGGCCGGGTCCAGCTTCACGCGCACGAAGCCGCGTTCGCCCGGCTTGGGCTTGGGCGTCTGGTACAGCAACTGGATGAGCGGCTCGCGATCCGAGGGCGGCGTGATGAACCAGCGCCTGGCGTCGGGCGCATGGTCCGCCAGATAGCGCTGCGCCGTCTCGACCGCCTGGACGGCGGGGACCGGCTGCACCTGGATCTCGGGCTGCATCCAGCGCGTGATCTCGGGCCGGAAAAAGGCCAGCGAGCCGGTCAGGAACATGGCGAACAGCACCCAGCCGAAGATCAGGCCCGCCCACGTGTGCAGCCAGGACATGGACTGGCGCAGGCCCTCTTCGCCTGGCGCCTTGGGCTGGGCGGCCTTCATGCGGCCGCCGCCAGGCGATGGGCCAGGAACAGTCCGCCCAGCAGCGCGGCCGGGCCCAGGATGCCGGCCCAGGCGCGCCAGGCGTTGCGTGTCGCGAACACCCAGATCACGCCGCAGGCGTAGACCACGAAGGACAGCATCTGCGCCGCGGTCACGGCGTCCGCCCGTCCCAGCGGCAACCAGACCGCCAGGCAGGCCGCCGCCGCCGAGGCCAGGGCATAGCCGCCCAGGATGGCGGCCGTCGCGCGGGAAAGAACGGCGAATCGGTAGCGCATCATGCCTGCGCCGGCTGCGGGAGCTTTCACGTAGAGTATCAGGTGGTTGCGGGACGCTGGCGGACCCGGGGGTGGGAGGGGGCCCGAGCTTATCCGCCTTTCCCTGTATAAGGCCTGAATTATAACGATTCTCGTTAAGACAAAAAGACCCGATCGACGTGCGAAGCGCAGGCGACCCGCCGCGCGGGCCGCCCTTCCCCCGGCTTACCAGCGATACCGCAAGCTGGCCTTGATGGAGCGCTGGTAGCCGAACCAGCACCACGAATCGCCCGAGCACGAGGCGACGTATTCCTTGTCGAACAGGTTCTGCACGTTCAGCGCGACCTGCATGCCCTTGAGCGCGGGCGATGCGCGGCCCAGGTCGTAGTCCAGCATCAGGTCGACCAGCGTGACCTTCGGCACCTTCATGGTGTTGGCCTCGTTGGCGTAGGACGACCCGATATAGCGCACGCCGCCGCCCACGCCCAGGCCGGCGAGCGGCCCTTCCTGCAGCTGGTAGCGCGCCCACGCCGACGCCTGCTGCGACGGCAGCGCGACGGGCGTCTTGCCGGTCAGGTCGAAGCCGGACGCGTTCGGATAAGCCTTGGTGTATTCGTTGTTCATGAGCGAATACGCGGCGATCAGCGACAGGCCGCGCATCGGCTCGGTCTTGGCCTCCAGCTCGATGCCCTGCGTGCGCAGCTCGCCCGCCTGGATCGAGCAGCGGCCGCCCGCCGTGCCGCACAGGTGCGTCGGATCGGGATCGGTGGTGGTCATGTTCTCGCGCCGGATGTCGAAGGCCGCGAAGGTCAGCATCGTGGCCGAACCCGGCGGCTGGTACTTGATGCCCACTTCGTACTGCTTGCCCTCGATCGGCTTGAACGGCGTGTTGTTCCACCCCGTGCCGGACTGCGGCTCGAACGATTCCGAATAGCTGAAGTACGGCGCCACGCCGTTGTCGAAGTTGTAGATCGCGCCGAACCGGCCCGAGAACGCTTCCGCGTTGAGCGCCGACGGCGTGACGCGGCCCGAGGCGATGGCCTTCGTCTCGCCCACGCTGCGCGACCAGTCATAGCGCCCGCCCAGGAGGAACGACAGGCGGTCGATCCGGATCTGGTCCTGGAAGTACACGCCGGTCTGGTACTGCGTGGTGGTGGCGTCGCTGGAGAACGCCGGCACCGGAATGTTCTGGAAATTGTCCGGGTTCTTCACGTACAGCGGCGGCGCCGAGCCAAAGCCCGACAGCGTGTCGGTCTTGACGTGCTGGTAGTCGAAGCCGACCAGCACGTTGTGGCCGATCCTGCCGGTGTCGAACCGCGCCTGCAGGTTGTTGTCCAGGGTCAGCGCGCCCACGTCCACGTCCGTCGCGATCGACGCCCGCTGGTGGTACAGATAGCTGCTGTCCGTGTAGCCGTAGTAGTTGGTCATCGCGCCGTAGACGCTGCGGTACTTCGCGTCCGAATGCGTCCAGCGCAGGCTTTGCGACGCCTTGAAGGTGTCGTTGAAGCGATGGTCCAGGATGTAGCCCAGCGAATAGCTCTTGCGGTCGCTTTTCTCGAAGTTGGCGTCGCCGTCGTAGTAGTCCGCCGGCAGCTGGAAGCCATCGGGCGCGCGCAGCAGGGTGCGCATGGCCGGCAAGGCGCCGTAAGAACCCATGTCGGGATCATGCTGGAAATTCGTCAGGATCGTCAGCGAGGTATCGGCATTGGGCTTCCAGGCGAATGCCGGCGACACGAAATAGCGGCGCTCCTTCGTGTCCCGCACCTGGCCGTCGGACATGTAGCCCGAACCCACCAGGCGGTAGAGGAACTTGCCTTCTTCATCGATGGGACCGCCGAAGTCCACGTTCGCGCGGCGGAAATCGTAGTTGCCGACCTGCAGCCCCACTTCGCGCAGCGGCTCGTCCAGCGGCCGCTTGCTGACCTGGTTCACCACGCCGCCGGGGCCGCCCTGCCCGTACATGACCGACGCCGGCCCCTTGAGCACGTCCACGCGCTCCAGGCGGAAGGCGTCCACCTGCGGCAGCGCATCGCGGCCGCCGAACACGCGCAGCCCGTCCAGGTAGGTGGACGCCGAAAACCCGCGCACGGTGAACTGGTCCAGGCGCGTCGCCGTGGCGCCGCGCGACTCCGTGGCCACGCCGGCGGTGTAGCGCAGCACCTGGTTCAGCGTCTGCGCGCCCTGCTCGGTGATCTGTTCGCGCGTGATCACGGACACCGACTGGGGCGTCTCGATGAGCGGCGTATCGGTCTTGGTGGCGCTGGCGCTGGCGGTGGCCACGTATCCCACCGTGGGCGCATAGGCGCTGTCCGACAGGCCCGTGACCGTCACGGGCGCCAGCGTGTGCGCATCGCCGGTGGAGACCGGCGCGGGCGCCAGGGTCCAGGCATTGCCCGACCGCGCGCGCGCCTGCAGGCCGCTGCCCGCCAGGATGCGCGCAAAGCCCGCGCCCACCGTGTAGGCGCCGTCCAGCCCTTCCGAACGCCGGCCCCGGACCAGCGCCGGATCGAACGAAAGCACCACCCCCGCCCTGCGCGCGAACTGCGTCAGCACATCGGCCAGCGGCCCGGCCGGAATCTGAAAAGTGCGTTGCGCGTTGACGGTGGCGGGCGCCGCGGCCGGCGTGGACTGCGCCCAGGCCGCCGGCGCGCCGGCGACCAGCGCGCCCGCGCAGGTGGCGGCCAGCATGGCCTGGCGGCCGGCGGTCATCGGTGCGCGCAGGCGCGGATGGAATGAAGCGGACACGAAGATCTCCCTGTACGGTGGTTTCTTCTGCTTTCCGTACGGGGATGCAAAACCTGCAATGCGCCGGCAAGAAAATGTGTAACAGTCAGGCGTCGCGGGGGCCGACCTGCAACCAATACTGCGTATGGCGCGTGACGGTGATGGGCAAGGTGTGCTCCAGCGCCTTGAGCGCCCGCTCGGCGTCGTCCAGCGGAAACACGCCCGACAGCCGCAAATGCGCCACCGTGGGATCGACGCGGATCACGCCCACCCGCTGACGCGCCAGATAGCCGGCAAAGTCGTCCAGGCGCCACTCCTTGGCCACCACCATCCCGTCCACCCAGGCGAGACCATCCGGGTCCGCCGCGGCGCGGCCGAGGTCGGCATCGGCGGCATAGGCCAGCCGTTCGCCGGCGCTCAGTGGCGTCAGGACACCCTGGCGCAGCAGCGCGACGCTGCCTTCGTACACGCCGACACGCACGTCGTCGGCCGTGCGCCGCAGGTCGAAGCGCGCACGCTCGGCGCGCAATTCGCCATGGCCGGTGTCCACCCGCAGCGCCTGCACGCCGGGGCGCGGGTCGGCCTGCACCAGCATTTCGCCGCGCAGCAGATCGATGTCGCGCGCGCTGCCGCGGACGTTGACGCGCACCGCCGTGTCGCTGTTGAGCGTGACGCGCAGGCCGTCCGCCAGCGCGAGCGCGCGGCGCTCGCCCACGGCGGTGCTGTAGTCTGCGACCAGCCGCTGCCAGGGCGCGTGGCGATAGCCCGTCCAGCCGGTGGCGGCCACACCGGCCACCGCGAGCAGGCTGCGCAGGGCGGTGCGCCGCCCGCGCGATGCCGGCGCGTTCAGCGCGGTGTGCGCCAACGCCGCCGGCACCCGGCGCGCATCGCGGCCGATGGCCTGCAGCCGGTCCCACGCCACGCGGTGGGCGGGATCCTGGGCAAGCCAGTCGCGACAGGACTGCTGCTCGCCCGCGTCGGCCACCCCGGATTGCAGCCGCGTCCACCAGACGATGGCCTCGCGCACCACGGCGTCCGATGGCGGGCCCGCCGGCGCCCGACCGTCCAATGGCGCGCCGTTTGCGGCGTCGGCGGCGTCAGGCATGGATCGCCGCATAGCACGCGGACATCGCACGCACCATGTACTGTTGCACCGAGCTCAATGACACGCCCAGGCGTTCGGCGATCTCGGGATAGGTCAGGCCGTCAAGTTGCGACAGCAGGAACGCCGCGCGTGCCTTGGGCGGCAGCCCGTCCAGCAGGCGGTCCAGTTCCACCAGCGCCTGCAACTGCTCGGCCTGCGCTTCGGGAGACGGCGCATAGGATTCGGGCACGGCGGCCAGATAGGCAAGGTAGGCATGCTCCAGCGCGGCGTGGCGCTGGTGATCCACCACCAAGCCCTTGGCAATGGTGGTGAGCAGTGCGCGGGCCTCGTGGGCGCGCACCTGCTTGCGGCCCTGGATCACCCGGACAAATACGTCCTGCGCCAGGTCCTCGGCGCGATGCTCGCAGCCGAGCTTGCGGCGCAGCCATCCGAACAGCCAGGGGCGATGATCGCGATACAAGCCATCGACGGGCGCGGCCGGGGTGTCGACGCACGGACCCGACGAGGAAAGCAAGGTGGAGGACAAGGTTGAGACTGCGGCGGTGAACCAAAGTCTCGGAATCTTAATTGATAATGACTTGCATTAACAATGACAGACGGCCCCCGGTCCTTGAAAATAGGACCGGGTGAGGCATTGCTACAACGTCGCGGCCAGGCGGCGCTCGGATTCGAGGTACTCGCGCGACTGCATTTCAAGAATGCGCGAGACCGTGCGGTGGAACTCGTTGGCCAGCGCGCCCTGCGTGTAGATCTCTTCGGGCTCGCACTCGGCGGACATGATGAGCTTGACGCGGTGGTCATAGAACACGTCGATCAGCCAGGTAAAGCGACGCGCCTCGGAAGCCTGGCGCGGCCCCATGCGCGGCACGCCGGAAAGAATCACCGCGTGGAAGCGGTTGGCCAGTTCCAGATAGTCGTTCTGCGAACGCGGACCCCCGCACAGCGTGGCGAAATCGAACCACACCACCGAGCCGCCCAGCGCCAGCGCGCGGATCTCGCGATGCTCGATGTGCAGCACGGGCTCCTGCGGCGGCGTATCGGCCAGCGCATCGAAGGCCGCCTGCAGCGCCTGCTGCGCGTGCTCGTCCAGCGGCGTGTGATAGCTCTGCACCTGCTCCAGCGAGCGGCGGCGGTAGTCCACGCCCGCATCCACGTTCATGACGTCCATGCGCGACTGGATCAGCGCGATGGCGGGCAGCACGCGATCGCGGTGCAGCCCGTCGGTGTACAGCGTGGACGGTTCGTAGTTGGACGTCATCACGAAGGACGTGCCGTATTCGAACAGCTTGAGCAGCAGGCGGTGCAGGATCATCGCGTCCGCCACATCGGACACGTGGAATTCGTCGAAGCAGATCAGCCGGTAGCGCTTGGCCACACGCTTGGCGACCTCGTCCAGCGGATCCTGCATGCCCTTCACTTCCTCCAGCTCGCGGTGCACGCCGCGCATGAATTCGTGAAAGTGCAGGCGCGTCTTGCGCACGACCGGCACGGTGGCGTAGAACGCATCCATCAGGAAGCTCTTGCCGCGGCCCACGCCGCCCCACAGATAGACGCCCCGGGGCACGTCGGGACGGTTCAAAAGCTTCTTGAGCGCGTTCGAGCGCATCGACTTGAACTTGACCCATTCGTCGTAATAGCGCTGCAAGCGGTCGATCGCCTTCTTCTGCGCTTCGTCGGGCTTGTAGCCGCGTTCGGCCAAGGCGTGTTCGTAGTATTCGCTGACGTTCATGTGGGAACCGGATCAGGCTGAATGAAAAAAGGCGAGAAACAACAGGGCAATAAAGAAAAGGGCGGGTCCTGGAACCCGCCCCCGGTCTTGCAGAGGTCAAGCGTGGCTTAGAAGTTCAGCGCGCGCTTGTCCACGGCCAGAGCGGCTTCCTTCACGGCTTCCGACAGCGTCGGGTGCGCGTGGCAGATGCGGGCGATGTCTTCGGCGGCGCCGCGGAATTCCATGATGGTCACGGCTTCCGAGATCAGTTCCGAGGCCATCGGGCCCACGATGTGCACGCCCAGGACTTCATCGGTCTTGGCATCGGCGATCACCTTGGCAAAGCCGGTGGTGTCGCCCAGCGCGCGGGCGCGGCCGTTGGCCAGGAACGGGAAGCTGCCGGCCTTGTACTCGCGGCCTTCGGCCTTGAGCTGCTGCTCGGTCTTGCCGACCCAGGCGATTTCCGGCGAGGTGTAGATGACCCACGGCACGGTGTCGAAGTTGACGTGGCCGTGCTGGCCGGCGATGCGCTCGGCAACCGCCACGCCTTCTTCTTCGGCCTTGTGCGCCAGCATCGGGCCGCGCACCACGTCGCCCACCGCCCAGACGTTCGGCAGGTTGGTCTTGCAGTCGCCGTCCACGGCCACAAAGCCGCGTTCGTCCAGCTTCAGGCCCACGGCGTCGGCGTTCAGGCCGCCGGTGTAGGGCACGCGGCCGATCGAGACGATCAGCTTGTCCACGACCAGCTTCTGCTCGGCGCCCTTGGCGTCGACGTAAGGCACGGTCACCGACTTGGCGGTCGCCTTGATCTCACCGATCTTGACGCCCATCTGGATGTTCAGGCCTTGCTTGGTGAAGGCCTTCAGGGCTTCCTTGGCCACTTGCTGGTCGGCGGCGGCCAGGAATTCCGGCATCGCTTCCAGGATGGTGACGTCGGAACCCAGGCGGCGCCACACGCTGCCCATTTCCAGGCCGATCACGCCAGCGCCGATGACGCCCAGCGTCTTGGGCACGGCGCCGATGTTCAGGGCGCCGTCGTTGGACAGCACGACCTTTTCGTCGAACGGCAGGCCGGGCAGCTCACGCGCCGACGAGCCCGTGGCGACCACGACGTGCTTGGCCACCAGGTCTTCCTCGGCGGTGCCGGTGACCTTGATGGCCCAGCCGCCTTCCACCTGGCCGCTGAACGCGCCCTTGCCGTGGAAGAACGTGACCTTGTTCTTCTTGAACAGGTACAGGATGCCGTCGTTGTTCTGCTTGACCACCGTGTTCTTGCGGCCGATCAGCGTGTCGAGCTTCAGGCTGACGCCCTTGACTTCGATGCCGTGCTCGGCGAAGTGGTGGTTGGCCTGCTCGAAGTGTTCGGACGATTGCAGCAGCGCCTTGGACGGGATGCAGCCGACGTTGGTGCAGGTGCCGCCGGGAGCCGGGCCGCCTTGGCCATTCTGCCAGGCGTCGATGCAGGCGACCGACATGCCGAGCTGCGCGGCGCGGATGGCGGCGATGTAGCCGCCGGGGCCTGCGCCGATCACGACGACGTCAAATTGTTTGGACATAGTGTTCTCGCGAATGAGGGATGAAGAAGCGCACTTCCTGCCCAGCGTGGTCGTGCTGCGGGCCGGCGGGGAGCCGGCCCGGGCGCCGCGCGACTTGCGGGTCGCGCGCGGCGCCGGCCAGGGGCGTCGAGATTACAGGTCCAGCAACAGGCGCTGCGGATCTTCCAGGGCGTCCTTCATGGCGACCAGGCCCAGCACGGCTTCGCGGCCGTCGATGATGCGGTGGTCGTAGGACAGGGCCAGGTAGTTCATCGGGCGGATGACGATCTGGCCGTTTTCGACGACGGCGCGATCCTTGGTGGCGTGCACGCCCAGGATGGCCGATTGCGGCGGGTTGATGATCGGGGTCGACAGCATCGAACCGAACACGCCACCGTTGGAGATCGAGAACGTGCCACCGGTCATTTCTTCGATGCCCAGCTTGCCGTCAGCGGCGCGGCGGCCGAAGTCGGCGATGGTCTTTTCGATTTCAGCGATGGACAGCTGGTCGGCGTTGCGCAGGATCGGCACCACCAGGCCACGCGGGCTGCCGACAGCGATACCGATGTCGAAGTAGCCGTGGTAGATGATGTCCTTGCCGTCGATCGAGGCGTTGATCAGCGGGTACTTCTTCAGCGCGGCAACGGCGGCCTTGACGAAGAACGACATGAAGCCCAGCTTGATGCCGTGTTCCTTTTCGAACTTGTCCTTGTACTTGGCGCGCAGGTCGATCACGGCCTGCATGTTGACTTCGTTGAACGTCGTCAGGATCGCGTTTTCCTGTTGCGATTGCAGCAGGCGCTCGGCGATGCGGGCGCGCAGGCGGCTCATCGGCACGCGCTGTTCCGGACGGCCATCCAGCGACAGCGTGGTCGGGGCGGGCGCGGCGGCAGCCTTGGCGGGCGCGGCCTTGGGCTGCGCGCTGGCGGCCAGGGCGTCGCCCTTGGTCACGCGGCCGTCGCGGCCGGTGCCGGCCACGGAAGCGGCGTCAACGCCCTTCTCGGCCAGGATCTTGGAGGCGGCGGGCGACGCGACGCCAGCGGCGGCCGTCGAGGCCGGGGCAGCAGCGGCGGGGGCCGGCGCGGCGGCGGCTTGTTCAGCGGCCTTGGGGGCTTCGGCGGGCGCGGTGGCGGCGGCGCCAGCCTTGGCGGCCGTGTCGATGCGGGCCAGGACTTCGCCGGAGGTCACGGTGCTGCCATCGCCCTTGACGATTTCGGACAGCACGCCCGAGGCGGGGGCCGGCACTTCCAGCACGACCTTGTCGGTTTCGACTTCGATCAGGATTTCGTCCGCTTCAACGGCAGCGCCGGGCTGCTTCTTCCAGGTCAGCAGGGTCGCTTCGGAGACGGATTCGGAAAGTTGGGGAACGACGACGTCGGTAATAGCCATTTTGTTTATTCCGTAGAGAGTGTGTTCTTGTCACGCGGCGCGGCAAGGTTCGAAACGGGGTTCCGGAACGCTTGCCGCCCGCGGCGCGTGCATCAAGTAAAGGTTACTTCGTCAACATGACCTTGAACTTGGGCGCGAAGGCCGTTTCGATCAGGGCCTTCTGCTGCTCCTGGTGCTTGGCCAGGTAGCCCACGGCCGGCGATGCCGACGCGGCACGGCCTGCGTAGCCCAGCTTCTGGCCTTCGACCATGTTCTCGTACACGTGATGCTGAACGTAGAACCAGGCGCCTTGGTTCTGGGGTTCGTCCTGCACCCAGATGACTTCGGTGGCCTTCGGATACTTGCGCAGTTCGGCTTCGAACGACTTGTGCGCAAACGGATAGAGCTGCTCGACACGGACGATGGCGACGTGGTCGGCGCCACGCTCGCGGCGGGCATTGACCAGGTCGTAGTACACCTTGCCCGAGCAAGCCAGCACGCGCTTGACCTTGCTGGCGTCGATGGCCTCGTCGACCTCGCCGATGACCGGGCGGAAGCTGCCGCCGGCCAGGTCGGTCAGGGGCGAACCCGCGTCCTTGTTGCGCAGCAGCGACTTCGGCGTGAACAGCACCAGCGGCTTGCGGAACGGGCGGATCATCTGGCGGCGCAGAACGTGGAAGATCTGCGAGGCCGAGGTCGGCTGGACCACTTGCATGTTGTTGTCGGCGCACAGCTGCAGGAAGCGCTCGATGCGGCCCGACGAGTGCTCGGGGCCCTGGCCTTCGTAGCCGTGCGGCAGCATCAGGGTCAGGCCCGACTGGCGGCCCCACTTGGCTTCGCCGGAGCTGATGAACTGGTCGATCACGACCTGGGCGCCGTTGACGAAGTCGCCGAACTGGCCTTCCCAGATGGTCAGCGTGTTGGGCTCGGCGCTGGAGTAGCCATATTCAAAGCCCAACACTGCCTCTTCGGACAGCACGGAGTCGATGACGGTGAACGGCGCCTGGCCTTCCGACACGTTCTGCAGCGGGATGTAGGTGCCATCGTTCCAGCGTTCGCGGTTCTGGTCGTGCAGCACGGCGTGGCGGTGCGTGAACGTGCCGCGGCCCGAGTCCTGGCCGGTAATGCGGATGGCGTAGCCCGAGGACACCAGGGTCGCGAAGGCGAGGTGTTCGCCCATGCCCCAGTCCAAGTTCATTTCGCCCTTGGCCATCGTGCGGCGGTCGTTCAGCAGCTTGGCGACCAGCGGGTGCACCGTGAAGCCTTCCGGCACGGTGGTGATGCGTTCGCCGATGCGCTTCAGTTCAGCCAGCGGCACGGCGGTGTCGGCCTGGTCGGTCCACTTGGCGCCCAGGAACGGCGACCAGTCGATGGCGTACTTGCTCTTGTAGTCGGTCAGCACCGGTTCGATGGTGCGCTGGCCGTCTTCCATCAGCTGGCGGTAGTCCTTGACCAGCTGATCGGCTTCGCCTTCGGCCAGCACGCCTTGCGTGGTCAGCTTGTCGGCGTACAGCTTGCGCGTGCCGGGGTGATGGCCGATGCGCTTGTACATCAGGGGCTGCGTCAGCGACGGGGTGTCTTGCTCGTTGTGGCCCAGCTTGCGGAAGCAGACGATGTCCACGACGATGTCGTGGCGGAACTGCAGGCGGTAGTCCAGGGCCAGCTTGGTGACGAACACCACGGCTTCGGGGTCGTCGCCGTTGACGTGGAACACCGGGGCTTCGATCATCTTGACCACGTCGGTGCAATACAGCGTCGAACGCGAGTCGCGCGGGTCGGACGTGGTGAAGCCGATCTGGTTGTTGATGACGATGTGCAGCGTGCCGCCCGTACCGTAGCCGCGCGTCTGGGCCAGGTTCAGGGTTTCCATCACGACGCCCTGGCCGGCAAAGGCCGCGTCGCCGTGCACCAGCACCGGCAGCACTTGCTTGCCTTCGGCATCGCCGCGGCGTTCCTGGCGAGCGCGGGCGCTGCCTTCGACGACGGGGTTGACGATTTCAAGGTGCGACGGGTTGAACGCCAGCGACAGGTGGACGGGGCCGCCGCGCGTGGACAGGTCGCTCGAGAAGCCGTTGTGGTACTTCACGTCGCCGTCGGTCAGGCCTTCGGCGTGCTTGCCTTCGAACTCGGCGAACAGGTCGCCGGGCATCTTGCCCATGATGTTCACGAGCAGGTTCAGGCGGCCGCGGTGGGCCATGCCGACCACGATTTCCTGGACGCCGTTTTCACCGGCGTGGTTGACCACTTCGTCCATCGAGGCGATGAAGCTTTCGCCGCCTTCCAGCGAGAAGCGCTTCTGGCCGACGTACTTGGTGTGCAGGAAGCGTTCCAGTCCTTCGGACTCGGTGAGCTGCTGCAGGATGTGGCGCTTTTCTTCCGCCGTGTACGTGGGTGCGCCCAGCGTGGTTTCCAGGCGTTCCTGGATCCAGCGCTTGGCGGCGGGGTCGGAGATGTGGGTGAATTCTGCACCGATGCTGCGGCAGTACGTATCGCGCAGCGCCTTCAGGATGTCGCGCAGCGTCATCGTGCTGGCGGTCGTGAAGTAGGTGTTGGTGGCCGAGTAGGTCTGGTCCAGATCGGCTTCGGTCAGGCCGTAGAAGGCGGGATCGAGTTCGGGGATCGGCGGACGTTCCTGGCGCTTGAGCGGATCCAGGTCGGCCCAGCGCGAGCCCAGCGAGCGGTAGGCGGCAATCAGCGATTGCACCGACACTTGCTTGCTGGCGACGCTCAGGTCGGGTTCGGCGGCGCGTTGCACGAAGGCATTGGCCTTGGCGCGCTGGGCGAACGATTCGACGATGGGAGCGTGGGCCTGGTCGCGGGTGGATTCCTGGCCGTCGGTCGCGGGAGCGTGCTGCAATTGGTCGAAATATTCGCGCCAGTTGTCAGGAACCGAACCGGGGTTATCGAGGTAGGCTTCGTAAAGCTCCTCGACATAGGGGGCATTACCCCCAAAGAGGTAAGACGTGGATAGAGATTCTATTTCCGAAGACATATCGCTTCACCTTTACGAGTGCTTCACTCGATACGATGCAGGAAAACCTTCCGCGACACGGGCTTCCCGTTAAGCGGATAGCAGGGGCAGAAGGCGCGTACAAGCCCTGAAAGCCTATGGTCGAAGAGTATAACCCTTTGAGTTTACGGGCGTCTTCCGCCAATTTTGTGCCGCGCAAGGCGCTTTCGGAATGCTTTCATGCGGCATCGGAATGTCCATTGAACCCCTGGCATTGCGCCGTCTACGCGCCACCAAAATCTGGCAATCCAAAATGCCGCAGCGCGTCATTTTGATTTGCCTGAAAGCCAAGTGTTGCATTTAAGCCGCGTCAAACCGGAAGCGCGGTGGTAGACATGATCTCTTTCAGGACGAAAAACGTGCGGATCTGGCGTACGCCAGGCAGCTTGATGATCTCGCCCGCATGCAGCTTGTTGAAGCGTTCAAGATCCCGTATGCGCAGCATGAGGAAGTAGTCGAACTCCCCCGCGACCAGATGGCATTCCAGGCAACCGCTGATGCCCTTGGCCGCTTCCTCGAAGTCGGTGAACGAGTCGGGCGTGGAGCGGTCCAGCACCACGCCCACGATGACCAGCGTGGCCATGTCCACGTCGGCGGGCTCCAGCAGCGCCACGGTCTTTCTGATGACGCCTTCGCTCCTTAGCCGTTCGACGCGCCGCAGGCACGCGGCCGGACTCAGGTGCACGCGCGCGCTCAGGTCCAGGTTGGTGATCTGCGCGTCCTCCTGGAGGATGCGCAGGATCTGCCGGTCGATGCGGTCGAGCGTGAAAACGGCAGTCATGCGATACGTCCCTGAAAATAATATTTCGTGGCGGATTTTACTTTCGAAATAATAAATCCATTAATCGGAATAAACGATTTTTTGATTTAACGATTTAAAAAAATACGCAATTGACCCCACAACCCCATGATTTCTATGATTTTTGCAAGTCCCGCCGCTGGCGCGGACCCTGCCAGGATCACCAGGAGCCCCCATGGATCTGCAACGTTTTCCCCGCCATCGCCTGACCTTCGGCGACACCCCCATTGAAAAGCTCGACCGCCTGTCCCAGCACCTGGGCGGCAAGGTCGAGATCTACGCCAAGCGCGAGGACTGCAACAGCGGCCTGGCCTTCGGCGGCAACAAGCTGCGCAAGCTCGAATACCTGATCCCGCAGGCGTTGGAGCAAGGCTGCGACACGCTCGTCACCATCGGCGGCATCCAGTCCAACCACACCCGCATGGTCGCGGCAGTGGCCGCCAAGCTGGGCCTGGCCTGCGTGCTGGTCCAGGAGAACTGGGTGGATTATTCGGACGCGGTCTACGACCGCGTGGGCAACATCATGATGAGCCGCCTGATGGGCGCGGACGTGCGGCTGGTGGACCAGGGTTTTGACATCGGCTTTCGCCAGAGCTGGGAAGAGGCGCTGGAAGACGTCAGACGGCGCGGCGGCAAGCCCTATGCGATTCCGGCGGGCGCCTCGGACCATGAACTGGGCGGGCTGGGCTACGTGGGCTTTGCCGAAGAGGTGCGGCGCCAGGAAGCCGAGCTGGGCTTCAAGTTCGACTACATCGTCGTCTGCGCGGTCACGGGCAGCACCCAGGCCGGCATGGTCGTGGGCTTTGCGGCCGACGGGCGCGCCGACCGCGTCATCGGCATCGACGCGTCGGCCACGCCCGACCAGACACGAGCCCAGATCCTGCGCATCGCGCGGCGCACCGCCGATCTGGTGGGACTTGAAAAGCCGATCGAAGACAAGGACGTGGTGCTGGACACGCGCTATGCCTATCCGGCCTACGGCCTGCCCTCGCCCGAAACCAACGACGCCATCCGCACCTGCGCCCGGCTGGAAGGCATGATGACCGACCCCGTGTACGAAGGAAAATCCATGCAGGGGATGATGGACATCATCCGCAAAGGCGAGATTCCCGCCGGATCGAAGGTTCTGTATGCGCACCTGGGAGGGGTGCCGGCGATCAACGCCTACAGCTTTCTCTACCGCAACGGATAACGGCGGCTTCGGGGTTACGGGGTGGCCCTGCGGGGATCTGCGGTAAGGCCTGCGCCGCGCCCGCGCTGCCCGGGAAAGCCGTGACGGCTGGCCGCGCCCGCCACCACCAGCGTCGCGGCCAGCAGTGCCAGCAGCGCGGGCGAGAATGCGGCGACGCCCGCGCGGGCGAGCAGGACGCCCCCCACGATCCCCCCGCCCGCAATCGCCAGGTTCCAGGCCGTGACCAGCATCGACTGCGCCACGTCGGCCGCACCGCCGGCGGTATGCGCGATCGCGGTCTGGAACAGCGTCGGCGCGCCCCCAAAAGCCAGGCCCCATGCGGCCACGGCCACGATCACCACGACGGGTTCATCGCCCCGCACGCCCAGGGCCAGCGCGGACAAGGCGAACAACGCCGTGCTGGCCAGCGTCAGCGCGCGCAGATGGGTGTCGATGAGAACGCCGATGACCCATAGTCCCAGCAAGGACGAAAGGCCGAACACCAGCAGCATCGCGTCCGTGCGATCCCCCATGCCTGCCGCGGCCAGGAAGGGCGCAATGTAGGTGTAGAGAATGTTGTGCGCCAGGACGAACGCGAACACCACGAACAGCACCGCGCGAACGCCCGGCGTCGTGAAGACGCGCCGCAGCGGCGCCCGCTCGCCGGCCGCCTGCCCGGCGAAGTCCGGCACCTGCACGCGCACCCACGCCATCAGGATCAGCGCCAACGCGCTCATGATGCCGAAACACGACCGCCAGCCCACCAGGTTGCCCAGAAAGGTGCCTGCCGGCACGCCGAGAGACAACGCCAGGGGCGTGCCGACCATGGCAATCGCGATGGCGCGCCCTTTCTGGCGCTCCGGCACCATGCGGGCGGCGTAGCCTGCCGCCAGCGCCCACAGCAGCCCGGCCGACACGCCCGCCAGGAAACGCGCCGCCATGATCCATTCAAAGCGCGTGGATACCGTGGTGACGGTATTGGCGATGACGAATCCGCCAATCGCCGCCAGCAGCAACCGTCGCCGGCGCACGCCCTGTGTCGCGGCGGTCAGGGGGATCGCCGCCACGAGCGAGCCGATGGCGTAGACGGTCACCATCTGGCCGGCCATCGCTTCGGAAATGCCCAGGCCGGCGCTGATCTGCGGGAGCAGGCCCGCCGGCAGCGCTTCGGTCAGGATCGTGATGAAACCTGCCAACGCCAGCGCCAGCAGCGATGCAATCGGCAGGCGCGCCCCATCCGCGCCGCCCTCGGGAATCCGGGTTGTTGAACTGGTCATGCTCTGCCTTTTTGAAGCCCGGCCCGCGCTGACTGTGGGCGCCGGGCTGGACGGATTGATCGAAGGCAGCCATGGTCGCGCCCAGAGCGGTTCGCGACAATAATGCTAATGTTCAAAACAATTCCGACAAATTTTCCTTAATCGAGCATGGTCGAATCCCTGAGCGCCATTGCCTTCTTCGTGCAGGCCGCCGAAACGCGAAATTTTTCCGAGGCGGCCCGCAGCCTCGGCGTGTCCTCGTCCACGGTCGGCAAGGGCATCTGCCGGCTGGAATCACGGCTGGGCGTGCGTCTGTTCCATCGCAGCACGCGCAGCATCACGCTGACCGCCGAGGGTGCGCTGTTCCTCGAACGTTGCCGCCGCATTCTGTGCGAAGTCGAATCGGCCGAGCTCGAACTGTCCGAAACCCGGCAAGCGCCAGGCGGCCGGCTGCGGATCAGCCTGCCTCTGGTGGGCATGCTGATCATGCCGGCGCTGACGGACTTCATGCACCGCTACCCCGCCATCGAGCTGGACGTGGATTTTTCGGACCGCCTGGTCGACGTGATAAACGAGGGCTTCGACGTCGTCATGCGCACCGGCGAGCCCACCGACTCGCGCCTGGTGTCGCGTCCGGTCGGCACGTATCGGCTGCTGCTCGTCGCGTCGCCCGCCTACCTGGCAGCTCGCGGAACGCCTGCGTCCCCCGCCGACCTGGTGCATCACGCCTGTCTGCAGCACAAATTTCCCAGCACCGGAAAACTCGAACCCTGGCCCTTGACGCGCGCCCCCGACGCGCCGGAATGGGCGCTGCCGGTCTCGATGACCTGCAACACGTCCGCGGCCCTGCTGGATGTCGCGCTGGCGGGCCTGGGCATCGCGTGCCTGCCCGACTTCCTGGTCCGGCCGTCGCTGGAACGGGGCGACTTGGTATCGGTGCTGGACCGGCACGTCCAGCATGAAGGCACCTTCCGGCTGCTGTGGCCATCGAGCAAGCACCTCGCGCCGAAGCTGCGGGTCTTTATCGATTTCATGGGCGCGGCGTTGTTCAAAGGCGGGCAAGCGCCTCACGCGTGATCGCCGGAATTGCCGGAATTGACGGAATTCGCCATCCAGGGCGATGGCTAGGGCAATCTCGGGTGGCCGATCTCTGGTATTTGATGTACATACTTTGTATACATGAAAGAGCCCGTGCAAGACCTCGTGCAAAACCCGTCCAAGACCGATGCAACACCGGCGAACCGCCAGGCCGCCGGTCCCTCCTTCCCCTAGCCGCCCGCCCTGCGCTGCCCCGCCGATGCCCGCCTACGACGCCACGCTGCCCTACCCCCGCGACCTCATCGGATACGGACGCAATCCTCCCCACGCCCGATGGCCGGGCAACGCGCGCATCGCCGTGCAGTTCGTGCTGAATTACGAAGAAGGCGCCGAAAACAGCGTGTTGCATGGCGACGCGGGATCGGAGCAGTTCCTGTCCGAGATGTTCAATCCGGCAAGCTACCCGGACCGCCATCTCAGCATGGAGGGCATCTATGAATATGGCTCGCGGGCCGGCGTGTGGCGGATCCTGCGCGAATTCGAAAAGCGGCAATTGCCGCTGACCGTGTTCGGCGTCGGGATGGCCCTGCAGCGCCATCCCGACCTCGCCGCCGCGTTCGTCGAACTGGGCCACGAGATCGCCTGCCATGGCTGGCGCTGGATCCACTACCAGGACGTGGACGAAGCCACGGAACGCGAGCACATGCGCCTGGCCATGGACGCCATCACGGCGCTGACCGGCACGCGTCCGCTGGGCTGGTACACGGGACGCGACAGCCCCCGCACGCGCCGGCTGGTGGCCGATTACGGCGGCTTCGAGTACGACAGCGACTACTACGGCGACGACCTGCCGTTCTGGATGCAAGTGCGCAAGACCGACGGCTCGGTGGCGCCGCAACTCATCGTGCCCTACACGCTGGACTGCAACGACATGCGCTTCGCGCTGCCGCAGGGCTACTCGCACGCCGAGCCCTTCTTCCAGTACATGAAAGACAGCTTCGACGCGCTCTACGCCGAGGGCGACGAATCGCCCAAGATGCTCAGCATCGGCATGCACTGCCGCCTGCTGGGCCGGCCCGGGCGCATCGTCGCGCTGCAGCGATTCCTGGACCACATCGCGCGCCACGACCGCGTCTGGGTGTGCCGACGCCTGGACATCGCGCGCCACTGGAAAACCACGCACCCTTTTGATCCCGCCCGTTGAACAGGACCCACATGGCCGACCCTTTAGACGATCTCAACGCCGCCCCGGCTGCCCAGGCCCAGGCGCAGCTTGCCGATCTGTACCCGCACGCGCCCTGGGTCGCCGAGCAGGCGCTGCGCTCGCGACCCTTCCGGTCCGTCGCCGACCTGCGCCAGCGCCTGCGCCAGGCGGTGGACGGCGCCAGCCTTGACACGCGCCTGGCATTGCTGCGCGCCCAGCCCGCCTTCGGGCCCCTGCCCGGCGCCGATGCGGCGCACGCCGAGCGCCTGGCGCAGCTCACGGCGCAATACGCGGCCCGCTTCGGCTTCGGATTCATCGCCGCCGATCGCGGCCCCCGCGGCACGCCGCTGGACGGGGCAAGCCTCCTGGAAGACCTGTCGCGGCGCCTGGACAATCCCCCTGACGCCGAACAGGAAGAAGCGCTGCGCCAGTTGCACCGGATGGCCGAACTGCGTCTGCGCGCACGCTTCGGCGAACCCGCCCTCGGCAACGACATCTGGGACTGGCACGAAGCGCTCAGCGCCTACAGCGATCCCGGCTACGCCGAAAAGGGCCAGCTCACGGTCACGTACCTGACCGACGCGCACCGGGCCTGCGCCGCGCGCCTGTCGCAATGGATGCGGGACTGCGGCTTTGACGAGGTCGGGATCGATGCGGTCGGCAACGTGGTCGGCCGCTACCGCGCCGACCGGGCCGACGCGCCCGTCCTCATGACCGGCAGCCACTACGACACCGTGCGCAATGCCGGCAAGTACGACGGGCGGCTCGGGATCTTCGTGCCCATGGCGTGTGTGCGCGCGCTGCACCGGCAGGGCCGGCGCCTGTCGTTCGATATCGAAGTGATCGCCTTCGCCGAAGAAGAAGGCCAGCGCTACCGGGCCACCTTCCTGGGCTCGGGCGCGCTGATCGGCGGCTTCAACCCCGGATGGCTGGACCAGAAGGATGCCGACGGCGTCACGATGCGCGAGGCCATGGCGCACGCCGGCCTGGACATCGACGGCATCGCGGCGCTGCGGCGCGATCCGGCCGCCTACCTGGGCTTTGTCGAGGTGCACATCGAACAGGGGCCCGTCCTGTATGAACTGGGCCTGCCGCTGGGCGTCGTCACGTCCATCAATGGCTGCGTGCGGCACCAGGTGCAGATCCTGGGACTGGCCAGCCACGCGGGCACCACGCCCATGGACCGCCGGCGCGACGCGGCCGTGGCCGCCGCCGAACTGGCGCTCTACGTCGAACGGCGCGCCGCCAGCGATGGCGACTCGGTCGGCACCGTGGGCATGTTCGAGGTCCCCAGCGGGTCGATCAATGTCGTGCCGGGCGAATGCCGTTTCAGCCTGGACCTGCGCGCGCCCAGCGATGCGCAGCGCGACGCGCTGGTGGACGACGTGCTGGCCGAGCTGGCCGCCATCTGCCAACGGCGCGGCCTGCGCTACGCGATCGAGGAAACCATGCGCGCCGCCGCCGCGCCCAGCGACCCGCGCTGGCAGCAGCGTTGGGAACGCGCCGTGGACGCCCTGGGCGTGCCCGCGCACCGCATGCCCAGCGGCGCGGGCCACGACGCCATGAAGCTGCACGAGATCATGCCCCAGGCCATGCTGTTCGTGCGCGGCCAGAACAACGGCATCAGCCACAACCCCCGCGAATCCACCACCAGCGACGACATCGAACTTGCCGCGCAGGCCATGCTCGGCCTGCTGGATGCGCTATCCAACGACACCACGACGTAAAACCATGACCGACTACGCCCGACTCGACGCCTGGGTGGACGCCCATTTCGACGAAGAAGTCCGCTTCCTGCAGGAACTGGTGCGCGTGCCCACCGACACGCCGCCCGGCAACAACGCGCCGCACGCCGCGCGCACCGCGCAACTGCTGCAGGCGTTCGGCCTCGAGGCCGAAGCGCATCCCGTGCCGGCCCAGGCGGTCGCGGACTACGGCATGCAGTCCATCACCAACCTCATCGTGCGCCGCGAGTATGGCGGCGCCGGCCCGCGCATCGCGCTCAATGCGCACGGCGACGTGGTGCCGCCCGGAGACGGCTGGACCCACGACCCCTACGGCGCGGACATCGAAAACGGCAGCCTGTACGGCCGCGCCGCCGCGGTCAGCAAGAGCGACTTCGCCAGCTTCACCTTCGCCGTGCGCGCACTGGAAGCCGTGGCCAGGCCGGCGCGCGGCGCGGTCGAGCTGCACTTTACCTATGACGAGGAATTTGGCGGCCTGCTGGGACCTGGCTGGCTGCTCGGGCAGGGCCTGACCCGGCCCGACCTGCTGATCGCGGCCGGCTTCAGTTATGAAGTCGTGACCGCGCACAACGGCTGCCTGCAGATGGAAGTGACGGTGCACGGCAAGATGGCCCACGCCGCCATTCCGAGCAGCGGCGTGGACGCGCTGCAGGGCGCCGTCGGCATCCTCAACGCCCTTTACGCGCAGAATGCGCTGTACCGCAAGATCACGTCGCAGGTGCCCGGCATCTCGCATCCGTATCTGAACGTGGGCCGGATCGAAGGCGGCACCAACACGAACGTGGTGCCCGGCAAGGTCAGCTTCAAGCTGGACCGCCGCATGATTCCCGAGGAAAACGCGGTCGAGGTCGAGGCCGACATCCGTCGGATCATCGAGGAGGCCGCGGCGTCGCAGCCCGGCATCCGGGTGGACATCAAGCGGCTGCTGCTCGCCAACGCGATGCGCCCCCTGCCCGGCGCGCAACCGCTGGTGCACGCCATCCAGAAGCATGGAGAAGCGGTCTTCGGCGAACCGATACCGGCGATGGGCACACCGCTCTACACCGACGTGCGGCTCTATGCCGAAGCCGGCATACCCGGCGTGATCTATGGCGCCGGCCCGCGCACGGTGCTGGAATCGCACGCCAAGCGCAGCGATGAACGCATCGTGCTGGAAGACCTGCGCCGCGCCACCAAGGTCATCGCCCGCGCGCTGTCGGACCTGCTGCGGGCCGAAGGTGACTGACATTCCCTGGGGACCGTCTCCCCAGGGTGTCAGACACCGCCCTCCCGGCCAGCCGCGCTACGAAAGCCGCAGCACGCGGCGCGAGAACAGCACGGCCACCAGCACGAATACCGCCAACCCCAGGTAGGACGCGGTCGTGGCGAAGCCTTCGCCCACGATCGCCAGCGGCGCCTCGGTGCCCGCGGCGCCGATGATCGCCGCCATCAGCACGCCCACCAGGCTCTCGCCCACGATCAATCCGGACGCGATCAGCACGCCGCGCCGGTTGGCCGCCTCGGCATAGCTGTCGTAGGGCTGCCCGGCGGCGGCCGCGCGGCGCCGCAGCACGCGTTCCAGCAGCCAGGCCAGCAGCGCGCCCGCCACGATGGGCGCGGCCACGGTCGGCGGCAGGTAGATGCCGATACCGACGGCCAGCACCGGGATGCGCGCGACCTTGCAAGTGCGCTTGAGGATTTCGTCCACCACGATCAGGCCCACGCCGACGGCCATGCCGATCAGGATCATGGTCCAGTTGAGCTGGTGGGTGAAGATGCCGCGCGTGATCGCCAGCATCAGCGTGGCCTGCGGCGCGGACAGCGCCTGCGATGCGTCCATGCCTTCGCGCGGCATCGCGTCCGCGAAACCGTAGGCGTTGTACAGCAGTTCAAGGACCGGGGAGATCACCGCCGCGCCCACCACGCAGCCGATCAGCAGCGCGACCTGCTGGCGCCACGGCGTGGCGCCCACCAGCCAACCCGTTTTCAGGTCCTGCAGGTTGTCGTTCGAAATGGAAGCGACCGCCACCACCGCCGAGGTGCTGAAGATCGCCAGCGCGATCGCCATCTGCACGCCGTTTTCGATCGCCATCAGCTCGCCGCCCACGCCCAGCATCAGCAATGAAACCAAGACAATGGCGACGATCCCCACCCCGGAGATCGGGCTGGTCGAGGAGCCCACCAGGCCCGCCATGTAGCCGCAAGCCGCGGCCACCAGGAAACCGAACACGAAGGCGAACAGGACCGCATAGGCCACCAGCTTCCAGATGGCGCCAGCCGACAGCGGCACGCCTGACAGGAACACCTGGAACGTGATGACCAGGATCACCACCAGCACCAGCGTCACGGCCGATATCCAACCCGCCGACAAGTCGCGCTCGGTGCGCGGCGCGGCGCCGGCGCGGGCCGCGCCTTCCTTGGTCAGCGCGGAAAACGAGGCCTTCACGCCGCGCGCCATCGGCACGAACAGCGTCGCCAGCGTCCAGATCGCGCCCACGCCGATGACGCCCGCGCCGATGAAGCGCACCTGCGAGGACCACACCCCGGTGGCATATGACGCCAGCGTTGCGCCGGCCGGCATGTCGCCCATCGCGGTCAGGATGGGCACCGCGATGCCCCACGAAATGATCAGGCCCGTCAGCATCGCCAGGCCCGCCACGATGCCGATCAGATAGCCCGCGCCCAGCAGCGCCAGCGAGAAGCCCATGGGCAGCCGGAACACCGCGCCGCCCAGCTCGAACCAGCGGCTGACGCCGTCGCCCAGCACGCGCAGGCCGCTGGCGGCAAAGCTGACCACGGCCGCCGCGATGCCGCCGGCCACGATGTCGCCCATGCCGGTCGCGGCAGGTTTGCCGGCGGGCGGCAAACCCGATTCCAGCTCGTCCTGCTCGCGCTCCGCGCAGCCTACCCGCAGGATCTCGGCCGCCGCCACGCCTTCCGGATAGGGCAGATTGCTCTGCACCACCATGACGTGGCGCAGCGGAATCGTGAACATCACGCCCAGCATGCCGCCGGCCGCGCAGATGCCCAGCGTCTGCCAGAACGGAAAGCCCTGCCAGTGGCCCATCATGACCAGGGCCGGCAGGATGAAGATGATGGCGGACAGCGTGCCGGCCGCGGAGGCCTGCGTCTGCACCATGTTGTTTTCAAGGATGTTGGCGTCCTTGAACATGCGCAGGACCGACATCGAGATCACCGCCGCCGGGATGGCGGAGGAAAACGTCAGGCCGACCTTCAATCCCAGGAACACGTTGGAGGCGGTGAAGATCACGGTGATCAGCGCCCCGAGCAGGACGCCCCGGAACGTCAGTTCCGGCAGGGTGACCTCCGCAGGGACGCGCATGGGTTCAGTCATGGGTTTCTCCCGTTTCTCCCGATTGATAGCCGCGAATTCTAGCGCCTTGGCGTCCACCCAGTGGTCACCAGCCGTAAGCGGGGTTTCACGGTAGAAGCTGCCGTAACGGCAAAACCTCACGACACAATATGCTGATTCGCGCCGGATTCGCCCTGGATTTTGATTACCCATGCCACGGGCAAGGGTCTAGCATGGGCGTAAAACAGGAGACGACAACACCATGCTCGACCCTCGCCAGCCCCATGCCGCGCCGGCCCTCCCGGACGACGCCGATCCCGCCGAGACCGCCGAATGGCGCGACGCGCTGCAATCCCTGCTTCAGGCCGACGGGGCCGGGCGAGCGGGCTACGTGCTGGACAGCCTGCTGGGCCACGCCGCCACCCTGGGGCTGCGCGCCAACAGCCAGACCCGCACCGCCTACCTGAACACCATCCCCGCCGACCAGGAACCGCCTTTCCCCGGCAACCTGGCCGTCGAGGAACGCATCGCCCGCATCAACCGCTGGAACGCCCTGGCCATGGTGGTGCGCGCCAATCAGGCGCACGGCGAACTGGGCGGCCACATCGCCAGCTACGCGTCGGCCGCCGACCTGTTCGAAGTCGGCTTCAACCACTTCTTCCGCGCGCGCACGGCCGCCAGCCCCGGCGACATCGTCTACATGCAGCCCCACTCGGCGCCCGGCGTCTACGCCCGCGCCTACCTGGAAGGCTTCCTGGGCGAAGCGGACCTGGCCCACTTCCGCCAGGAAATCACCGCGACCGCGCGCGGGCTGCGCGGCCTGTCCTCTTATCCCCACCCCTGGCTGATGCCGGATTTCTGGCAGTTCCCCACCGGGTCCATGGGCATCGGTCCCATCAACGCCATCTACCAGGCGCGATTCACGCGCTACCTGGAGCACCGTTCGCTGGTGCCCGGCGGCGATCGCAAGGTCTGGGGCATCTTCGGCGACGGCGAAATGGACGAGCCCGAATCCATCGCCGCCCTGACGCTGGCCGCGCGCGAAAAGCTCGACAACCTGATCTTCGTCGTCAACTGCAACCTGCAGCGCCTGGACGGCCCGGTGCGCGGCAACGGCCGCATCATCGACGAGCTGGAAACCCTGTACGCCGGTGCGGGCTGGAACGTCATCAAGCTTGTCTGGGGCAGCGACTGGGACGCGCTGCTGCGCCGGGACACCGGCGGCGCGCTGGCCCGCGCCTTCGCCAACACCGTCGACGGCCAGTTCCAGACCTTCGCGGCCAACGATGGCGCCTTCAACCGCGCCCATTTCTTCAACCAGAACCCGGAGCTGGCCGCGCTGGTGGCCGACTGGTCAGACGAGGCCATCGACCGCCTGCACCGCGGCGGCCACGACATGGTGAAGATCCATGCCGCCTACCACCGCGCGGTGCGCCACCGCGGGCAGCCCACCGTCATCCTCGCGCAGACCAAGAAGGGTTTCGGCATGGGCGCGGCGGGCCAGGGCAAGATGACCACGCACCAGCAGAAGAAGCTGGACGACGAGGCCCTGCTCGCCTTCCGCGACCGCTTCGCCCTGCCGATCTCCGATGCCGACTGCCTGGCCCTGAAGTTCTACCGTCCCGCCGACGACAGCGCCGAAATGCGCCACCTGCAGGCGCGCCGCGCCGCGTTGGGCGGGTACATCCCGCGCCGCAATGCCGAGGCGCCGCGCCTGGCGCCGCCGCCGGCCGATCAGTGGGCGCGCTTTGCGCTGGCTGCCGACGGCAAGGAAATGTCGTCCACGATGGCCATCGTGCGCATGCTCACCGCCCTGCTCAAGGACACCACGGTGGGGCCGCGCATCGTGCCCATCGTCGCGGACGAGGCCCGCACCTTCGGCATGGCCAACCTGTTCCGGCAGATCGGCATCTATTCCGCGCAGGGCCAGCTCTACGAGCCCGAGGACATCGGCTCGGTGCTGTACTACCGCGAGGCCCGCGACGGACAGATCCTGGAAGAAGGCATCACCGAGGCCGGCGCCATCTCGTCATGGACCGCCGCCGGCACCAGCTATTCGGTCAACGGCCTGCCGATGCTGCCGTTCTATATCTATTACTCGATGTTCGGATTCCAGCGCATCGGCGACCTGATCTGGGCCGCCGCCGACCAGCGCGCGCGCGGCTTCCTGATCGGGGCGACCTCCGGCCGCACGACGCTGGGCGGCGAAGGACTGCAGCACCAGGACGGCTCCAGCCACGTCATGGCCGCCGCCGTGCCCAACTGCCGCGCCTACGATCCGGCCTACGCCTATGAGGTGGCCGTCATCGTGGATCACGGCATGCGCCGCATGCTGGACGAGCAGCGCGATGAGTTCTTTTATCTGACCGTCACCAACGAGAACCTGGCGCAGCCCGACATGCCGCAGGATCCCGAGACCCGCGCGGGCATCCTGCGCGGCCTCTACCGGCTTCGGCCGGCGCGCGGCAAGGCCCAGGTGCGGCTGCTGGGCGCCGGCCCCATGCTGCGCGAGGCCGAGACGGCTGCCGCCCGCCTGCATGACGAATACGGCGTGGACGCGGAAGTCTGGAGCGTCACCAGCTTCTCCGAACTGGCCCGCAGCGGGCGCCAGGCCGAGCGCGCGCGCGTGCTGGGCCTGGAAGCCGGCGCGGACGACGACTGGGTGCGCACGTGCCTGGCGGGCAGCGACGCGCCGGTCATCGCCGCCAGCGACTACGTGCGCGCGGTGCCCGAACAGATCCGCGCCTGGGTGCCTGCGCCCTACCGCACGCTGGGCACGGACGGCTTCGGCCGCAGCGACACCCGCGCCCAACTGCGCGATTTCTTCGAGGTGAGCGCGGACTGGATCACGCTGTATGCGCTGGACAGCCTTGACCGTCAGGACGACGCGCGCGCGCTGCGCCAGAAACTCAACGCCGCCAGCCGCCAATCCCCTCCCTGGGAAATCTAGGCCGCTTTCCTCACCGCTCATCCGCCCAGACTCATCCGGCCGACCGAGGCGGCGTTCGCTTGCCGCTTGATCAAAAGCGAACGCTCGCTGCACTGCAGCAACCAAGCACCCGCGCTTTCTGGTGAAATACGGGTGTTCCCTATGCATTTCGCAAAGAATACGGCGGGCCGCGAGCCCGCCTTGTTTTGTCATCCCCGTTTTCTATCTCCGTTTTTTTCCGTTAGCCCTTTCAGGCCCCGATCCCATGGACGAAACTCTCACCAAACTGGCGTTGGACTACCACGCCTATCCCACCCCCGGCAAAATCTCGGTCACCCCGACCAAGACCCTGGCCAACCAGGACGACCTGTCCCTGGCCTACTCCCCCGGCGTGGCTGCGGCTTGCATGGCCATTTTCGACCAGGGCGACGACGCGGCCTCGAAGTACACCTCGCGCGGCAACCTGGTGGGCGTGATCACCAACGGCACCGCCGTGCTGGGCCTGGGCAACATCGGCCCCCTGGCCGCCAAGCCCGTGATGGAAGGCAAGGGTTGCCTCTTCAAGAAATTCGCCGGCATCGACGTCTTCGACATCGAACTGGCCGAGAACGATCCGGACAAGCTCGTCGACATCATCGCCGCGCTCGAGCCCACGCTGGGCGGCGTCAACCTTGAAGACATCAAGGCGCCCGAGTGCTTCTACATCGAGAAGAAGCTGCGCGAGCGCATGAAGATCCCCGTCTTCCACGACGACCAGCACGGCACCGCGATCATCTCGTCGGCCGCCATCCTGAACGGCCTGAAGGTCGTGAACAAGGACATCGGCTCGGTCAAGCTGGCCTGCTCCGGCGCCGGCGCCGCCGCCATCGCCTGCCTGGACCTCCTGGTCCACCTGGGCATCAAGCGCGAAAACATCTACGTGGTGGACTCGCGCGGCGTCATCTGGGACGGCCGCGACGAGAACATGGAAGCCAACAAGAAGCGCTACGCGCAGAAGACCGACGCGCGCACGCTGGCCGACGTGGTCAACGGCGCCGACGTGTTCCTGGGCTGCTCCACCGCCGGCGTGCTGACCGGCGACATGGTCAAGACCATGGCCGACCGCCCGCTGATCCTGGCCCTGGCCAACCCGGAACCGGAAATCCGCCCCGAAGTCGCCAAGGCCGCGCGCCCCGACTGCATCATCGCCACCGGCCGTTCGGACTACCCGAACCAGGTCAACAACGTGCTGTGCTTCCCCTTCATCTTCCGCGGCGCCATGGATGCCGGCGCCTCGCGCATCACCGAGGAAATGAAGCTGGCCTGCGTCAAGGCCATCGCCGAGCTGGCCCAGGCCGAGCAGAACGATGAAGTGGCCCGCGCCTACGCCGGCCAGGAACTGTCGTTCGGCCCGGACTACATCATTCCCAAGCCCTTCGACCCGCGCCTGATCGTCCAGATCGCGCCGGCCGTGGCGCAGGCCGCCGCCGACTCCGGCGTGGCCGCCCGCCCCATCGAGGACATCGAAGCCTACCGCCAGAAGCTGATGGGCTTCGTGTACCACTCCGGCCAGCTGATGCGTCCGCTGTTCGCCCAGGCCAAGAAGGCGCCCAAGCGCGTCATCTACGCCGACGGCGAAGACGAGCGCGTCCTGCGCGCCGTGCAGACGGTTGCCGATGAAAAGCTGGCGTTCCCGATCCTGATCGGCCGCCCCGCCGTCATCGAAATGCGCATCCAGAAGGCCGGCCTGCGCCTTATCGCCGGTCAGCACTTCGAGATCGTGGATCCGGAAGACGACAGCCGCTTCAATGAAACCTGGAACGCGTACTACCAGTTGAAGGGCCGCGAAGGCGTGACGCCGGCCATCGCCAAGGCGATGATCCGCAAGCACAACACGCTGATCGGCGCGATGCTGCTGCGCCGCGGCGACGCCGATGCGCTGCTGTGCGGCGTGGCCAGCAAGTACGACAACCAGCTCAAGTACATCGACGAAATCATCGGCAAAAAGGAAGGCCAGACCTACGCCGCCCTGAACGTGCTGATGCTGCCCGACCAGACGCTGTTCGTCACCGACACCCACGTCAACGAAAACCCGACGGCCGAAGAAGTCGCCAACATCACCATCCAGGCCGCCGACGAGATGCTGCGTTTCGGCGTGGTGCCCAAGATCGCCCTCCTGTCGCACTCGAACTTCGGCAGCCGCGTCACGGAATCGTCGCGCAAGATGTCGGCCGCGCGCCAGATCGTGCAGGATCGCGCGCCGGACCTGGAAGTCGACGGCGAAATGCACGCCGACGCCGCCCTGTCCGAAAAGATCCGTGTCCTGGCCTACCCGGACAGCACGCTCAAGGGCCCGGCCAACCTGCTGGTCATGCCCAACCTGGACACCGGCAACATCACGTACAACATGCTGAAGATGACCGGCAGCAATGGCGTCGCGATGGGTCCGATCCTGCTGGGCGCCGCGCGTCCCGTGCACATCCTGACCACCAGCGCCACCGTGCGCCGCATCGTCAACATGACGGCGCTGGCCGTGGTGGATGCGCAGCAGGAAGCCGCCGAAGAAGCCAAGAAGCGCCGCCGCTGATCGGACGGTGCCGCAGTAACGCCTCGGGCGCCCCAAACGGGGCGCCCGTTGTTTTTCCGGGATGCCCGGCCCGGCCAATGCCCGAATGCCCGCACAACGCGCCGCGCGCGCGACATCGCTGGTCCGCCCCCCTACGCCAGTGGTAAAACGCTAGCTTGTCATTTTTCCTGGAGACGACATGCTGGCCGATGCAATGTATGCCTGGTTCCACTACCTGGCGATTTTCGTGCTGGTGGTCGTCCTGACCGCTGAAGCCGTACTGCTGCGTCCGGACCTGACGCCCTCGGGCGTGAAGCGCCTCATCGTCTATGACCGCCTGTATGGCGTGAGCGCCGTCATCGTGCTCATCACCGGCGTGCTGCGCCTGATGCTCGGCGCCAAGGGCGCCGCGTTCTACATGAGCAATCCCTGGTTCCACGCCAAGATTGCGCTCTTCGTCATCATCGCGCTCTGTTCGATCCCGCCCACGCTGACCTTCCTGCGTTGGGCCAGGCAGCGGCGGCAACAGCCTGAGTTCGTCCCCGCCCTGCAAGAAATCCAGCGCGCGCGGCGCTGGGTGATGATCGGGGCGCACCTCTTCATCTTCCTGCCGCTCTTTGCCGTGCTGATGGCGCGCGGGATCGGCTTCTGACAAAGCCCTACCGAAGCAGCCGGTAGTGAAGCAGCCGTCATCGAAGCAGCCGTCATCGAAGCAGCCGACACCGAAGCAGCCTGCTACGGGCAGCGAGCGCGCGCCGGCGTTTCCGGCTCCTTGCCGTCGATGATGAAGGTGTCGAAGCGGAACACGCCCACCGCGTCGTTCTTCACGACCTCCAGCACCTCGCCCTGCAGCGTCTGCATCACAGACATGCCCTCGGGCACGTCCTCGGCGCCGGCCCGCGCGGCCGACTGGCCGTGCCACGGACTGAAAACCAGGACGCCGGGGTACGGCCCGCGCTCGGTTCCTGATCCCAGCCTGGCGGTCTTGACCTGCGTGCCCGCCGCATAGGTCATGACGCCGAACTGCATCGGGCAGGCCAACTCCGCCCCCGTCACGCGCAACAGCCTGCGCGCATCGTCCAGGTACACGGTCGGCCTGCTCAGGAACATTCTCAATAGCCGCACGGCCGTGTCGTCATTCACATCGATCCGCCAGCGGTCCGGATCGCGCGACCCATCGGTATAGACAGTGCCGCCGGAGCCGCGCACCACGGCCCCATGGCCCAGCGTCAGTCCCGCGGCCTGGTTGCCTGCCGCCAGCACGCATTGCGTCAGCATCTTCATCGCCCCATCGGGCGCCACCTCGAACTCGATGTCCTGCGTGGCGTCGCACCGCCAGCCCTGAACGTCCTGCTCGCCCGCGCCACGCAGGATGACCGTGCGCGGACGCCGGGCGACGATGTTGTATTCCTTGTCGTATTCGGTAGCCAGGTAACGCCGCACCGAGGTCGCCTGCACGCCCAGAATCGCCACCGCCTGCGGAAAAGCCGCTTCAAGGTAGGTATCGAGCTGCCCCTTGTCCTGCACCTTCAGCCGCGTGCCGGCGGGCATGACCACGCCGCCCACCATCGTCGGCGCCTGCAACGTGACGTGATGCGCCGCTTCCTCGCGCCGGATGTCCCGTTCCAGTTGCCACATCATGGCCTGGAACCAGGCATAGAAGCTGAACGGCGCCAAAAGCGCCAGGCACAGCACCGTGGAGGTCTTCCAGTACTTGCGGACCGTGCGGCGCGCGCCGCCGCTGACGCCCAGGACCAGCGCCCAGCCCAACAGCAGAATACCCGCGAAGAAGCCTGCGGTAAGCAGAATGAAAAAGCCGGCGGAAGGCAGTGCGACAGGAATCATGGGACGGATGATATCCGCAATTTTCCGGACGACGCGCGGGCGAAAAAAAACCGCCCGAAGGCGGTTTGTTCTGCCGAAGCAGGACCAGCGATCAGCGCTTGTCCATCGGGGGCACGTCGCGCGTGACCGAACCGGTGAAGAGCTGGCGCGGACGGCCGATCTTGTAGTCGGGATCCGACAGCATTTCGTTCCACTGGGCAATCCAGCCCACCGTGCGGGCCAGCGCGAAGATGGCCGTGAACAGCGAGGTCGGGATGCCGATGGCGCGCTGGACGATACCCGAGTAGAAGTCCACGTTCGGGTACAGCTTGCGCTGCACGAAGTACGGGTCTTCCAGGGCGATGCGTTCCAGTTCCATGGCCAGCTTGAACAGCGGGTCGTTTTCCAGGCCCAGGGCCGAGAGCACTTCCTTGCAGGTTTCCTGCATCAGCTTGGCGCGCGGGTCGTAGTTCTTGTAGACGCGGTGGCCAAAGCCCATCAGGCGCACGCCCGAGTTCTTGTCCTTGACCTTCTCCATGAACTCGCCGACCTTGGCGATGCCGCCGTTGGCTTGCAGTTCTTCCAGCATCTGCAGGCAAGCTTCGTTGGCGCCGCCGTGAGCCGGGCCCCACAGGCAAGCCACGCCGGCCGAGATGGCGGCGAACGGGTTGGTGCCCGACGAGCCGCACAGGCGGACGGTCGAGGTCGACGCGTTCTGCTCGTGGTCGGCGTGCAGGATGAAGATGCGGTCCAGCGCGCGCTCGACGACTTCATTGACCTTGTAGTCTTCGCACGGCGTGGCGAACATCATGCGCAGGAAGTTGCCCGTGTAGGACAGGTCGTTCTGCGGGTAGATGAACGGTTGGCCTTGCGAGTACTTGTACGCCATCGCAACCAGCGTCGGCATCTTGGCGATCAGGCGGATGGCCGAGATGTGGCGATGCTGCGGGTTCGTGATGTCGGTGGAGTCGTGGTAGAACGCCGACAGCGCGCCGACCAGGCCCGTCAGGACGGCCATCGGGTGGGCGTCGCGACGGAAACCGCGCAGGAAGAAATGCAGCTGCTCGTTGACCATCGTGTGATGGGTCACTTGCGAATCGAAATCGGCCTTCTGTTCCTGGTTGGGCAGTTCGCCGTTCAGGATCAGGTAGCAGATGTCCATGAAGTCGCAATTGACGGCCAATTGCTCGATCGGGAAGCCGCGGTACAGCAGCTCGCCCTTGTCGCCGTCGATGTACGTGATGCCCGATTCGCAGGCCGCCGTCGACATGAAGCCGGGGTCAAACGTAAACATGCCCGTCTGGCCGTACAGCTTGCGGATGTCGATCACATCCGGACCGACCGTGCCCTTGTACACAGGGAACTCAATGGGTGCGCTGCCATCCGAGAAGGATAGAGTGGCTTTTTTGTCAGACAGGTTCATGTTTATTCCTCTCAATTAATCAGAGCGCGCGCATCTGGCCAATAATCGTTCGAAGCCGGGGGGTATCCAGGTCGCCTTCGAGTTCCTTACGGGCCAGCAGCAGATCGAGAAGATCGTTGTCTCCCATCTCGAAAAGCTGGGTCAATGCGGCCACATCATCATCGGTAAGTTCAGCCTCATGGGCATCCAGATACCGGGTGATGATCAAGTCGTTTTCGAGCAGGCCGCGGCGCGCCCGCCAACGCAGTCGCGCCCGCTCCAGTTCCGTTAGCCTGCTCATGCTTTACACCTTAAGGTAATGCCCCCACGCCGCACCCGCTACGCGGGCTTGCTGCCCCCCGAGGGGGCGTTTTTGCCTTGGGGCGGCCCGGCGGCAAAAAAAGCCTTCGGGCCGACAAACGAAAATATTACTTAACCCTAGACCGTGCGGCGAACCATCAGTTCCTTGATCTTGCCGATCGCCTTGGTCGGGTTCAGCCCCTTGGGACAGACGTCGACGCAATTCATGATGGTGTGGCAACGGAACAGGCGGTACGGGTCTTCCAGGTTGTCCAGGCGCTCGCCCGTGGCTTCGTCGCGGCTGTCGGCGATGAAACGGTAGGCTTGCAGCAGGCCGGCCGGGCCGACGAACTTGTCCGGATTCCACCAGAACGACGGGCAAGAAGTGGAACAGCACGCGCACAGGATGCACTCGTACAGGCCGTCCAGCTCTTCGCGCGCCTCGGGCGACTGCAGGCGCTCTTTTTCGGGCGGCGGCGTGTCGTTGATGAGGTACGGGCGGATCGAGTGGTACTGGTTGAAGAAGTGCGTCATGTCCACGATCAGGTCGCGGATGACCGGCAGGCCCGGCAGCGGACGCAGGACGATCGGTTCCTTCAGTTCGCGCAGGTTCGTGGTGCAGGCCAGGCCGTTCTTGCCGTTGATGTTCATGGCGTCCGAACCGCACACGCCTTCACGGCACGAGCGGCGCAGGGCCAGGCTGTCATCGACGTCGTTCTTGATGCGCACCAGCGCATCGAGCAGCATCTTGTCGGTGGGCTGGAGTTCGACTTCCAGCTTCTGCATGTAGGGGCGCTCGTCCTTGTCCGGATCGTAGCGGTAGATTTCGAACTTGACGATTCTCTTGGTGCTCATAGTAGGCTCAATCCGGACTTAGAAGGTACGCGCCTTGGGCGGGAAGGACTCGACCGTCAGCGGCTTCATCTGCACAGGCTTGTAATCCAGGCGGCTGCCTTCGGAATACCACAGCGTGTGCTTCAGCCAGTTCTCGTCGTCGCGGGTCGGGTGGTCGTCCAGCGCATGCGCGCCGCGGCTTTCGGTGCGGGCGGCGGCCGACTTGATCGTGGCGCGGGCCACTTCGGTCATGTTCGCCAGCTCCAGCGCCTCGACGCGGGCGGTGTTGAACACCTTGGACTTGTCCTTGAAGTAGATATTGTCGGCTTGCTTGGCCAGATCTTCGATCTGGGTCACGCCTTCGTTCAGCAGTTCCAGCGTGCGGAACACGCCGCAGTGGCGCTGCATCGAGAAGCGGATGGCGTTGCCGATGTCTTGCGTCTTTTCGCCGGAGGTACGCGATTCCAGCTTGTTGATGCGGTCCAGCGAGAACTCGACGGCCTGCTTGGGCAGGTCCTGGTGCGCGTGCTGGCGCTCCGGGTGCGAATTCACGATGTGGTTGCCGGTGGCGCGTCCGAACACGATCAGGTCCAGCAGCGAGTTCGTGCCCAGGCGGTTCGCGCCGTGCACCGACACCGCGGCGCATTCGCCGATGGCGTACAGGCCGTTGACGATCTTGTTCTCGCCGTTTTCGCGCGTCAGCACCTGGCCGTGGTAGTTGGCCGGGATGCCGCCCATCTGGTAGTGGATGGTCGGAACGACGGGGATCGGTTCCTTGATCGGGTCCACGTTGCCGAACTTGATGGCGATTTCGCGGATCGAGGGCAGGCGCTTGTTGATGACGTCGGCGCCCAGGTGGTCCAGCTTGAGCACCACGTAGCTGCCGTCCGGACCGCAGCCGCGGCCTTCCTTGATTTCCTGGTCCATCGAGCGCGACACGAAGTCGCGCGGCGCCAGATCCTTCAGCGTGGGCGCATAGCGCTCCATGAAGCGTTCGCCATCCTTGTTCAGCAGGATGCCGCCTTCGCCGCGCACGCCTTCCGTGATCAGCACGCCCGCGCCGGCCACGCCGGTCGGGTGGAACTGCCAGAATTCCATGTCTTGCAGCGGGATGCCGGCGCGGGCAGCCATGCCCAGGCCGTCGCCGGTGTTGATGAAGGCGTTCGTGGAAGCGGCCCAGATGCGGCCAGCGCCGCCGGTGGCCAGCACCGTGGTCTTGGCTTCGAGGATGTAGATTTCGCCCGTTTCCATTTCGAGGGCGGTCACGCCCACGACGTCGCCGGCTTCGTTGCGCAGCAGGTCCAGCGCCATCCATTCGACGAAGAACTGGGTGCGCGCGGCGACGTTGCGCTGGTAGAGCGTGTGCAGCAGCGCGTGGCCGGTGCGGTCGGCGGCGGCACAGGCGCGCTGGACCGGCTTTTCACCGAAGTTGGCGGTGTGGCCGCCGAACGGACGCTGGTAGATCGTGCCATCGGGGTTGCGGTCGAACGGCATGCCGAAGTGCTCGAGCTCGTACACGGCGTTCGGCGCTTCGCGGCACATGAATTCGATGGCATCCTGGTCGCCCAGCCAGTCCGAACCCTTGACGGTGTCGTACATGTGCCAGTACCAGTTGTCTTCGCTCATGTTGCCCAGCGAGGCGCTCACGCCGCCTTGTGCGGCAACCGTGTGCGAACGCGTGGGGAACACCTTGGAGAGCACCGCAACGGACAGCCCCGCTTGGGACAGTTGCAGCGAACAACGCATGCCGGCTCCGCCGGCGCCAACGACCACCACATCAAACTGGCGGCGCGGCAGGGATTTCAGGACAGAGACCACGGCTTAAATGCTCCAGAGGATTTGCGCGAAGTAAACGACCGAACCGATCAACCAGAGGATCGTCAGCACTTGCAGCAGCAGGCGCACGCCCACCGACTTGACGTAGTCCATCCAGATGTCGCGCACGCCGATCCAGGCATGCCAGGCCAGCGCAATGAATGCAAGGGTGGCCAGGATCTGGCCAACCGGAAGAACGCCCACGTAGAAGTTGAACAGCGCGGTCCAGTGTTCGTACGTGAAGGCCGGCATCATCAGGATGCCGATGAGCAGCACCAGCGTGTACACGGCCATGATGACGGCGGTGATGCGCTGGATGATGAAATCCATGACGCCGTAGTGGGCGCCGACGACCAGGCGCTTGGGTCCGTAGTTTTTAGCGGCGGCCATTTACAGCACTCCGAACAGTTTGAGAGCGAACACCAGGGTCAGCGCGAGGCTGACGCCGAACACCACGCCGGCGGTCTTCTTGGACGATTGCTTGTCGATACCGATGTGCAGATCCAGGATCAGGTACCGGATGCCCGCACAGAAGTGATGCAGGTAGCCCCAGATGAGGACCAGGAGGACGAGCTTGACGATCGGATTGCCGGCGTACGCGGCCACGGCGGCGAACGTCTGGGGTGCGGCCACGCTGGCCGCGAACAACGGCAGGATGACCAAGGGAAGACAGAGGAACAACAACGCGCCGCTGACGCGGTGCAGGATGGACAGCTTGCCGGCCAGGGGCAGGCGGTAACTGGCAAGTTGCGCAATACCAATATTGCGAAACTGCGGACGTGGCTTGGCAGCGGTGTCGGACATGACGGCCTCGGTGTTTCGGAACTAGGGAATCGTTACGGCTAAATCGCCGCGGCCCTTGCGGGCAAACGCGGTATTTTCGCCCAGAGACGGGTTGGTATCAAATCGTAGGTAAAAAGCTCATCAATTCAGACTATTGCGGTAGTGGTATCGATCGGTCAAGTACAACCCCCGGCGAATTTCCATGGGGCGGTCACCGTATGTGTAAGACACCCGGTCTACCTGCAACAACGGCGTGCCGGCGGCAACATTAAGCAGCGTACAGGCTTCGGCCGGCGCGGCGACCGCGCGCAGCTTCTCGTCCGCGCGCACCATGCTGACGCCGAATTCGGATTCAAACAGGCCATAGAGCGGCGCCTTGTTGGCGGTCAGCAGCTCGAGGGTGAGGCCACGGAAAATGGAGCCGGGCAGCCAGATGTCGTCCAGCACGGTGGGTGTCTGCCCCATGGACAGCAGGCGGCGGATCATGACGACCGTCTCGCCGGCCCGCAGGTCCAGGGCGCGCGCGATCTCGGCCGGGGCGCGCATGCGGCGGCATTCCAGGATGCGGCTTTCCGCGCGGCCGGCCTCGCCCTCTTCGTCGGGGGCCAGGCGCAGGAAACGGTAGCGCACGCGGGCTTCGTGGTGGGTGGCGACAAAAGTGCCCTTGCCCTGGCGGCGCAACAGCATGTGCTCGGCAGCCAGCTCATCGACCGCCTTGCGCACCGTGCCCTGGCTCACCTGAAAACGGGCGGCCAGATCGATTTCGCTGGGGATGAGCTCGCCGGGCTTCCATTCGCCGCGTTCGAGGCTTTGGACAAGCAGATCCTTGATCTGGCGATAGAGTGGACTGAAAGCGGCCCCCTCGCCCGTCGGACGGGCGGCGCGTGTGCGTAGGGAGGTTTCGGGCCGAGGCTCTGCCATGGATCTTCTTGAAAGTGTCATGTTCATCCGGATGAATGAGAGGGCAACGCAAAGGATGCAAACCCATCCGCAATGCGCTGCTGCCGCCGGTCTTGCAGACCGGCCCAGACGCACGGCCGAGCGGGGCCGCGGCGCATTCGAACAAACGCTCTATTGTGGCATATCGGGAGGCGAGCTGTCCAACGTCTTATGTCTTATATAAGATAGAAGAGCAATTGACGCACACGTAAATCCGATCTAGGATTCAAAGCTGCCCGCGCCCCGCGCAGAGCGGCCGTGCACGCGCTGATTCCCGCGCCCAACGATTACACTGATTGGTGAGATCCATTCTCGCCAAACCATTACGGAGAACGTTCATGTCCAAGCCTGCCTTGCGTGTCGCCGTCACCGGCGCCGCCGGCCAAATCGGTTACGCACTGCTATTCCGCATCGCCTCGGGCGAAATGCTGGGTAAAGATCAACCCGTCATCCTGCAACTGCTGGAAATCCCCGACGAGAAAGCGCAAAAGGCCCTGAAGGGCGTCATCATGGAACTGGATGACTGCGCCTTCCCGCTGCTGCAGGAAGTCACCGCGCACAGCGACCCGCGCACCGCGTTCAAGGACGCCGACGTGGCCCTGCTGGTTGGCGCCCGTCCCCGCGGCCCCGGCATGGAACGCAAGGACCTGCTGTCGGTCAACGCCCAGATCTTCACGGCCCAGGGCAAGGCCCTGAACGACGTCGCCAGCCGCAACGTCAAGGTCCTGGTCGTCGGCAACCCCGCCAACACCAACGCCTACATCGCCATGAAGTCGGCGCCGGACCTGCCGGCCAAGAACTTCACCGCCATGCTGCGCCTGGACCACAACCGCGCCCTGTCGCAACTGGCCACCAAGTCTGGCAAGGCCGTCGCCGACATCGAAAAGCTGGTCGTGTGGGGCAACCACTCGCCCACCATGTACCCCGACTACCGCTTCGCCACGGTCGGCGGCGAATCGCTCGCCAAGCTGATCAACGACGACGCCTGGAACCGCGACACGTTCATCCCCACCGTGGGCAAGCGCGGCGCCGCCATCATCGAAGCCCGTGGCCTGTCCTCGGCCGCTTCGGCCGCCAACGCCGCCATCGACCACGTCCGTGACTGGGTCCTGGGCAGCAACGGCAAGTGGGTCACGATGGGCATCCCGTCGGACGGCTCCTACGGCATCCCCGAAGGCATCATCTACGGCGTGCCGGTCATCACCGAAAACGGCGAGTACAAGCGCGTCGAAGGCCTGGAAATCGACGCCTTCTCGCGTGAGCGCCTGGACTTCACGCTGAAAGAGCTCCTCGAAGAGCGCGACGGCGTCAAGGACCTGCTGAAGTAAGCAGCGCGCAGTAAAGGTTTGGGCCCGTTCATGCGGGCCCATTCCTTAAGCGGGACCGGAATACGCGGTCCCGCCCCTTCGGCAGTACCGGCAAATACACCTGTCTCATTGCCCAGCCACAACCGATTGTCGTGCAGGGGACAGATTTATTTTTCGGACCCACGCTAAGGTCGTGGGCGACCAAGAACAGGAGACAACCATGTCCAGACCCGAATCGCCCGGCGCCCTCTTTCGCCGCGCGCTCGCCGAAGAGCATCCCCTGCAGATCATCGGCGCCATCAACGCGAACCACGCCCTGCTGGCCAAGCGCGCCGGCTACCGCGCCATCTACCTGTCCGGCGGCGGCGTCGCCGCCGGCTCGCTGGGTCTGCCGGACCTGGGCATCAACACCATGGACGACGTCCTGACCGACGTGCGCCGCATCACCGACGTGTGCGACGTGCCGCTGCTGGTGGACATCGACACCGGCTTCGGGCCGTCGGCATTCAACATCGCCCGCACCGTCAAGAGCCTGATCAAGTTCGGCGCCGCCGCCTGCCACATCGAGGACCAGGTCGGCGCCAAGCGCTGCGGCCACCGTCCGGGCAAGGAAATCGTCACCACCGAGGAAATGGCCGACCGCGTGAAGGCCGCCGCCGACGCGCGCACCGACAGCGACTTTTATCTCATCGCCCGCACCGACGCGATCGCCTCGCACGGCGTGGACGCCGCCATCGAGCGCGCGCTGGCCTGCGTGGAAGCGGGCGCCGACGCGATCTTCGCCGAAGCCGCCTACGACCTGCCCACCTACGACCGCTTCGTCAAGGCAGTCAAGGTGCCGGTGCTGGCCAACATCACCGAATTCGGCAAGACCCCGCTCTTCTCGGTCGAAGAACTCAAGAGCGTGGGCGTGGGCATGGTGCTCTATCCGCTGTCCGCCTTCCGCGCCATGAACAAGGCCGCCGAGGCCGTCTACACCGCCATCCGCCGCGATGGCCACCAGAAGAACGTGGTCGACCTGATGCAGACGCGCGAAGAGCTCTACGACCGCATCGGCTACCACGAATTCGAATCCAGACTGGATGCGCTCTTCCAGAAGGGCAAAGCGTAATCCCGCAACGACCAGGCCACGCCGCGGCAGCCCCGCGGCGTGGCCCGCCACCCATTGCATCGTCCATCGCGTAAGGAAAGGAGTAGAGACATGAGCACGGCTCCCAAGAAGCAAGAAGCCAAGTCGGACGCCAAGCCGGAAGAAAAAGCCGGTTTCAAGCCCAAGAAGTCGGTTGCGCTGTCCGGCGTGGTCGCGGGCAACACCGCACTGTGCACCGTCGGCCGCAGCGGCAACGACCTGCACTACCGCGGCTATGACATCCTGGACATCGCGCACACCAGCGAGTTCGAGGAAATCGCCCACTTGCTGGTCCATGGCAAGCTGCCCAACAAGGCCGAACTGAAGGCCTACAAGGAAAAGCTGCGCAGCCTGCGCGGCCTGCCCACGCAGCTTCAGATCGCCCTGGAAGCCCTGCCCGCCGCCAGCCACCCGATGGACGTCATGCGCACGGCCGTGTCGGTGCTGGGCTGCGTGCTGCCCGAAAAGGATGACCACAACACCCCGGGCGCGCGCGACATCGCCGACCGCCTGATGGCCAACCTGGGTTCGGCCCTGCTCTACTGGTACCACTACAGCCACAACGGCCGCACCATCGACGTGCAGACCGACGACGACAGCATCGGCGGCCATTTCCTGCACCTGCTGCACGGCGAAAAGCCCAGCGACGAATGGGTCAAGGCGATGCACATCTCCCTGAACCTGTACGCCGAGCACGAATTCAACGCGTCCACGTTCACGGCCCGCGTCATCGCCGGCACCGGTTCGGACATGTTCTCGGCCATCTCCGGCGCCATTGGCGCCCTGCGCGGCCCCAAGCACGGCGGCGCCAACGAAGTGGCCTTCGAGGTGCAGAAGCGCTACGAGACGCCCGAAGAAGCCGAGGCCGACATCCGCCGCCGCGTCGAAGCCAAGGAAGTCATCATCGGCTTCGGCCATCCGGTCTACACGGTCTCCGATCCGCGCAACAAGGTCATCAAGGAAGTTGCCAAGAAGCTGTCCAAGAAGGCCGGCACAACCAAGATGTTCGACATCGCCGAACGCCTGGAAACCGTCATGTGGGACGTCAAGAAGATGTTCCCCAACCTCGACTGGTTCTCGGCCGTGAGCTATCACATGATGGGCGTGCCCACCGCCATGTTCACCCCGCTGTTCGTCATCGCGCGCACCGCGGGCTGGTCGGCCCACATCATCGAGCAGCGCATCGACAACAAGATCATCCGCCCCACCGCCAACTACGTGGGCCCGGAAGACCAGAAGTTCGTGCCCATCGACAAGCGCAAGTAAGACGGGATCGAGGGCGCGTCATGGCCACCTGTATCCACTTTTCGAAAGAGGTACCGCGATGTCTGCCCCGATCTCCAACGTACGTCCCGATCCCGACCAGGTCCTGGCCGACATCGCGGACTACGTTCTCAACTACGAAATCCGCAGCGAGCTGGCGTACGAAACCGCGCGCAACTGCCTGATCGACACGCTGGGCTGCGGCCTGGAGGCGCTGGAATATCCGGCGTGCCGCAAGCTGCTGGGCCCGGTCGTGCCGGGCACCGTGGTGCCCCATGGCGCCAAGGTGCCCGGCACGCAGTTCCAGCTCGATCCGGTCCAAGCCGCATTCAACATCGGCGCGATGATCCGCTGGCTGGATTTCAACGACACCTGGCTGGCGGCCGAATGGGGCCACCCGTCCGACAACCTGGGCGGCATCCTGGCCACGGCCGACTGGCTGTCGCGCACGGCGGTCGCTTCAGGCAAACCGCCGCTGTCCATGCGCGACGTGCTGACCGGCATGATCAAGGCGCACGAGATCCAGGGCTGCATCGCGCTGGAAAATTCCTTCAACAAGGTCGGCCTGGACCACGTGGTGCTGGTCAAAGTGGCCTCCACGGCCGTCGTCGCGCAGATGCTGGGCCTGACCCGCGACGAAGTGATCAATGCGGTGTCGCTGGCCTGGGTCGACGGCCAGAGCCTGCGCACCTACCGCCACGCGCCCAACACCGGCAGCCGCAAGAGCTGGGCGGCCGGCGATGCGACCAGCCGCGCGGTGCGGCTCGCGCTCATCGCGCGGACCGGCGAAATGGGCTACCCCTCGGTGCTGACCGCCAAGACCTGGGGCTTTTACGACGTGCTCTTCAAGGGCCAGCCATTCAAGTTCCAGCGGCCCTACGGCAGCTACGTGATGGAGAACGTGCTGTTCAAGATCTCGTTCCCCGCCGAGTTCCACGCGCAGACCGCGGTGGAATGCGCCATGCAGATCCACGACCGGCTCAAATCGCTGGGCAAGACCGCGGACGACATCGCGCAGATCCGCATCCGCACGCACGAAGCCTGCATCCGCATCATCGACAAGAAGGGTCCGCTGAACAATCCCGCCGACCGCGACCACTGCATCCAGTACATGGTGGCCGTGCCGGTGCTGTTCGGCCGCCTGACCGCCGCCGACTACGAAGACGACGTCGCGCAGGATCCGCGCATCGATGCGCTGCGCGACAGGATCGTCTGCGTCGAGGACCCGGCCTACACCAGCGACTATCACAACCCGGCCAAGCGCTCGATCGCCAATGCGCTCACCGTGCAATTCAAGGACGGCACCGCGCTGGACGAAATCGTCTGCGAGTACCCCATCGGCCACAAGCGCCGCCGCCCCGAGGGCATACCGCTGCTGGAAGCCAAGTTCCGCACCAACCTGGCCCGCGTGTTTCCGGCGCGCCAGCAGCAGCGCATCCTCGCCGCCTCGCTGGACCAGCAGACGCTGGAGGCGATGCCGGTCCACGAATATGTGGATCTGTATGTGATCTGAGGGGTGCCTGACACCCTTGGCACATCCACCCAGACTGACGCCCGTCTCCCTCGGGCGTCAGACATCGGGGGCACTGGCTGGCGCACGCCCCTGGAGGCTTACAATGCGGCTTTCCTCGATCGGATCGCGCCATGGCCATGCTCTGGGTCAAGACTTTTCACATCGTCTTCATCGCTTCCTGGTTTGCCGGCCTGTTCTACCTGCCGCGCATCTTCGTGAACCTGGCGCAGCAGTCGGACCAGGCCGTCCAGGCGACGCTGCTCGGCATGGCGCGCCGCCTGTATCGTTTCACCACCATCCTGGCCGTCGTGGCCATCATCTTCGGGATGTGGCTGTACCTGGGCTACCGCATCGGCGTGGGCCCCGGCAACGGCTGGATGCACGCCAAACTCTTTTTCGTGCTGCTCGTCATCGGCTACCATCACGCCTGTGGCCTCATGCTGCGCAAATTCGAACAGGGCAAGAACACCCGTTCGCACACGTTTTATCGCTGGTTCAACGAAGTTCCCGTCTTGCTGCTCTTGGTGGTGGTGGCGCTGGTCGTCGTCAAACCCTTCTGATACCCCTACCTTTGCACATTCGCCAGGATTCGTATGTCCTCTGATGAACAGGACCGCCCGCGCAAGACGCTGACGATCAAGAAAACAGCCCGCGACGCCCACGCCGAAGGCACGGCCAAGCGCACCCGCACCGGCGCGCGCGCGCGCCTGGTTGCGCAGATCGAGCGCAGCCGCGAAAACATCGAACGCCAGAAAGACCCCGTCGGCTACCAGCGGCGCCAGGATGAAGAAGCCCGCGGCGCGCGCAAATCCCCGGCCGGCGGCCGCGGCGACAGCGCGCGCGGTCCGGCAGGCCGCGCCGGCCAGCCCGAACGCAGTCGCTCCGAACGCAGCCAAATCGAACGTGGGCAGTACGCGCGCGGACAGGGCGAACGCGCCCCGGCGGATCGTCCCGCACCCCGCCGCGGCGCGTCCGACGCGGGCCGCGGGGACTCGGCGCGCGACGCAGCGCCCGGCTCGCGCTCGGGGCGCCCCCCGCAGCGCGCACCGCGCCTGCGCGACGACCAATACATCGCCCCGGCCACGCCGGCCGGCCGCTTCTACGATCCCTTCGAGGACGACGGCCCCGCGCCGGAATTCGCGCCGGAGCCGGACTACGCGGACGAACCGGCCTTTGCCGGGGATGCCGACGCCTCGCGCGCGCCCGCCTACGCCGAGGACGCCGACACCTTCCGCGAACCCGCCGCGCCACGCGTCGAAACCCGCACCCGCCGCCCCCGCGAGCCGCGCCAGGCCGAGATCTTCACGGTCTTCGCTCCCTGCCCGCAGGGCCTGGAAGAGGCGCTGACCGCCGAAATGCAGGCGCTCGGTTACGAAGATGCCAAGGCGGGCCGGGCGGGCTGCTCGTTCACGTCCGACTGGTCCGGCATCCAGCGCGCCAATCTGTATTCGCGCCTGGCCACGCGCATCCTGGTGCAGGTGGCGCACGCCGAGATCTCGCACGAAGACGACATCCTGGACCTGGCGCGCGACACCCCCTGGGAACGCTGGTTCGGCGCCGAACAGACGCTGCGCGTGGACACCTCGGCCATCAAGAGCCCGGTGCAAAGCCTGCAGTACTGCAACCTGCGCGCCAAGGACGGCATCTGCGACCGGCTGCGCGAACTCGAAGGCGAACGTCCCAGCATCGACACGGTGCGCCCGGACGCCCGCGTGCACCTTTTCCTGACGGGCCATACCGCCACGCTGTACCTGGACACCTCGGGCGAGTCCCTCTTCAAACGCGGGTGGCGGCTGGACAAGGGCGAGGCGCCGCTGCGTGAAAACCTGGCGGCCGGCATGCTGGCGCTGGCCGGGTGGGACCCCGCCGCGCCGCTGCTGGACCCCTTCTGCGGCTCCGGCACCATCCTGATCGAAGGGGCCTGGATTGCCCTGGGCGTGCCGCCCGGCATTTCCCGTCCGTTCGGTTTCGAGCGCCTGCGCGATCACGACGCCTACCGCTGGCGCGACCTGAAGGAAGACGCGCGCGCCCGCATCCTGCCGCAACTCGAAGCCCCGCTGGTCGGCTACGACCTGAATCCGCAGGCCATCGAGTACGCCCGCAACAACGCCGAACGCGCCTGGCTGACCGCCGATTCCATCCGGTTCGAAGTCGGCGACGCCCGCAATGTGACGGCGCCCGCCGACCACGGCTGGATCGTCACCAATCCGCCCTACGGCGAACGCATGGGCGCCGAACAGGATCCCGACCTGTGGCGCGAATGGGCCACGTGCCTGAAGCACAATTTCGCGGGATGGGAGCTGCACGTCATCACTAGCGACCTGACGCTACCGAACCAGATGCGCCTGAAGCCCAAACGCCGCATCCCGCTGCACAACGGCGCGCTGGACTGCCGCCTGTTCGGCTTCGAACTGGTGGCCGCGGGCTACCGCGACGCCTGACCGTCGCCCCCGGGGCGGCAACCGCGTTCCTCGAACGTAGGGGCGGCGCGTTGTAAAAGCGCCGCAACATGACGCCCCTATCTTTGCTCATGGTCCCCGGCCGCGCGGTTTTGGGGCATCATCAGCACCAAGGTGTTGCCAAGTTGCACCAGCGTGCACCCACCACTTGCATAGTTTCAGGGTAAACCCCTATAATTCGGGTTATCCCTAGTAGCAAACAACTGTGCAAGCCCGTGGAGGCTATTGTGATCAACGCGAACAACACCATCCGCCTGACCGACGAACTCGAGCGTCAACTGATGCTCCAGGCTATTGAAGAACAATTCCGTCCGCACCCGATGCGGGCGTTGGCTGCAGGCCTGCGCAAGCTGGCCCACGGCATCAAGGCCCTGGCTGGCAAGACGAGCGCCAAGAACGCGCATTCCGCTGCCTGATCATGGACCAGGCCTTCGGGCCTAAAGATTTTCCCCTTGGGGGCTGCATAGCCCCTTTTATAGACCCGCCCTTACCGGCGGGTTTTTTTTCGTCCCTCGCCGATTTATGGATAATACCGGTCCATGACCGACGCCCCCCTCGACCAGACCCCCAATCGGCTGCGCCGATTCGCCTGCATGATGTACGAAGCCGTGCTGCTGTTTGGCGTGGTGTTCCTGGCGGGCTACCTGATGGATACACTGACCCAGAGCAGGAATGCCCTGGAGCTGCGGGCGGCCAGGCAGGCCTGGCTGTTCGTGGCGATCGGCGCCTATTTCGTCCTGTGCTGGCGCCGCCGCGGCCAGACGCTGCCCATGAAGACATGGAACATCCGGCTGGTGGACCGCCATGGCAACACCCCGTCCACCGGTTTGCTGGTCTTGCGCTACCTTCTCGCGTGGCCGCTGGTGCTGGCGGGCGCGGCCGTGGTCTGGGCGGCCGCCACCGCCACGGGTTGGCCCTCGGTGGACATGTTCATCGTCGCGGCGCCCTTCACCATTTTCATCTGGTCCTGGCTGGATCCCGACGGGCAGTTCCTGCACGACCGGATCCTCGGGACGCGGCTGCGCAACGCGCCGCAGGCAAAGGGCAAAAAGGCCCGCTGAAGGCATTGCCGCGCCCGGGCGGCGCCCTTCCGGACACATCCCGTTTCACGCCCGCGCGGCGCTTGTGACGTTGGGTGAGTGTTCAGAAAGATGACAGGCGACCGCCAAGACAATGAGGCCCCATTTAACTGACGGCTTCACTCTCCCCATGCGCGCACTCATTACCCGCCTGTCGCTGGCCTTCGCCAGTGCGCTGTTGCTCCTGCCCGCCGGCGCGTCCGCCCAGAACGCATCGGCCCAGCAAGAAATCGAACTGGCGACCAAAGCCGCTTTTGCCGCGGCGCTGCAAGGCCCCACCGATGTCACCCTTGGCGACCAGGCAACCCTGAAACTGCCGCCAAGCATGTTCTTCGTGCCGCGCACGCAGGCCGAACGGCTGATGCAGGCCTATGGCAACGGCAAGGACCCGTCGCTGCTGGGCGTGGTGATGCCCAAAAGCGATGACGAGGACTGGGTGGTCACCGTCAATTTCGACAAGGCCGGCTACATCAAGGACGACGACGCCCGGAACTGGAACGTCGGCGAGTTGCTGGACAGCCTGCGTGAAGGCACGGAAGCGTCCAACGAGGAACGCAGGAAGCGCGGATTCCCGGCGCTGACGGTGGACGGCTGGGTGGAAGCGCCCAGGTACGACAGCGCCACGCAGCGCCTCGTCTGGTCGGTGGCCGCCAAGCACAAGGACGCCGGGGCGCAAGACGACGCCACGGTCAACTACAACACTTACGCCCTGGGGCGGGACGGCTACATCACGCTGGACCTCATCACCGCAAAGGGCAACGTGCCCACGGACAAAGCCGCCGTGCTCGCGCTGCTGGACAACCTGAAATACGTCGAAGGCAAGCGCTACGCGGACTTTGACGCCTCCAGCGACAAGGTGGCCGAGTACGGGCTGGCAGCCCTGGTGGCGGGCGTGGCGGCCAAAAAGCTGGGGTTGTTCGCGGTGATCGCCGCTTTCCTGGCCAAGTTCGCCAAGGCCGGCATCCTGGCCGCGGCCGTCCTGGGCGGCGCCGTATGGAAACGGATCAAGGGCAAAAAAGCCACCGGACATTCCTGATCCGGCCGGCCGGGCGGCGCGCGGGCGCCGCCGCCGGCCGTCACAACTACGTCACGGCTTTGTCACGCGCGCGTCATCGCGCGATGGTCTCATTCCCAAGCATGACCACAGCCCACAGGGACGCGACCGTGAACGACATCCAACCCACGCACTGGCGCGCCCTCTGGATTTCCGATATTCACCTGGGCACTGCCGGGTGCAAGGCGGAATTCCTGCTCGATTTCCTGGATCACAACGATTCGGACACCCTCTACCTGGTCGGCGACATCGTCGACGGCTGGCAATTGCGCAAGCACTGGCACTGGCCCCGGGCGCACAACGACGTGGTGCAGCGCATCCTGCGCAAGGCGCGCAACGGCACGCGCGTGGTGTTCATTCCCGGCAACCACGACGAGTTTGCCCGGGAATTCGCGGGCTTTGCCTTTGGCGACATCGAAATCCTGGACGAGGACGTGCACGTCACGGCCAAGGGCCTGCGCCTTTTGGTGCTGCACGGCGACCAGTTCGATGGCGTCATCCAGCACAGCCGCTGGCTGGCGCACCTGGGCGACGGGCTCTATCAGCTTGCGCTGTGGATCAACCACCATTTCAACCGGCTGCGCCACCGGCTGGGCCTGCATTACTGGTCGCTTTCCCAGTACCTGAAGCACAAGGTCAAGAACGCGGTGTCTTTCATCACCGACTTCGAGGAAGCCCTGGCGGGCGAGGCCCGCCGGCGCGGTCTGGACGGCGTGGTCTGCGGCCACATCCACAAGGCCGAACTGCGCGACGTGGGCGGCATCCTGTACTGCAACGACGGCGACTGGGTGGAAAGCCTGTCGGCCCTGGCGGAAACCCACGACGGCCAGCTCCAGCTCCTGGACTGGGCGGTGATGCAGGCGGAACGCCAGCGCGATCCGGCCAACCGCCCCCCGCGCTCCCTGACGCTGCCCGCCCTGCCCTCGGCGCTGCGCCGCCAGGGCAAATACCCGTGATAACCCGTATGCGTCCCCGTTACGCAACGGGTATATTGCAGTTCACGCCCCTCTAGGTCATGCTTGCAACTGGGTAACGGGCGTCATGGCCCGTTCACGCTGCAACATGCTCACAACATAGGGCCATGAACGACCAATATCAGGCGCTCTACCAAACATTCCGCTGGCTGGTGCCCACCCAGTTCAACATCGCGGAAGCGTGCTGCCACCGCTGGGCATCCAGTAGTCCGGATGCGCGGCGCATTGCCATCTACTACGAAGATGAATCCGGCAACCGCGAGGTCTGGACCTTCGCCCGCCTGGCGGAAGCCGCCAATCAACTGGCCAACGGCCTGGTGAAAATGGGCGTGGGCCGGGGCGACCGGGTCGGTGTGGTATTGGGACAACGCCCTGAGACGGTGGTCGCGCACATGGCCATCTACAGCGTCGGCGCCGTGGTGTTGCCCCTGTCGGCGCTGTTCGGCCCCGAGGCGCTCCAGAGCCGCCTGTGCGATGCCGAAGCCCGCGTCGCCATCGTCGATCATGCCTCCAGCGCCAACCTGCTGTCGGTCAGCGACAACTGTCCGGCGCTGCAGCAGGTCATCGGCATCGGCTTTGCCGACGAGCGCGTCCTGCCCTGGCGCAGCCTGCTTGCCCGGCAACCCAACGAATTCAAGGCCGTGCCGACCCGCTCCTCGGACCCGGCCATCCTGCTCTATACCTCCGGCACCACGGGCGCCCCCAAGGGCGCGCTGCTTCCCCACAGCGCGCTCATCGGCAACCTGCCGGGCTTCGTGGCTTCGCAAGACTGGTTCCCCAAGCCCGCCGACGTGTTCTGGTCGCCCGCCGACTGGGCCTGGACCGGCGGCATGATGGATGCGCTGCTGCCCACGCTGTACTTCGGCCACCCCATCGTCGGCACGCGCGGGCGCTTCTCGGTCGAGCGCGCTTTCGAGCTGCTGGAGCGCTACCAGGTCACGAACACGTTCCTCTTCCCCACCGCCCTCAAGATGATGATGAAGGCGGTGCCCGAACCCCGCCAACGCTACCAGCTTGCCCTGCGCGCCATCATGAGCGCGGGCGAAAGCGTGGGCGAAACGGTGTTCGACTGGTGCAGGAGCGCGCTGGGCGTGACGCCCAATGAGATGTTCGGCCAGACCGAAATGAACTACGTGGTGGGCAACAGCAACAAGCGCTGGCCCGCCAAGCCCGGCTCCATGGGCCGGCCGTATCCGGGCCACAACGTGGCCGTGCTGGACGACGAAGGCGTCCCCGTCGCGGCCGGCGGGACGGGCGAGATCGCCGTCAACCGCCTCGACATTCACGGCTTTCCCGACCCGGTGATGTTCCTGGGCTACTGGCGCAACGAGCCCGCCACGCAGGCCAAGTTCAAGGGCGACTGGTGCCTGACGGGCGACCTCGCCACCGTCGATGAAGACGGCTACCTCTGGTACGCCGGCCGGGCCGACGACGTGTTCAAGTCCGCCGGCTACCGGATTGGCCCGGGCGAAATCGAAAGCTGCCTGGTCGGACACCCGGCCGTCGCCAATGCCGCGGTGGTGCCCAAGCCGGACGCCGAGCGCGGGGCGCTGGTCAAGGCGTACGTCGTACTGACCCCGGAATTCGCGCAGCGCGACCGCGCTGAAATCACCGAGAATCTGCAGGAACACGTGCGCGAGCGCCTGGCGCCCTACGAGTACCCCAAGGAAATCGAATACGTGGACGAATTGCCCATGACCACCACGGGCAAGATCCAGCGGCGCATCCTGCGCCAGCGCGAGGAAGAACGCGCGCAGGCAGTTGTGCCCACGACAGACGTTGGAGCGCCCGTTGCCGCCCCGGCGCGGCAAACGGAGACCTAGGCATGGCCATCTACCAACTCAACGACCTCATCCCGCGCATCGACCCGCAGGCCTACGTGGCCGACAGCGCCGACATCATCGGCAACGTGACGCTGGAAGCCGGGGTCAGCATCTGGTCGCAGGTGTCGATCCGGGCCGATAACGACGCCATCGTGATCCGCCAGGGCACCAACATCCAGGAATCCAGCGTCCTGCACGTCGATGCCGGCTGTCCGATGACCATCGGCCCGAACGTCACGGTCGGGCACCAGGCCATGCTGCACGGCTGCACCATCCATGAGGGCGCCCTGGTCGGCATGCAGGCCATCGTCCTGAACAATGCGGTGATCGGGCGCAACTGCCTGATCGGCGCCGGCGCCATCATTCCCGAAGACCGCGTCATTCCGGACAATTCCCTGGTGATCGGCATCGGCAAGATCGTGCGGGAGCTCTCGGAAGAAGAAATCGCCAATCTGCACAAGAACACCGCCCACTACGTGGCGCGCGGCCAACAGTACAAGACGGCCCTGAAGCGGCTGGCCTGATCCGCCCCGGCGAACGCCTCAACCCCTGCTGCCAGCAGGGGGAATACCCTCCTCCGATCGGCTAACATTCCTTTATGACCGATCAGCTCAAAAAATACCTCACCGAAGACCGCAGCGTCCGCGTGCAAGCGGTTCGCATGTCTGCCACCTGGAAGGCCGTCCAGGCCAACCACGACTATCCGCCAGCCATCACCCATCTCCTGGGAGAACTGGTGGCCGCTTCCACGCTGCTCGCCGCCAACATCAAGTTCGACGGCTCGCTGGTGCTCCAGATCCAGGGCGACGGCCCCATCGCCCTGCTGGTGGTGGAATGCCGCTCCGACCTCAGCCTGCGTGCCACCGTCAAGATGCGCGAAGGCCATGACGTGCCCACCGACGGCAACATGCAAAGCCTGCTCAACCCCGGCGGCAACGGGCGGTTCATCGTCGTGCTGGACCCGCAGCGCAAGCTGCCGGGCCAGCAGGCCTACCAAGGCATCGTGCCCCTCGAGGGCGAGACCGTCGCCCAAGCCTTGCAGCACTACATGAAGGCCTCCGAGCAGCTCGACACCCGCCTGTGGCTGTCCGCCGACGCCGACCATGTCGCGGGCATGCTGCTGCAGCGGCTGCCGCACCATGGCGGCGCCGATGCGCAGGTGCTGAGCGAACAGGCCGCCACCGAGACCTGGGACCGCCTCGGCGCCCTGGCTGGCACCCTCAAGCGCGACGAGATGCTGGAAGCCGACATCGACACGCTGATTCACCGCCTGTTCTGGGAAGAGACGCTCGTCGCCTTCGAACCGCAGCCGGTGAGCTGGCACTGCCCCTGCACCCGCGAACGCGTGGCCAACATGCTGCGCTCGCTGGGCCAGGAAGAGGTCAACAGCATCCTGGCCGAGCGCGGGCAGGTCGACGTGGCCTGCGATTTCTGCGGCAAGCCTTACGAGTTCGATGCCGTGGACTGCGCGGCGCTGTTCTCGGCCAACCAGCCGGCTGCCGGAGAGCAGCCTCCCACGGTGCACTGATCGGCCTGGCGGCAAGCCCGCCGGGCCGTTTTCGTCACGCCGGTTTGTCCTCATCGACAGGCGGTCATGGGCGCGCCACACTGCGCAGCCATGACCGCCTTTGTTTTTGCTCCCTTTCCTCGCCCCGCCAGCCGGCACCGTGGCGCCGCCGCCATCGAATTCGCGGTGGCGGGCGTCATCGTGCTGCTGCTGGGCCTGCTGGCGGTCGAGGCCGCCCGCTGGCACGCCGCGCGCCAGATGGCGCTTCTGGCGCTGACGGAGGCGGCGCGCGCCGGCGCCACCGGTCATGCCGACCCGGCCCGGATGCGGTCGGCGTTTCTTCTGGCGCTCCTGCCGCTGCATGCGGACGCCGACGGGCAGGCTGGCGCAACCCGCCGGCTGGACGACGCGATGGCCGAACTGCGGGCGCTGACCGGGTCGGACCCCTGGCGTATTGAAGTGCTGCTGCCCAACGACCGCTCGTTCCGCGAGCACGGGCGGCCCGGCTTGAAGGCGCCCGCGGCGCCCGGCCTGCCGGCCATCGACAACGACTACCAGGACCTGCAGCACGCGCGCCGCCCGCCCCGCCCCGGCGGGCAGGACATCTTCCGCGCCAACACCCTGAAGCTGCGCCTGACCTACCTGCACAAGCCGTTGCTGCCCGCGCTGCGGGCACTGCTGGCCGTGCTGGGTCGGCAGGACGACAGCTACGCCGGCCACGCGCAGACCAAGGGCCTGTTGCCTATCGTGGTTGAGCTGGAGCAGGAAATGCACTCGCATCCCGTGGACTGGGCCCGCAGGAGGCCGCACCCGCAAGGGGTGGTCTATGGGGCGTGCCGACGCAAACAGTGCGATCCGGAATGAATCGCGGCGCCGCGACCGGGCCAGGCGGACAATCCGCGGGCTGTCGGGCCGGGGGCAAGCGCCGGCCGCGGCTGGGGTCGATGCCCAGCGTCGGCGGCGCCAGGGAAATGCGCGCCCGGCCTCAGTGGCGGGCGGCGGTGTTGGAAGTCGTGGCGCCGTTGGCGGCGGGCCGGGCAGGCGCGGCCGACGCGGGCCGGGCGGCCGGTGCGGCGGCGCGTGCCGGCGCGGGCTTGGGCGCGGTCTCGGCGGACAGCGAGGCACCGGCAGGCGGCTGGGTATTTTGCGGAAGGATGTGCACGAACACTTCCCCTTCGCGCATCATGCCCAGTTCCCCGCGCGCCCGCTCCTCGATGGCGCCGGAACCGCCTTCCAGATCCCGCACTTCGGCTTCAAGCGCGGCGTTGCGCGCGCGCAGGCCTTCATTGGTCTCGCGCTGCTCGGCCACCTGGCGTTGCAGATCCCAGACCTTGAACCACCCGCCCTTACCCAGCCAGAGCGGGTATTGGATCAGGCCTAGCAGCACGAACAGCACCAGGAACAGCAGGCGCATACGCGGGAACCTCAGCAGTCGTGGCGTGGATGCGGCCCTGGCTGGGTGCCGGGGCCGCGCTTCTTATCAACGCAGGTTGTAGAAGGCTTCCAGGCCAGGATACGACGCGACTTCAGCCAGTTCCTCTTCGATGCGCAGGAGCTGGTTGTACTTGGCCATGCGATCCGAGCGCGACAGCGAGCCGGTCTTGATCTGCATGGCGTTGGTCGCCACGGCGATGTCGGCGATGGTGGAGTCTTCGGTTTCGCCCGAACGGTGCGACACGACGGCGGTGTAGCCGGCGCGCTTGGCCATTTCGATGGCGGCGAAGGTTTCCGTCAGGGTGCCGATCTGGTTGATCTTGATGAGGATCGAGTTGGCGACGCCCTTCTGGATGCCTTCACGCAGGATCTTGGTGTTGGTGACGAACAGGTCGTCGCCCACCAGTTGCACCTTCTTGCCGAGCTGGTCGGTCAGCAGCTTCCAGCCTTCCCAGTCGTTTTCGGCCATGCCGTCTTCGATGGAAATGATGGGGTACTTGTCGCACCACGTGGCCAGCAGGTTGGTGAATTCCTGCGAGGACAGCGAAATGCCGCCTTCGCCGGCCAGCGTGTACTTGCCGTCGCGGTAGAACTCGGAGCTGGCGCAGTCCAGGCCCAGGGCGATTTGCGTGCCCGGCTCGTAGCCGGCTTCGGTGATGGCCTTGAGGATGAGCTGGATGGCGGCCTCGTGGCTGGGCACGTTGGGCGCGAAACCGCCCTCGTCGCCCACGGCGGTGGACATGCCCTGGCCGTGAATCAGCTTCTTGAGCATGTGGAAGACTTCAGCGCCCCAGCGCAGGGCTTCGCGGAAGCTGCCCGCGCCCACCGGCAGGATCATCAGTTCCTGCAGGTCGAGCGTGTTGTTGGCGTGCGCGCCGCCGTTGATGACGTTCATCATCGGGACGGGCATGCTCATGGGGCCGCTGCCGCCGAAATAGCGGTACAGGGACAGGCCCGATTCGTCGGCGGCGGCGCGGGCCACGGCCATGCTGGCCGCCAGGATGGCGTTGGCGCCCAGGCGTTCCTTGGATTCGGTGCCGTCCAGTTCGATCAGCGTGCGATCGACGAACGTCTGTTCCTGGGCGTCCAGGCCCATCAGGGCTTCGGAGATTTCCGTATTCAGGTTTTCAACGGCGCGCAGCACGCCCTTGCCCAGATAACGGCCCTTGTCGCCGTCGCGCAGTTCGATGGCTTCGCGGGCGCCGGTGGATGCGCCGGACGGCACGGCCGCACGGCCCATGGCGCCGGATTCCAGCAGCACATCGCATTCCACGGTGGGGTTGCCGCGCGAATCCAGAATCTCGCGGCCGATGATGTCGACGATTGCACTCATGACTTTACATTCCCTGAACGATAAACATATTCATGACGGCCGCGCCTTCGCGGGCATTGCGGGCACGGCGGTACTGCCAGGAGTCGTAGAACGCCTGCGCCGCGGCCATGGACGGAAATTCCATGACGACGGTGCGGCCGGGTTCACGCCCCTCGAGGTGCTTGGACTCGCCGCCGCGCACCAGGACCTTGGCATCGTACGCGCGCATGGCGAGCGTGGACAGGCGCTTGTAGTCTTCGTACTGCGCGGGCTTGGTCACATTGACGTCGGCGATGAGATAGGCACTCATGGGGTTCCTTCAGAGCAGTGGCGTTGATTTCGGTCTGGCGCCGGATACGGCGCCGCCGCCAGTGTCGCGCAAGGCGCACGGGCGACGCATATCCGATGCTAATCGGTTGTATCCGAAAGAAGCGCCGCCGTATAGGGCGGCGCTGGGAAATCGGCCCGCGGCCCCGAGGATCCGCTTACGGAACTCGAGGCCGCGGACACGCATCAGGCCTCCTGGCCGCGGCGAGCCTTCTGCTCGATGGCGGCGCGGATGTAGCTGGAGAACAGCGGATGGCCGTCGCGCGGGGTGGACGTGAACTCCGGGTGGAACTGCACGCCCACGAACCACGGGTGGTTGGGCAATTCCATCATTTCCGGCAGGTTCTCGCTCGGGGTGCGGGCGCTGATCACCATGCCGGCTTCTTCGAGGCGCGGCACGTAGACGTTGTTGACCTCGTAGCGGTGACGGTGACGCTCGTTCACCTCGTCGCCGTAGATGGCCTGCGCGCGGGTGCCGGCCTTGATCGGCACGCGCTGCGCGCCCTTGCGCATGGTGCCGCCCAGGTCGGACGTCGTGTCGCGCTTTTCGACCTTGCCTTCGCGGTCCATCCACTCTGTGATGAGGGCGACGACCGGATGCGGCGCGGAGGGATCGAATTCCGTGCTGTTGGCGCCGCCCAGGCCGGCGACGTGGCGCGCGAACTCGATGACGGCCAACTGCATGCCCAGGCAGATGCCCAGGTAGGGCACGCCGTTTTCACGGGCGTAGCGGATCGCGGCGATCTTGCCCTCGGTGCCGCGCTTGCCGAAGCCGCCCGGAACCAGGATGGCGTCCAGGTGCTTGAGCTGGTCGGTGCCGCGGGTTTCGATGTCTTCCGAGTCGATGTACTCGATGTTGATCTTCGAGCGCGTGTGGATGCCGGCGTGGACCAGGGCTTCGGTCAGCGACTTGTACGACTCGGTCAGGTCGACGTACTTGCCGACCATGCCGATGGTGAGCTGGTGCTCGGGGTGTTCCAGCGCCTCGACCAGGTTGTCCCACATGGACAGGTCGGCCGGCGGCGGGGTCAGGCCCAGGGCCTCGCACACGATGTTGTCCACGCCCTGCTTGTGCAGCATGGCGGGGATCTTGTAGATGGAGTCGGCGTCCCAGACGGAGATGACCGCGTCCAGGGGCACGTTGGAGAACATCGAGATCTTGGCGCGCTCGTCGTCCGGAATGGGACGGTCGGCGCGGCACAGCAGCGCGTTCGGGTAGATGCCGATCTCGCGCAGCTTCTGCACCGAATGCTGCGTGGGCTTGGTCTTCAGTTCGCCGGCGGAGGCGATGAAGGGCACCAGCGTCAGGTGGACGAAGGCCGCGTTGTTGCGGCCCATGCGCAGGCTCATCTGGCGAGCGGCTTCGAGGAACGGCAGGGACTCGATGTCGCCCACCGTGCCGCCGATCTCGACGATGGCAACGTCGGTGTTGCCATTCCAGCCGGCTTCAGCGCCACGGGCGATGAAGTCCTGGATTTCGTTCGTGATGTGGGGAATCACCTGGACGGTCTTGCCCAGGTAGTCGCCACGGCGCTCCTTGCGCAGCACGGATTCGTAGATCTGGCCGGTGGTGAAGTTGTTCACCTTGTGCATGCGAGCGGAAATGAAGCGCTCGTAGTGGCCCAGGTCCAGGTCGGTCTCGGCGCCGTCTTCCGTGACGAACACTTCACCATGCTGGAACGGGCTCATCGTGCCCGGATCGACGTTGATGTAGGGGTCGAGCTTCAGCATGGTTACCTGCAAACCACGCGACTCAAGGATGGCGGCAAGCGACGCGGCGGCGATGCCCTTGCCCAGGGAAGACACCACACCGCCGGTGACAAATACGTATTTGGTCATCGTAATGAGCGCCCGGGACGAGCGGGCGCGTGCGGGAAATTTGGATTATAGCCGGGCGAGACGACTTGTTTGGGTTTTCCCCTAGCGCCCGTTGCGTAACATTTGAATGCACACGACACGTCCCCGCGGCGCGGCGTCGGCGCGGACGTGCTATGGTCGCTCCCTGTTTTCAGCCGCTGCCGTTCGCCAGCGCCCCCTGTTCATACGCCGCGCCGATGACCGACCTCGCCCGTCCCGCCCCTTCCCTCGCCTGGCGCATCGCCGTCGCCGCCGTGCTGCTGCGGCTGGCGTACACCGCGCTCGTGCAGGCCTATTCGCTGATGGGGCCTTCGCCCTACCTGGACCAGATCCGGGAAAGCTTCACGCAGCCCCCGGTGCTGGCCCCGCTGCTGGCGAACGTGGCGTCCACCCTGCTGATCGTCGGCGTGGCGGCCTGGGGCGCGACGCGCCATTGGCTGGCGCGCCACAATGCCAGCGCCGTCGACCAGCCGGGCAGGCTGCTCGGCACGTTTCTCGCCCTGCAGGCCCTATACACGCTGTGCCTGACGAGCGGCGTGGCCATCGCGCAGAATGCGATGCTGGCGACGCTAATCAAGAGCGGATCGCTGCTGGAGACATGGTTCGGGCTGGACATCACCGGACGGTTCATCGCGATGAATCTCCTGATCCGCGTCGTCACCATCCTGCTGGACATCATCGGGATCTGCCTGGCGTTGCGCATCGCCGCCTGGACGGCCGCCCCCGCCGGACCGCCCGGCAGCCCGGCCATGACGCGGCGCGACGTCGCCTGGATTTGCGGCCTGACCGTCCTGGCGTGGCAGACGAGCGTGTCGATCATCCTGGGCGGCTATCTGCAGATGCAGACGCTGGACGCAGGCTGGGCGCAGTACGCGCTGGGCTACTGGGTGCTGCCCGTGGTCCTGCTGGCGCTGACCGTGCTGGTCTGCCTGAAGGTGCTGCCGCGTCCCCTGGAACGCCCCGGCATCGGCCGCGCCGTGGCGCTGGGCAGTGTTGCGTTCTGGTTCGCCCAGGCGTTGGGCATCGGACTGGGCCTGATCGTGCTGATGTCGATGACCTGGAACCAGCTCGCCTGGGCGGCCCAATCGCACGCCGCGGCCGGCCTGTCCCTGCTGGCCTACGGCGCGCTGCTGGCGCTGGGCTGCCTGGTGGCCGCACGCTGGCTCCACCACCGCGACGGGGCGGCGGCACGGTAAACGGGGCCGCGCGCCCCGCCATGCAAAAGGCCGCGGCGCCCATGCCCCGCGGCCTTCTTTTTTGGGCCGGCGTATCCGGCGGCCGGCGTATCCGGCGTCCGGCGTCCGGCGTATCCGGCGGCCGGCGCATCCAGCCGCCCCTTGCGCGACGTCAGATCGCGGCGCAGCGGCGCGTCAGCCAGTCCAGCGCCTCGCCCTCGACCAGCGGCGACAAGCGCTCGAACACCGTCTTGTGATAGTCGTTCAGCCAGTCGATCTCGTCCTCGCGCATCAGCGAAGGTTCGATGCAGCGCGTGTCGATCGGGCACATCGTCAGCGTTTCGAAGCAGAGGAATTCACCCAGCTCCGAGGTCAGCCAGCTGCGGTTGGCGACGAGGTTCTCGATGCGCACGCCCCAACGGCCCGGGCGGTAGATGCCCGGCTCGTTCGAGGTGATCATGCCCGGCTCCATGGCCGTGTGCGGACCGGGCATCGCGCGGTACGAAATGACCTGCGGGCCTTCGTGCACATTCAGGAAATAGCCCACGCCGTGGCCGGTGCCGTGGCCGTACTCCGCGCCGCCCTCCCAGATGGGCGCGCGGGCGATGGCGTCCAGCATCGGCGACGGCGTGCCGCGCGGGAACGACGCGCGCGACAGCGCGATCATGCCCTTGAGCACCAGCGTGAAATCGACCTTCTGGTCCGGGCTGGGCGTGCCGACGGCCACCACGCGGGTGATGTCGGTGGTGCCGCCCAGGTACTGGCCGCCCGAATCGATGAGCAGCAGGCCATCGCCTTCGATGGTGGCGTGCGATTCCGGCGTGGCGCGGTAATGCGGCATGGCGCCGTTTGCGTTGAAGCCCGCGATGGTGGCGAAGCTGGGGCAGACGTAGGCCGGCCGGCGGGCGCGCGCGGCCGTGATTTTTTCGTCGATGGTCAGTTCGGTGATGGTTTCCTTGCCCAGCGCGCCCTCGAACCAGGCAAAGAACTCGCACAGCGCCGCGCCGTCCTGCGCCATCGCCTGCCGCACGTTGGCAAGCTCCGCGTCCGTCTTGCGGGACTTCAGCAGGGTGGACGGATTGATAGCTTCCACGCGCGGCACGGCCGGATCCATGGCATGGAACACCCCGCAGGTCACGCGGGCCGGATCGATCAGCAGCTTCTGGTCCAGCTCCAGCGAGGCCAGCGCGTCCGCGGCCTGCGCGTAGTCCGCGACTTGCACGCCGTCGGCGGCCAGGATGGCGCACAGGGCATCGTCGATCTTGCCGTCCGCCACGAACAGGGTCGCGTGATCCAGGCCCACCAGCGCGTGGGCGACAAAGACCGGGTTGTAGTCCACGTCCGCGCCGCGCAGGTTGAACAGCCACGCGATGTCGTCCAGCGTGGAAATGAAATGCACGTCGGCGCCGTGCGCGCGCATGGCCTCGCGCACCTGGGCCAGCTTGTCGGCGCGGGTCACGCAGGCCTCGGGGGCCACGTGTTCGTAGATCGCCGCTTGCGGCAGGCCCGCGCGATCCGCCCAGACCTCGTCCAGCAGGTCCTCGCGGATCTCCAGCGCGGCGCCGGACGCGGCCGCGGCGGCGGACAAGGCACGGAAAGCGCCCAGGCCCAGCACCTGGCCATCCACGCCGATGACGTCGCCCGCCTTCGTGTTGGCGGCCAGCCAGTCCACGTGGCCCGGCGTCGTGGCCAGCGCGATCTTCATCAATTGCACGCCCGTGCCCGCGAGCTGCGCTTCGGCCTGCACCCAATAGCGGCTGTCCACCCACAGGCCGGCGAAGTCGGCCGTCACCACCAGCGTGCCCACCGACCCCGTGAAGCCCGACAGCCAGCGCCGCCCCTGCCAGCGGGCCGGCAGGTACTCGGACAGGTGCGGGTCCGAGGACGGAACGATGTAGGCGGTCAGGCCGCGGCGGCTCATGGCCTGCCGCAGTTGGGCAATACGGGCGTCGGTGCTAGACATGGGAGGAAGGATCCTTAGCGCAACATGAAAGACATGGCGGCCAGGCTGTTCAGCGTGCGGACGGCGGACTGCATGCTGTCCGTGGTGAACCGCAAGGTGACGCCGTCCACGCGTTCCAGCGTGGGCCACATGCAGAACAGGTCGGCCAGCGCCGCGCTCTGCGTCTGCAACCGGCATTCTATAGGGGCGGGAATGCGGAACGGAACGGCTTTCTTGTCGCCGCCGCGCTTGAAGTTGCGCACCGCGGCTTCGGCGGCCGCGGCGATCGCGCGGCGGGACGCCGCGGGCGACAGCGTCACGCCGCTGCCCTGCCCGTGCGCGACCTTGGTCTGCACCCACTCGGCGCCGGGAAAGGTGTCGCGGGTTTCCTCGATGAACACGTCATCGCCGGTGCCCAGGATGACGGGCACGCCCAGCTCGCCGGCCAGCGCGCCGTACAGACCCGCTTCGCCAAGTTCCATGCCGTTGATGACGACGCGCGCGAACGCGAAGCTGTTGATCGTGTGGGCCAGGATGCCGCGGCCCTGCGAGCGCGAGTGGTAGCCGATCATGAAGACGGCGTCGCAGCCCTCTTCCAGCCCGCCCATCATGCCCAGGTAGCGCGGCTTGCCCAGCACCAGGCGGGCGCGTTCGTCCAGGCCGTCGGGCAGCAGGTTGCGAAAGCCGCCATGCGAGTCGTTGACCAGGATCTCTTCCGCCCCGCCGGCGATGGCGCCTTGCACGGCCGCGTTGGCCTCGGCGGTCATCCAGGCGCGGGCGCGCTCGTATTCGCCGTTGCCGGCGCGGACCTGCTCGGGGTGGAAGACGCCGGCGACGCCTTCGATATCGGTGGAAATCAGGATCTTCATGAAATGCGCCTTCGAAATGTTCAGAATTCGGTATCGGACAGCCACTGGCGCCACTCGGGTGCGGCGTGGCGGATGGAATCGCGGTGGTGGCCGTCGCGGCCGGTCACGCCCTCGGCGTGCCACAGCGCGGAAATGATGGCCTGTTCGCACGCCTCGGCGGCCGCCTCGAACAGCGGGTCGATGCGCGCCTCGTGCAGCATCGCGATCGCCGGCATGGGCGTTTCGGCCAACTGGGGAATCGTGTACGCGGTCGAGAAAGCCAGCGCGATGTCGCCGCTGCCATGCCCGAACACCGAGCCCGTGCGCGCCAGGCCCGCGCCGGCACGCAGCGACAGACGGCGCAACTGGCGCGAATCCAGCGGCGCGTCGGTGGCCACCAGCAGAATGATCGAGCCCTTCTCGGGCGCGATCACGGCGTTCTCGCCCTGCTGCGCAAGCCCTTGGTCAAGCTGGCTCGCCAGACGGCGGCCGAACGGCCTGCCCGCCACCGTCAGGTTGGGCAGGCGGCCGAAGTTCGACAGCACCAGCGCGCCCACGGTGTACTGCGGCCCGTCCTTGATCTGCGCCACGCGCGAGGCCGAGCCGATGCCGCCCTTGAACGAGAAACTGGACATGCCGCGGCCGGCGCCCACGGCGCCCTGCGCGAACTGCTTGCCGGCGGCGGCCAGCGCCGCGGCGTAATGGGATTCCTGGACTGCCAGCGCCTGGATATCGTTCAGGTAGCCGTCGTTGCACTCGAAGACCAGCGGATTCACGGTGGCCATGCCGCGGCCGATGCCGGGGTTGGCGGCGACCGCCGCGCGGATCTGCGCATTGGCCACGGTGCCCACGCCGAACGTGTTGGTCAGCCCGATCGGCGTTTCCAGCACGCCCAGTTCCTGCACCTGAACCAGGCCGGTGCTCTTGCCGAAGCCGTTCAGCACGGTGGCCGCGGCCGGCGTCTTGTCCAGAAAGGCATCGCCGCCATGCGTGCGTACGACGGTCACGCCGGTCTGCAGCGGGCCCTCGGCCAGCGTGCAATGCCCAACGGTGACGTCACCCACGTCGCAGATCGAGTCCAGCGGCCCTGACGGCAGTACGCCGATACGCGGAATGTCCAGCGCTTGTTTGTCCATGTTCGTCTACGTGTCGCCACGCTCCAGAATGCAAAACGCCGCCACCCTGGGTCCGGGACACGCGCGAGCAAGCGCGTGGCGGACGGAGGCGGCGGCGGAAAAATCGCCCTCCACGCCGGCCCTCGTGGGAGGCTCCGGCGGCAGGTTTACTTGCGGTCGATCTTGGGGTCCAGCGCGTCGCGCAGGCCGTCGCCCAGCAGGTTGAACGCCAGCACGGTCAGGAAGATCGCCAGCGCCGGGAAGATCGCCACGTGCGGCGCGATGACCATGTCGGCGCGGGCTTCGTTCAGCATGGCGCCCCACTCCGGCGTGGGAGGCGAAGCGCCCATGCCCAGGAACGACAGGCTGGCGGCGGTGATGATCGAGGTGCCGATCCGCATCGTGCCGTACACCACGATGGGCGAGATCGTGCCGGGCAGGATGTGGCGCATGATGATCGTCCAGTCGGACGCGCCCACGCTTTTCACGGCTTCGACGTAGGTCATCTGCTTGATCGACAGCGTGTTGCCGCGCACCAGGCGGGCAAACGCGGGCACGCTGAACACGGCCACGGCGACGATCACGTTGACCATGCTGGAACCCAGGATGGCGACCACGCCGATGGCCAGCAGCATGCCCGGGAAGGCCAGCAGCACGTCGGAGATGCGCATCGTGATGCGCTCCCACCAGCCTTCGTAGTAGCCCGCCATCAGGCCCATGAAGGTGCCGACGATGGCGCCCATGGCAACCGACAGGAAGCCGGCGGCCAGCGAGATGCGCGCGCCCATGATGATGCGGCTGAAGATGTCGCGGCCCAGCGAGTCCACACCCAGCCAATGGGTCATGGACGGGCCGGCGTTCAGCGCGTCGTAGTCGAAGAAGTTCTCCGGGTCGAACGGCACGATCCACGGCGCGAAGACCGCGACGACGACCAGCAGCAGGACGAACAGGCCCGCGCCGACGGCGAGCTTCTGCTTCTTGAATTTGCGCCAGAACTCGGTGGCGGGCGTGCGCACGTCGTTCTTGGGCGCGGCGGCGAGGGTCGCGGCGGGTGTCGTATTGCTCATGGCCGCCTCACTTGTAACGGATGCTGGGATTGATGACGCCATAGAGCACGTCGACAATCAGGTTGATCAGGATGAATTCCAGCGAGAACAGCAGCACGAGGCCCTGGATCACCGGATAGTCGCGCTGGGTCACGGCGTCCACCAGCAGGCGGCCGAGGCCGGGCCAGTTGAACACGGTTTCGACCACGATCGAGCCGCCCAGCAGGAAGCCGAACTGCAGGCCCATCATGGTCACGACGGGAATCAGCGCGTTGCGCAGCGCATGCTTGATGATGACGCGGCGCTCGGACAGTCCCTTGGCGCGTGCGGTGCGCACGAAGTCTTCTTGCACGACTTCAACGAACGACGCCCGCGTGAAGCGCGCCATCACGGCGGCCACGGCGGCGCCCAGCGTGATGGAAGGAAGAATGTAGTGTTGCCAGGTGGAAGCGCCCACGGTGGGGAGCCAGCCCAGGTTCACCGAGAAGATCTGCATCAGCATCATGCCCAGCGCGAACGCGGGGAACGAGATGCCGGACACCGCCAGCGTCATGCCGAGGCGGTCGGGCCAGCGATTGCGCCATACCGCCGACACGATGCCGATGACCATGCCGAAGACCACGGACCACACCATGCTGGCGATCGTGAGCCACAAGGTGGGCATGAAGCGGTCGGCGATTTCGGTCGAGACGGGGCGCTTGGTGCGCAGCGAGGTCCCGAGGTCGCCTTGCAGCATGTGGCTGAAATAGCGCACGAACTGCTGCGGCAGGGGCTGATCCAGCCCGAGTTCCTTGCGCACGAGTTCGACGGTCTGCTGGTCGGCCTCGGGGCCCGCGGCCAGTCGCGCCGGGTCGCCCGGAAGCATGTGCACAAACAGGAACACGACCACGGCTACCAGCAGCAGCGTGGGGATCATGCCCAAAAGACGTTTGACGATGTAGGTCAGCATTGAAATTCCTGCAACATCGGCGGGGACACCGTGCCCCCGCCGTATGTGGCCTTACAAGGGCCCGTGGGCCCCGAGAGTTACTGCTTGGGTTACTGCTTCAGGTCGATGTCGCCGAACCAGAACGAGGTGTCCGGTTCCACGTACACGCCCGACAGGTTCTTGGACTTGACGTACAGGTTGTTCTGGGTCACCAGGAAGGCCCACGGGGCGTCCTTCCAGATGGTTTCCTGAACGTTCTTGTAGATCTCGGTCTTCTTGGCGCGATCAGTGGTGGCCAGGGCTTGCTGGACGCCTTCGTCAACCGACTTGTTCGAGTAGTACGACACGTTGTTCAGCACCGGCGGGAACGCGGCGGTGGTCAGCAGCGGACGCAGGCCCCAGTCGGCTTCGCCGGTCGAGGACGACCAGCCAGCGTAGTACATGCGGACCTTGGCGTCCTCGGGCTTTTGCACCTGCTGCACACGCTGCACGCGCTGGCCGGATTCCAGGACTTCCACGGAAACCTTGATGCCGACCTGGGCGAGCTGCTGCTGCAGGAACTGCACCACCTTCACCGAGGTGCCGTCGTTGTAGGCGGACCACAGCGTGCTTTCGAAGCCGTTGGGGTAGCCGGCTTCGGCCAGCAGGGCCTTGGCCTTCTTCAGGTCATACGGCCACGCGCCGATCTTGTGCGCGTAGTCCACGCCTTGCGGCACGACGCCGTCGATGACGGTGGCGTAGCCCGAGAAAGCGACCTTGGCCAGCGCTTCCTTGTTGATGGCGTAGTTGATGGCTTCACGCACCTTGACGTTGTCGAACGGCTTTTGCTGCGTGTTCATCGACAGGTAGCGGGCCATGATCGAGTTCTGGTGATCGACCACGTCCAGCTTCTCGTTCTTCTTCAGCACGGCGGCCTGCTCGAACGGCACCGGGAACGCGAAGTGCGCTTCACCCGTCTGCACCACGGCGGCGCGGGTGTTGTTGTCGGTGACGGTGCGGAAGGTCAGCGTGTCGACCTTCGGGTAGCCCTTCTTCCAGTAGCCGTCGAACTTCTTGACCTTCAGGTATTCGGCGGGCTTCCATTCGACGAATTCGAAGGGACCGGTGCCGACCGGGTGAAAGCCGATGTCCTTGCCGTACTTGGCCAGCGCGGCGGGCGAGATCATCATGGCGGCCGGGTGGGCCAGCGCGTTGATGAAGGCCGAGAACGGCTTCTTCAGCGTGATCTTGACGGTCATCGGGTCGACCACTTCGGTCTTTTCGATGACGCTGAACTGGATGTAGCGCGACAGGCGGTTGTCCGGGTTGGACGGACGATCGAAGTTGATCTTGACCGCTTCGGCGTTGAAGTCGGTGCCGTCATGGAACTTCACGCCGGGACGCAGCTTGAACGTGTAGACCAGGCCGTCTTCGCTGACGGTGTAGTCGGTCGCCAGGACCTTCTGGACCTTCAGGTCCTTGTCGAATTCGAACAGGCCTTCGTAGTAGGCCTTGCCGGCCGCCTGGTTCAGCGTGCTGTTGGTGTTGTAGGGGTCGAGCGTTTCCAGCGCGATGGAAACGGCAAACGTCACGTCCTTGGCGGCGTGCGCCATCGGCGCGGTGAGCACGCCGAAGGCCAACGCGGCAGCGGCCATCAGCTTGGTGGGGCGCAGAACTTTCATCATTGCAACTCCTGGTTCCAAAAAAAGGTCAACTACTGAGTCAATACGCGCCGCCGACGGGGTGGCGGGCTACAAAATGATCCGTACCGACCTGGACCAGCGGTTGCACCACCGGTTCATCGTTCAGTTTGCGGATCGGGCTGGGGATTTCATCGGACAGCAAGGTGCGCTTCATGTGGCGGCGCGCCGGATCGGCGATCGGCACGGCCGACATCAGCTTCTTGGTGTAGGGATGCTGCGGGTTCTCGAAGATCGCGCGGCGCGGGCCGATCTCGACAATCTGGCCCAGGTACATCACCGCCACGCGGTGGCTGACGCGCTCGACCACGGCCATGTCGTGCGAGATGAACAGGAACGAGATGCCCATGTCGCGCTGCAGGTCGATCAAGAGATTCACGATCTGCGCCTGGATCGACACGTCCAGCGCGGACACGGATTCGTCCGCGATCACGACCTTGGGGTTCAGGGCCAGGGCGCGCGCGATGCAGATGCGCTGGCGCTGGCCGCCCGAGAATTCGTGCGGGTAGCGCTGCGCCATTTCCGGCGGCAGGCCCACGCGTTCCAGCAGTTCGGCCACGCGGCGCTCGGCATCCTTGCCCTTGGCCACGCCGTGCACCAGCAGCGGCTCCATGATGGAGAAGCCCACGGTCACGCGCGGATCCAGCGAGGCGAACGGATCCTGGAACACGAACTGGATGTCGCGGCGCAGGGATTGCAGCTCGGTGTTCTTCAGGCGCACGATGTCGCGGCCGCCGAAGCGGATCTCGCCGCCCTGGCTGTCCACCAGGCGCAGCAGCGAACGGCCCGTCGTGGACTTGCCGCAGCCGGACTCGCCGACCAGCGACAGGGTCTCGCCGGGATACAGGTCGAAGCTGACCTTCTCCACGGCGTGCACGCGGCGCTGCACGCGGCTCATGATGCCGCCGCGCAGGTCAAAGCGCGTCACCAGGTTGCGCACGCTCAGGATGGGCTCGCGCTTGGCGGCGGGCACTTCCTGCGTGCTGGCCGCGCCGGCTTCGGCCACGGGCTGGACCTGGCCTTCGACCTGCAGCAGCGGGAAGCGCGCGGGCAGGTCCGTGCCCTGCATGGCGCCCAGCTTCGGCACGGCCGACAGCAGCGCCTTCGTGTAGGAATGCTGGGGCGCGGCGAACACCTGTTCGGACGGGCCTTCCTCGACCTTGTCGCCGCGGAACATCACCAACACGCGGTCGGCCACTTCGGCCACCACGCCCATGTCGTGGGTGATGAACACCACGCCCATGTGCATTTCTTCCTGCAGTTGGCGGATCAGTTGCAGGATCTGGGCCTGGATGGTCACGTCCAGCGCCGTGGTCGGCTCGTCCGCGATCAGCAGGGCCGGCTTGCACGCCAGCGCCATGGCGATCATGACGCGCTGGCGCATGCCGCCCGACAGTTGATGCGGATAGCGGTCCAGCACCGACTTGGCTTCGGGAATCCGGACCTGTTCCAGCATGCGCAGCGCTTCCGCGCGCGCCGCCGCCGCGTCCATGCCCTGGTGCTCGCGGATCGATTCGGCGATCTGGTCGCCGGCCGTGAACACCGGGTTCAAGGAGGTCATCGGCTCCTGGAAAATCATCGCCATGTCGGCGCCGCGCACGTTGCGCATGACACGCTGGTTGGCGTTGGCCAGATCGATCACGGAGCCGTTGCGCCGGCGCAGGGCCATCCTGCCCTGGGCGATGCGCCCGCCGCCGTGTTCCACCAGACGCATCAGCGCCAGCGACGTCACCGACTTGCCCGAACCCGATTCGCCCACGATGGCCAGGGTTTCGCCCCGGTCCACATGGAACGACAGATTGCGCACGGCTTCGACCGTGCGCTCGGAACCCACGAAGCGCACCGTCAGGTCGTCGACCTGGACCACGCGGTTATCCGGCAGCGCCAGGCTGTTTGCGCGATCAACCATCTCTTCTCATTCCCAAAATAAACCTACAGATCCAAACCGCCGCCGCTCATCGGTAGATGGCGGCCACCGGCTTCTCGCCTACGCGGGCGTAACCCCGGTACATGCCTTCCGTGTTGAACGGCAAGGCCACATTGCCCTGGGCGTCGACGGCCACCAGGCCGCCCTTGCCGCCGATGGTGGGCAGTTTTTCCATCACGACGCGGTCCGCCGCCGCTTCCAGCGAGGCGCCGCAGTATTCCATCTGGGCCGCGACGTCGTACGCGGCGACCATGCGGATGAACATTTCGCCCGTGCCGGTGGTGGACACGGCGCAGGTCTTGTTGCTGGCATAGGTGCCGGCGCCGATCAGGGGCGCATCGCCCACGCGGCCGACCTGCTTGTTGGTGATGCCGCCCGTGGACGTGGCGGCGGCCAGGTTGCCCTGGGCGTCGACGGCCACGGCGCCGACGGTGCCGAACTTCTTGTCGGCGTCCAGCGGATCGGCCGGCGCGGGCTGGCCGCGCGCGACCATGGCCTGGCCGTCGTGGTCCAGCACGGCGGCGTCCGGCGTTTCGCGCTGCACGCGCAGCAGCTGCTCGCGGCGGGCCTCGGTCGAAAAGTACGACGGGTCGACCAGTTCCACGCCTTCCTGGCGGGCGAACGTTTCGGCGCCCTCGCCGACGAAGAACACGTGCTTGCTGTTTTCCATGACCTTGCGCGCGGCAACGATCGGGTTGCGCACGCAGTTCACGTTGGCGATCGCGCCCGAGCGCAGCGTCGCGCCGTCCATGATGGCGGCGTCCAGCTCATGGGTGCCGGCGCTGGTGAACACGGCGCCGTGGCCCGCGTTGAACAACGGGCAGTCTTCAAGCAGGCGCACGGCCTCGGTGACGGCGTCCAGGGCGCTGCCGCCCTTGGCCAGCACGGCCTGGCCGGCGGTCAGGATGGACTCCAGGGCCGCGAGGTATTCCTGTTCTTTTTCGGGAGACATGGCCGCGCGGGACATCGCGCCGGCGCCACCGTGAATGGCAATCACGGGTTGAATCATCGTTTACCTACTCCATGGATGAGCCACGGCATCACGGACTGGGTGACCCCAGCGGCGGCCGCGACGGAATTCTTGGCCCGATAGGCCACCGCCGCGGACAGGGCTTCGATGAGCCCCAACGCGGCGGTTTCGGAATTGGGAATGAGCTGGCGTGCGGAGTACGCGTACAGCACGACGGAGGCGGTTGGCGCCAGCGGCGACGTGGGCTTGTCCGTCAACACCAGCACCGGCACGCCCGCCTGCTTGGCCGCGCCGGCCAGCGTCACGGTGTCGGCCAGGTAGCGCGGAAAGCCGATGGCGATGACCAGGTCCTTGCCCGTCATGCGCGACATCTGGCGCGCGGCGTGCGACACGCCGCCGGGACCGGCCAGCGATTCGACCGAATGCAGGTGCATGCACAGGCCGCGTTGCAGCAGGCCCGCGAGAAACCCGCTGGCCCCGAAACCGATGATGAAAACGCGCTCGGCGGCCAGGATCGCCTCGACCGCCTGCTCACAGGCGGCCGAATCCAGGGCCTGCAGGTTGCGCTGCGCGTTGCGGATGTCTTCTTCCAGCGTGGCGGCGAAGATCTGGACGGCGCTGGCGGAGTGCGCCAGTTCGGTGCGCAGCTTTTCGACGGGTTCCAGCGCGGCTTCGAAGCCGCGGGCCAGTTCGGCGCGGAATTGCGGGTAGCCCGGCAGATCCAGGGCGCGCGCAAAGCGGTTGGCCGTGGCGACCGACACGCCCACGGCTGCCGCGAATTCGTCGATGGTCATGGTGGCGACGCGGAACTGGTGCGCCAGCACGTACTCGGCCATCTTGTGCTGGGTCCGGCTCAGCGCGGGCTGGGCCCGGGCGATCCGATCAGCAATCGTAAGTACGGCCTTGTTCATCAAAACGGGGGGAAGTCGGAGGCGGGTTTATGTAAATCTGTTTACACGCAAATTTTAGTTAAGAAAATTGATTTTCATACTAAGGGTATACCCGTGATTAGTTGTAACAATCGCTCGGATTAAATCGGGGCCGGTTTGAGGTACGCTTGTTGCCCCCTTCATTTCCCGCTATCTGGAATGCCCGCATGCTGCCCGCCTGGACTTGCAAACCCCATGCCGACCTTACCCCCGCCGAGCTCTATGCCATCCTGCGGCTGCGTTCGGCGGTTTTCGTGGTGGAGCAGAACTGCGTGTTCCTGGACATGGACGGCAAGGACCTGCAAGGGCAGACCGAGCACCTGATGGCGTGGCGCGACGGCGAGCTGCTCGCGTATTGCCGCCTGCTGGAGCCAGCGTTGAACGACGGCCACGCCGTCATCGGACGGGTCATCACCGCCCCGGCTGCCCGCGGCACGGGCCTGGGCCACGAGCTCATGCGCCGCGCCAAAGTGGAAGTGGAGCGCCTCTGGCCCGGCCAGCCGGTCTACCTGGGCGCGCAGGCGCGGCTCAAGGGCTACTACGGCGGCCACGGCTTCGTGCCGGTCACCGAGGAATACATGGAAGACGGCATCCCGCACGTGGGCATGCTGCTGCGGGAGACCGCATAGCGGCGTGGCGCGGCCGCGCCGCAATGAAAAAGCGCCCCTCGCGGGGCGCCTTCGAATGGACGGCCGGCGGACTGCCGGCTGCCCCGGGGTTACTGAACCGCCGACACGTCCAGCTTCGCGCCGGTCTTGGACTTGATCTCGTCCACCGTCACGCCCGGCGCCGTTTCCAGCAATTTCAGGCCGTTTTCGGTGACTTCCATCACGCCCAGGTCGGTGATGATGAGGTCGACCACGCCCACGCCCGTGAGCGGCAGCGTGCACTCGGGCAGCAGCTTGATGTCTTCGGAGCCGTCCTTCTTCTTGGCCACATGCTCCATCAGCACGACCACGCGGCCGACACCGGCCACCAGGTCCATCGCGCCGCCCATGCCCTTGACCATCTTGCCCGGGATCATCCAGTTGGCCAAGTCGCCTTTTTCAGAGACCTGCATCGCGCCCAGGATGGCGAGGTTGATCTTGCCGCCGCGGATCATCGCGAACGAGTCGGCCGACGAGAAGATCGACGAGCCGGGCAGCGTCGTGACCGTCTGCTTGCCGGCGTTGATGAGGTCGGCGTCGACCTGATCGTCGGTGGGGAACGGGCCGATGCCGAGCAGGCCGTTTTCGGATTGCAGCCACACTTCCACGCCCTTGGGCACGTGGTTGGCGACCAGCGTGGGCAGGCCGATGCCCAGGTTCACATAAAAGCCGTCTTGCAGCTCGCGCGCGGCGCGCGCCGCCATTTCATCGCGGGACCATGCCATGTCGTCTTCTCCTTAGGCCGGGCGAGTGGTGCGTTGTTCGATGCGCTTTTCGGGCGTGGCGTTCAGCACGATCCGTTGCACATAGATGCCGGGCAGGTGGATCTGATCCGGGTCCAGGCTGCCGGTGTCGACGATTTCTTCGACTTCGACCACCGTGAACTTGCCCGCCATGGCGACGTTGGGATTGAAGTTGCGGGCCGTCTTGCGAAACACCAGGTTGCCGCTGCGGTCGGCGATGTGCGCCTTCACGAGCGACACGTCCGGCACCAGCGAACGTTCCATGACGTACTGATGGCCGTCGAACTCGCGGATTTCCTTGCCGTCGGCGACGATGGTGCCCACGCCGGTGCGGGTGAAGAACGCCGGAATGCCGGCGCCGCCCGCGCGCAGCTTTTCCGCCAGCGTGCCCTGGGGCGTGAATTCAAGCTCGAGTTCGCCCGACAGGTACTGGCGTTCGAATTCCTTGTTCTCGCCGACGTAGGACGCGATCATCTTGCGCACCTGGCGCGTATTGAGCAACTGGCCCAGGCCAAAGCCATCGACGCCCGCATTGTTGCTGATGCAGGTGAGATCCTTGACGCCCGAATCGCGCAGCGCGGCGATCAGCGCCTCGGGGATACCGCACAGGCCGAAACCGCCCACGGCGATCATCTGACCGTCCTTGACGATGCCTGCCAGCGCCTCCTGGGCGCTTGCATAAACCTTGTCCATCGCTCCAACTCCTAGTTAAGGTCGAACCAAAGTAAGCCTGCCCGCCGCTACCCGCGCACGGGTCCCGGAAAAATCGGGGAAATCGGGGCAGACCCAGTCTTTCCTTGGGGCGCGGCTGCTGGCGCTTGCCACACGGGCATCGCGGCTGGGCCCGATTTCCGTGGAACGGCTGCGCCGTGGGTGGCGCGCCCTCATTGCTTTTGTGATTTTGCGCTAGATTTTACCGGCATGTCCGGCCAAAGCACGCGCTATTTTGGCGGGGCCGCGCCCGCGCTGCCCGCGCGGCCCACGTGGATTACGCTGCCGCGGCGAATTGCGTGCCCAGTTGCGCCAGCACTTCCTGCGGCCACGGCGCGGACGTATTGGCTACGTAGTCCATCCAGACCAGGACGTTGCGGCCGCGGGCATAAGGGCCCACGTCATCGCCCACTTTCTCGAGCAGCAACTCGAATTCGGCGCTGGAACGGCCGATCCGCGTCACGGTGTGCGTGACCCGCACCGTGGCCGGATAGGTCAGCGGACGCAGGAAATCGCACGACGCATGCGCCAGGATAGCGCCATTGTCGGCGGGCAGCTCGAAACCCGCGCCATACAGGATCTGCATGCGGGCCTCTTCCATGAGTCGGAAATACAGCGTGTTGTTCAGATGGTTCAAAGCGTCTGAATCGCCCCAACGCAAAGGCAATTCGAGCTGATGGGTGTCGCCCACCGAAAGAAGCCGCGCCGACGGATTGTCCGGGTTCACCAATTACTCCTGAAGGCTAAAAGAAATGCGAAGGCATACAGGACCCTCGCCTGCAATACAATCGCCGATAATACTTCCAGCCAAATATGGAATACATACGGGGAGCTTTGCAAATGTCTGAACGCGAGTCGATGGAATATGACGTGGTCGTGGTTGGCGGTGGTCCCGCTGGCCTGGCCACCGCAATCCGTCTCAAGCAACTGGCCGCTGAGAAGAATCAGGAGATCGGCGTCTGCGTGCTCGAAAAGGGCGCGGAACTTGGCGCGCACATCCTGTCCGGCGCCGTCATGGACCCGCTGGCGCTGACCGAACTCATCCCCGACTGGAAAGAGAAAGGCGCGCCGCTGAACGTGCCCGTCACGCAGGACAAGTTCCTGTTCCTGTCCGAGACCGGCGCGCGCGCCACGCCGAACTGGCTGCTGCCGCAGTGCTTCCACAACGAGGGCAACTACATCGTCCGCCTGGGCGACGTCGTCAAATGGATGGGCGAGCAGGCCGAAGCGCTGGGCGTGGACATCTTCCCCGGCTTTGCCGCCGTCGAAGTGCTTTACGACGAGAACGGCGCCGTCCGCGGCGTGGCCACCGGCGACATGGGCGTGGCCCGCGACGGCAGCCACACCGACCACTACCAGCCCGGCATGGAACTGCATGCCCGCTACACGGTGTTCGGCGAAGGCGCGCGCGGCCAGCTCGGCCGCCAGCTCATCGAACGCTACAAGCTGGACGACGGCCGCAATCCGCAGTCCTACGGCATCGGCATCAAGGAAATGTGGGAAGTCGATCCGGCGCAGTCCAAGCCCGGCCTCGTGGTCCACACCGCCGGCTGGCCGCTGGACGCCGACACCTACGGCGGCTCGTTCCTCTATCACCTGGACAACAACCTGGTGGCCGTGGGCATGATCGTCGGCCTGGACTACGCCAACCCCTGGCTGTCGCCCTTCGACGAATTCCAGCGCTACAAGACGCACCCCGCCATCCGCGGCACCTTCGAAGGCGGCAAGCGCATCGCCTACGGCGCCCGCGCCATCACGGCGGGCGGGCTGCTGGCGCTGCCCAAGCTCACCTTCCCCGGCGGCGTGCTGGTCGGCTGCGAGGCCGGCTTCCTGAACGCCTCGCGCATCAAGGGCAGCCACGCCGCGATCAAGTCGGGCAAGCTGGCCGCCGAAGCCGCGTTCGATGCGCTCACCGCCGACCGCCGCCAGGATGAACTGACCGCCTATCCCAAGGCCTTCGAGTCGTCCTGGCTGCATGCCGAACTGAACAAGGCACGCAATTTCAAGCAGTGGTTCAAGAAGGGCCGCACCGTCGCCACGCTGATGACCGGCATCGAGCAACTGCTGCTCAAGGGCAAGATGCCCTGGACGCTGCGCCACAACAAGCCCGACCACGCCTGTCTGCAGCCGGCCTCGCAGTGCGCGCGCATCGACTACCCCAAGCCGGACGGCAAGCTCACGTTCGACAAGCTGAGCTCGGTGTTCATCTCCAACACCAACCACGACGAGAACGAACCTGTTCACCTGACCCTGAAGGATCCGTCCGTGCCGGTGAAGGTGAACCTGGCCAAGTACGGCGGCCCCGAAGCGCGCTATTGCCCGGCCGGCGTGTACGAGTTCGTCAAGGACGATCACGGCGAAGACCGCCTGCAGATCAACGCGCAGAACTGTGTGCACTGCAAGACCTGCGACATCAAGGACCCCACGCAGAACATCGTCTGGGTGGCGCCGCAGGGCGGCGAAGGGCCGGTCTACAGCGGCATGTAATTCCATCGGGCGCCCGCGCCCGGCCACAAGGCGCCCCGCGGGGCGCCTTTTTTCCGACCATCTGGAGCGACACCATGAGCGAACGCGTACTTCTCACCGGCTGCGGCGACCTGGGCCTGCGCGCGGCGCGGCGCTTGCTGGCGCGCGGCGCCGAGGTCCACGCCCTGCGCCGCCATCCGCCCGCCGGCGACACCAGCGGCATTCGATGGCTGCAGGGCGACATCACCCGTCCCGACACGCTGACGGCCCTGCCGCAAGGCGTGACCCGGCTGATCCATCTGCCCTCGCCCGGCGCGCGCGATCCGCAGGCCTACCGCGGCGTCTTCGTCGATGGCCTGGCCAATGTGCTCAAGGCGCTGGATGCGTCCCGTCTGGCCCGCATCGTCTTCGTGTCCTCCAGCGCGGTATACGGCGAGCATCATGGCGCCTGGGTGGACGAAGACACCCCGCCCGCGCCCCAGGGGTTCAATGGCCGCGTGCTGCTCGAGGCCGAGGCCGCGCTGGCGGCGCAGCCCGTCTCGTCCACGGCCCTGCGCCTTGCGGGCCTGTATGGACCCGGACGCCTGCAGCTCATCGAGCGTTTGCGCAGCGGCGCGGCGGGCGCGCCGGTGCAGCCTGAACATTGGGCCAACCGCATCCACATCGACGACGCGGCCGCCGCGGTGGTCCATCTGGCGCTGCTGCCTGACGTTGCGCCGGTGTATATCGGCTGCGACGACACGCCCCTGCCCCTGCACGTCCTGTATGCGGAACTGGCCAGGATGATCGGCGCCCCCGCGCCGCGCGTGGCGCTGGCGCCCGCCAACGTCGGCAGCAAGAAGCTCAGCAACGCCCGCCTGCGCGCCAGCGGCCTGACGCTGCACTGGCCCGATTCCCGCCTGGGCTACGCCGCCCTGCTGGCCGAAGGCGGCGCGGCGCAGGCATAGTTCGCCCGGCGCCGAATCGTTGTGGGCGGCGCAGGCAGATACTGACGGCCATCTTCACTGCCGGCCATTGCCATGCCCCCCGCCCATCCCCTGGACGCCGTCACCCACCCCGACCCCTATCCCTACTATGCCGCGCTGGCGCGCGACCGGCCGCTCTATCGGGACGGGGCGCTGGACCTGTGGGTCGCGGCGCATCCCGATAGCATCACCGCCATCCTGCGGCACCCCGCCGCCCGCGTGCGCCCCGTGGCGGAGCCGGTGCCGCGCGGCTTGTGCCCAGGGCCGGCGGCAGATTTGTTCGGCCGATTCGTCCGCATGAACGACAGCGCGGCGCATGCGCGATTGAAGGCGTTGCTGGCGGCATTCATCCAGCAGCAACGACAAGGCGAGGATGTACACGCCCCGCCTACGTGGCTACCTGCCGCGCCGCGCGATGCCGCCGGCATCGACCGCTACCTGTATGCCGCCCCCGTCCACGCGCAGGCCGCCTTGCTTGGCCTTGCGCCGTCCCTGCATGCCGATTGCGCGCACGACATCGTCACGTTCCTGGGCGCGGTGCACGTCAGTGCCAAAGCCAATACAAATGCCGCTGCCCGTGCGGAGGCCGACGCGACACGCATCCTCGCCGGCCAGGCCGCCGCCGCGCGCCTGCAGGCCCGCCTGGAGGACCACTTGTCCGGGCCGCAGGCCTCGCCCGCGCTGCGCAAGCTGGGCGCAGACGCGGCGCACGCCGGCATCGCGCCTGGCATGGTGGCGGCCAATCTGGCCGGCCTGCTGTTCCAATCCTGCGAGGCGGGCGCGGGGCTGCTGGGCAACGCGCTCGTCATGGCGGGACGCCGTGGCCCGCAAACCCCGGCCACCCGCAGGCACGCCCTTGCCCTGATCGACGAGGTGTTACGGCGCGATCCGCCCCTGCACAACACCCGGCGTTTCATGGCCGAGCCCGTCGAGATCGACGGGCAGCGCATCGAGGCCGGCCAGGCTGTCCTGCTTGTGCTCGCGGCCGCGGCCATGGCCGAACCGGACGCGGGCTGGATCTTCGGCGCGCAGCGCCATGCCTGCCCGGGCGCAGTGCCGGCCAGAAACCATGCCGCCGACGCGCTCCTGCACGTGCTGGGCGCGGGCGTGGATGCGGCCGCGCTGGCGGCGCGATTCCGCTATCGCCCCTTGCCCAACGCGCGCATCCCCCAGTTCGATTTTCAAGAGGAGACCCACCCATGATCGCCGTGATTTTCGAGGTCGAGCCCGCCCATGGCGACCCCGCCCCTTATCTGGACATCGCCGCCAGCCTGATCGACGAATTGCGCACCATCGACGGCTTCATTTCCGTCGAACGCTTCCAGAGCCTGTCCGCGCCCGGCAAGCTGCTGTCGTTATCGTTCTGGCGCGATGAGGCCGCGGTGCTGCGCTGGCGTTCGCTGGAATCGCACCGCCGCGCGCAGGAGGCCGGCCGCGGCGGCGTGTTCCAGAACTACCGCCTGCGCGTCGCGCAGGTGTTGCGCGACTACGGCATGGCGCAGCGCGACGAGGCGCCCGTCGACAGCCGCCAGCGCCACGGCTGACGGGCAACGGCTGCCGGGCCCCCGACCGCGCCAGCCGGTCCGTCCGGCGGTTAGCCCATCAACCGGGCCACTGCCTGGACCACGCGCCGCACGTCGTCGGTCGACACGTCCAGGTGCGTCACCAGGCGCGTCGGGCCGCCATAGACGGCGCGCATCAGGATGTCTTCCCGCGCGAGGGCCGCGGTCAGCGCCTCGCAGCGCGACGGCTCGAATTCCGCGAACACCATGTTGGTGTCCTGGCTCAGCACCTTGACGCCGGGAATGGACTGCAAGCCTTCGGCCAGCAGGCGCGCGTTGTCGTGGTCCTGGGCCAGCCGGTCCACGTTGTGCTCCAGCGCATACAGGCAGGCGGCCGCCAGCACGCCGGACTGGCGCAGACCGCCGCCCAGCATCTTGCGCCAGCGCCGGGCGCGCGCGATCAGTTCTTCGCTTCCGACCAGCACCGATCCCACCGGCGCGCCCAGGCCCTTCGAAAAGCAGATCGACACCGAGTCGAACGGCTGGCACAAATCCGCCACCGGCTTGCCGCTGGCCACTGCCGCATTGAACACGCGGGCGCCGTCCAGGTGCGTGGAAAGGCCCTGCTCGCGCGCCCAGGACGTCGCGGCCTGGATGTAGGCGGCCGGGATCAGCTTGCCGTGGAAGGTGTTCTCCAGCGCCAGCAGGCGCGTGCGCGCAAAGTGCGGATCGCCGGCGGGCTTGAGCGCCGCGGCCAGCTTTTCCAGCGGCAGGGAACCGTCCGGCGCATGCTCGATGGGCTGCGGCTGGATGCTGCCCAGCACCGCCGCCCCGCCGCCTTCGTATTTATAGGTGTGCGCAAGCTGGCCCACGAGGTATTCGTCGCCCCGTTCGCAATGCGCCATCAGGGCCGCCAGGTTGCTTTGCGTGCCCGACGGAAAGAACAGGCCCGCTGCCTTGCCGGTGCGTTCGGCCAGCGCCTTCTGCAGGCGGATCACGGTGGGGTCGTCGCCCATCACGTCGTCGCCCAGCGGGGCGCTGGCCATCGCCTGCAACATGCCGGCGCCGGGCCGGGTGACGGTATCGCTACGCAGATCGATCATGAAAATATTCCAGGTAGAGGGAAAGTCGGATGTCGGCCGGATCAGTCGGCGCGCGCCGCAGGCGCTGCGCGGCTCACGACAAAGATGCCAGCCAGGATCAGCGCCATGCCGCCCAGCTCCACGGGCGTGGGCCGTTCGGACAGGATCGCCCACGCCAGCAGCATGGCGACCACGGGCACGCCCAGGCTGGACAGGCCGGCGATGGATGCGGGCACCCGGAGCACGACCTGCAGCCACAGCAGCCAGCCCGCCGCGGTCGCGATCAGCACAATGTAGGTCATGCCGGTCCAAAGCTGCCAGCCCCATTGGGCGGTCATCTGCGGCACCAGGTAGGCCACCGGCACCATGACCAGGCCGCCGAACAGCATCTGCCACGCGGTGAAGGTCATCACGTCGGGCGCGTGGCGGTCGAACATGCGCTTGGACAGCACCGTGCCCACGCCCCAGCACAGGCCGCTGCCCAGGCCCAGCAGCACGGTACGGATGTCGCCAAGTCCGTTCCAGGGCTCGACGAAACAGACGAGGCCGACGGCGGCCAACGCGATGCCGGCCGCGTGCCGGGCGGTGGGCCGTTCGCCCAGCAGCCACCAGGCAAACAGAACCACCCAGAAGGGCATGGTGTAAGCCATGAGCGACACCTTGCCCACCCCGCCCGACACCAGCGCCGTCTGCACGAAGCCCTGGAAGCCGGCGGTCTGCGTCAGGCCGATCAGCAGGGTCAGCTTCCACGGCGGCATCGACAGCGGCCGATGCGTGACAAACGCCAGCAGGAAGAGCACCAGGCTGCCCGTCACGTAGCGCAGCGCCACGAAATCGAAGGGCCCGATGTACGGCACGATCAGCTTCATCGCGATCCAGCTTCCCGCCCAGACCAGGATGGTGCTGAACATCAGGGCAAGCCCTGCGCGATCGAAACTGCTGCTCACGGGTGCGGCTCCGTAGGAAGAAATCGGGAATCAGGAATCGGGGATCAGGAAAGACTACGCCCGTGCCGCATCATGCCGGCACGGGCGTAGACATTATGCGCCTGTCGCGCTGCAGCGGCCGGAGGAATCCGGCCGGCTGCGATCACAGCGGCTTGGAGAGCTGCTCCAGGATGGCGGGATTTTCAAGCGTGGACACGTCCTGCGTGATCTCTTCGCCCTTGGCGACCACGCGCAGCAGGCGGCGCATGATCTTGCCCGAACGGGTCTTGGGCAAGTTGTCGCCAAAGCGGATGTCCTTGGGCTTGGCGATGGGGCCGATCTCGCGGGCCACCCAGTCGCGCAACTGCTTGGCAATGGCCTGGGCCTCTTCGCCTTCCGGACGCGAACGCTTGAGCACCACGAAGGCCACGACGGCTTCGCCGGTGGTGTCGTCGGGACGCCCCACCACCGCGGCCTCGGCCACCATTTCATGCGCGACCAGCGCGGATTCGACTTCCATCGTGCCCAGGCGATGGCCCGAGACGTTCAGGACGTCGTCGATGCGGCCCATGATCCAGAAATAGCCGTCCGCGTCGCGCTGCGCGCCGTCGCCCGCCAGGTAGTAACCGCGCAGTTCCGGCGGGAAATAGCTTTTCTTGAAGCGCTCCGGGTCGCCCCAGATGTTGCGGATCATGGCGGGCCACGGGCGCTTGATGACCAGGAATCCGCCGTTGCCCTTTTCGACGTCGCCGCCGGTTTCATCGACGATGGCGGCGGCGATGCCCGGCAGGGGCAGCGTGCACGAGCCCGGCTTGGTGGGCGTGGCGCCGGGCAGCGGCGTGATCATGTGCCCGCCGGTTTCGGTTTGCCACCACGTGTCCACGATGGGGCAGCGCTCGCGGCCGACGTTCTTGTGATACCAGATCCAGGCTTCGGGATTGATGGGCTCGCCCACCGTGCCGATGATGCGCAGGGAGTCCAGGTCGTAGTTCTGCGGATGCGATTGCGGCGTGGCCTCGGCCGCCTTGATCAGCGAGCGGATCGCCGTGGGCGCCGTGTAGAACGTGGTGACCTTGTGGCGCGCGATCATGTCCCAGAAACGGCCGGCGTTCGGGTAGGTGGGCACGCCTTCGAAGACGATCTGCGTCAGGCCCGCGGCGAGCGGACCGTAGGTGATGTACGTGTGGCCCGTGACCCAGCCCACGTCGGCCGTGCACCAGTAGACGTCGTCCTTGCGCGCATCGAAGGTCCATTTGACGGTCAGCAGCGCCCACAGCAGATAGCCCGCGGACGAGTGCTGCACGCCCTTGGGCTTGCCGGTGGAACCGGACGTGTACAGGATGAACAGCGGATGCTCGGCGTTGACCGGGACCGGTTCGCAGGTGTCGGGCTGACCGGCTTCGACGTCGTGCATCCAGAGGTCGCGGTTGTCGTTCCATTGCACCTTGCCGCCCGTGCGGCGGTACACGACGACCTTGGTGACGGCCTCGCAGCCGCCCATGGCGATGGCTTCTTCCACGGCGGGCTTGAGCGGAATGGTCTTGCCGCCGCGCACCTGTTCATCGGCGGTGATGACGAGCGATGCGCCCACGTCGACGATGCGCTCCTGCAGGCTTTTGGCCGAGAAGCCGCCGAACACCACCGAGTGCGTCACGCCCAGGCGCGCGCAGGCCTGCATGGCCACGACGGCTTCGATGGACATGGGCATGTAGATGATGGCGCGGTCGCCCTTCTTGTAGCCCAGCGCGGCCAGTCCGTTGGCGAAGCGGCACACGCGCGCCAGCAATTCGCGGTAGGTGACCTTGTCGACCTTGCCGTCGTCGGATTCGAAGATGATGGCGGTCTTGTCGGCGTTGCCGTTGGTCAGGTGCACGTCCAGGCAGTTGGCCGAGACGTTCAGCTCGCCGTCGCCGAACCAGCGGTAGAACGGCGCATCGGATTCGTCCAGGACCTGGGTGAAGGGCTTGGTCCATTGCAGGTTGTCGCGCGCCTGCCCCGCCCAGAATCCGTCGAAGTCGTTCTCGACCTGCGCGCACAGCGCGTTGTAGGCGTCCATGCTGGGAATCGCGGCGCCCTGCGCGGCGCGCTCGGGCGGCGGAAACACGCGGTTTTCCACCAGTACGGACTGAATAGCGTTCGACATGATCTTGTCTCCAATAGGTGATTCTGTTGTTTATGCTGCTTTTTTATTACCCATCTGCAACCGTATCGCCGCGCTCTTACGGGCACCTTACGCAAAATGCGGGCCGGAGCCCGCGGCGTGGCGCGCCGCGGCGGCGCCGGACCTGGGCAGGAAGACGCCATGAGGCATCCGCCAGGCAGCATGCACAAGCCTGCGCCGCGCCGCCGCGTTGCCGACCCGCAGGTCGGTTCAGCCGCGACGCAAGGCAGCCCATAAGGATAGCAGCCGCCGCAGCCTGGGCGAATACCGCATTCAGGCGGTCCGGCGCGCCAGGCCGCGATGCATGTCCACGCGCGACAATAGGACCAGTCCTCCGACGAAGAACAGCCCCGTCACGAGGATGGCCAGGCGATGATTGCCGTGCGTGGCCCAGGTGACCAGCCCGTAGGTCAACGGGCCGATCACCGCGGCAAGCTGCACCGCAAAGGTCCACAGCGAATAGAACTCGGCCAGCCGGCCCGCGGGGGCAAGCGCCCCGGTCATCGCGCGGCCCGCGCTCTGCGTGGTGCCCATGCACAACCCGGCCAGCGCGGCGGCAATCCAGAACACCGGCGCCGTCACGGCCGCGTAGGCCACCAGCACCATCACGATCCACCCGACCAGCGTGATGGCCAGCGCCGGCTTGTGGCCGATGCGGTCCTGCACGTAGCCGAACGAAAACGCCCCCGCCGCCGCGCCGATGTTCACCGTGAACACCAGCAGCATGATCTGCGGCGTGGTGAAGCCCATGACTTCCGACGCATACACCGCGGCCAACGTGATGACGACGGAGATGCCGGCCTGGTAGCACGCGATGCACATCAGCAGGCGCCGGAATTCCGGAAAGTGCAGGCCGGTCTCACGCCAGGCAAACGCCAGCCGCCTGAGCATGTGCAGCGCGGCCGGATTGCCGGACTTCGGTTTGGCGCGTTCGCGCAGCAGGAAGAACGAGGGCAACGCGGCCAGGGCGAACACCGTCGCGGTGACCACGATGACCCACGGCACGAAGTGTTCGGCCGTCGCGCCGCGCGCCTCGGCCAGCGTCACCACGACGAGCGACAGGCCCAGCGTGAGCATGCCGCCGCAATAGCCGAAGCTCCAGCCCCAACCCGAAACGCGCCCCAGTGCCTGCGGCTTGGCGAGTTCGGGCAGAAAGGCCGCGACCACGGACTCGCCCACGCAATAGCAGTAGTTCGACACGACGATGGCCGCGAGCGCCAGCCACACGTCTCCCGGCCCGGCCTGTGTGAGCACCAGCGTGGCCGCCACGCAGCCGGTCGTGCTGGTGTAGAGCAGCCGGCGCTTGCTGGCCCGCGCATCCGCGCGTGCGCCCAGCGTGGGCATCGTCAGCATGATGAGCAGGTAGGACAGCGACAGCGCCGCGGTCCATGCCAGCGTGGCCCACGGGGCGCGCCCGCCCACCACACCGACGAAATAGGTGCTGAAGACCGCCGTGAGGATCACGGTGGTGTAGCCGGAGTTCGCGAAGTCGTACATGGCCCAGGCCCAGACTTCGCGCCGGGTCACACCCGGGTTCAGCGGACTGTCGTCCGCCGCCCGGGAGTCCTGCGCGGAAACGCCGGCCGGCGTTTCCGGCGGCAGCGCCTGGCTCATAGGCCCAGCGCGGCGATGCCTGCTTGCGCGATCTGCACGTCCTCGGTCGACTTCACGCCCGAGACGCCCACCGCGCCGACGACCTGGCCGTCGGCCACGACCGGCACGCCGCCCTCGAGCATGCCTTCGATCAGCGGCGCCGACAGGAACGAGTAGCGGCCGTTGTTGATGAGCTCTTCATAGACGCGCGACTCGCGGCGGCCCAGCGCGGCCGTCTTGGCCTTGGCGGGCGCGATGTGCGACGAGATGGGCGCCGCGTCGTCCAGGCGCAGCATGCCCAGCAGATGGCCGCCATCGTCGGTCACGGCGATGGTGACGGCCCATTTGTTCTGCAAGGCGTGTGCTTCGGCCGCGGCCAGGATCTTTTTGACGTCGTCGGCGCTCAGCACGGGTTTGGTTTTCATTGCAGTGACTCCTTGATCTGTTCGAGGGCGTTGGGGTCTTCCATGGTGGTCAGGTCGCCGGGATCGCGCGACTCGCACACCGCGACGATCGCGCGGCGCAGCACCTTGCCGGAACGGGTCTTGGGCAGGGCGCCCACGAACCGGATCCTGGCCGGCCTTGCCACCGCCCCAAGCTGTTCTTCCACCAGCCGCATGATATCGCCTTCCAGCCGCTTTGCCGCTTCCGGCGTATCGGCGCCGGCGGGATTCTTCAACACGGCGAAGGCCATGGCGACCTGCCCCTTGAGCGGATCGGCCACGCCCACCACCGCGCATTCCGCGATTCCACTGTGGCTGTTGACCGACTCCTCGATTTCGCGCGTGCCGAGCCGGTGGCCCGCCACATTGATCACGTCGTCCGTGCGGCCGAGGATGAACCAGTAGCCGTCCGCGTCCACCCGCCCCCAGTCGAAGGTGGAATACACCTGCCGATCCGGGATGGCCGTGAAATAGGTCTGCACGAAGCGCTCGTCGTCGCCCCAGATGGTGGACATCGCGCCGGGCGGCAGCGGGGGCACGATGGCGACCACGCCCTTCTGGTCGGGGCCCAGGTCTTCGCCGGTGGACTCGCTGACGATGCGGACGTCGAATCCATAGACGGGAAACGAAGGGCTGCCGAACCGGGTCGGCACTTTTTCGACGCCGGGCTGGGCCGACAGGATCGGCCAGCCGGACTCCGTCTGCCAGTAATTGTCGATGATGGGCTTGCCCAGCCCTTCGGAAATCCATTGCGCCGTCGGCTCGTCCAGCGGCTCGCCGGCCAGATAGACGGCGCGCAGCGTGGACAGGTCATGCCGCTGGAGCAGCGCCGGATCCTGGCGCTTGAGGACGCGCACGGCCGTGGGCGCCGAAAAAAGCGTGTTCACGCCGTATTGCTCGACCAGTTTCCAGAGGATCGCGCCGTCCGGGCGCACCGGCGTGCCCTCGTAGAGGATGGTCGACTGCCCGCCGATCAGCGGCCCGTAGACGATGTAGGAATGCCCCACCACCCAGCCGATGTCGCTGGTGCAGAAGTACGTGTCGCCGGGACGGCCATCGAACAGGTATTCCATGGACGAGGCCAGCGCCACCGCATAACCGCCGGTATCGCGCTGCACGCCCTTGGGCCGGCCCGTGGTGCCGGAGGTGTACAGGATGTAGCTGGGCTCGGACGATTCAAGCCATTCGACCGGCACGTGCGCGCCGCGGTGACGTTCGCGCAAGGTGGCGTAGTCCAGGTCGCGTCCCGCCACCGGCTCGAACGGCGACAGGCCGCGGTCGAACACCACCACCGACGCGGGCGGCGATTTGGCCAGGCTGAGCGCGCGGTCCAGAAGCGGCTTGTAGGCCACGACCTTGCCGGCCCGCGACCCGCCGTCGGTGCAGACCACCACCTTGGGCGCGGCGTCGTCGATGCGCTGCGCAAGATTCACGGACGCAAAGCCGCCGAACACCACGGAGTGGACGGCGCCGATGCGCGCGCAGGCCAGCATGGTGAACACCGCTTCCGGCACCATCGGCATGTAGAGCAGGACGCGGTCGCCGCGCCCTACCCCGAGTTCCCGCAGCATCGCGGCGGCGGCATTCACTTCTTCGTAGACGTCCTGCCGGGTGTAGACCTGCTCGCGGTCCACTTCGGTGGACACCCAGATGAGCGCGGGGCTGTCCGCCTGGGTGGGCAGCCAGCGGTCGACCGCGTTGTAGCAAAGATTGGTCCGACCGCCTACGAACCACTTGGCGAATGGCGGCCGGGAGAAATCCAGCACAGACTCGAAAGGCGTCTCCCAATGGATGCGGCTGGCTTCCTCGCGCCAGAACGCGTCACGGTCATGAACCGAGCGATAGTGGAAATCCCGGGTTCTTTGCATGGTTGTCTCCTGGTATTGTTCATACGCCTTAAGGCTGATTGATTTGTTGTCAAATCTTTTCGGTCATTCTGGTAGGCAAACCTTGCACGAGGCTTGCCGCAAGTCAAAAAATTCTTCCAGATGTCCACGCTGCATGGATATTTAGGGCCGTTACATCACGAATCGGCCTTGAAAGTTTGGTAGAATCCCCGCGAAGTTGCACATAATTGTTGAATTTGCTGACATTTCGGCCCCATCCGCGGCTAATGCGCGGGTTGTTGCCGTCTTCAGTGATTCATCCCCAGGCGAATGCATCGACACTCCATACTCGCGCGATTCAATTCAACCACTGGCCATGCAAAGCGCGGTTTGCGCCTGCTCGCGTTGGTTGCGTGCGTCGCGGGTGTGGCCGGTTGTGCAAGCAATAGCCAAAAGTCAACCGCCCATTCGTCCGAGATCGATCCCTACGAGATGGAATGGGTCGCCACCGCCGATGACCCGATCGGCATGCTGGTGGTGCAGAAATTCAAGCGTGAACGCCAACGCAACCTTGCCGGCGTCTCCAGCGACAACGCCATGGTCAGCGAGGCCCTGAACCACCTGGGCATCCGCTACCGCTTCGGCGGCAGTTCCCCCGACACCGGTTTCGACTGCAGCGGCCTGGTGGCCTACTCGGCCGAACGCGGGCTGGGCCTGAAGCTGCCGCGCAATGCCGCGGAAATCGCGCGCCAAGGCGTGGCCGTCGCCAAAAATGAGCTCAAGGCCGGCGATCTCGTCTTCTTCAACACGATGGGCCGCCGCTATTCCCACGTAGGCATCTACCTGGGCGACGACCGCTTCGTGCATTCCCCCAGCGCCGGCGGCGTGGTGCGTGTCGAAAACATGACCATGGCCTACTGGAGCAAACGCTACAACGGCGCCCGCCGCCTGGACAACACCTTGATGGCGTCGGCTCGCGCGGCAAACTGACCGCCCCGCCCTTCGCCGGCATCTTCGCACGCAGCGCACCCGGCGCACCATCCTCCAAAAATGCAAAACGCCGCCAGACGATCCCGTCCGGCGGCGTTTTTATTTTTTCTCTTCGCGGCGTTTCAGGCCGCAGGCCGTATCGGCCTCCCCAGTTCTTCGTGAATGCGCGGCAAGACGCGTTCCGTCAATGTACCGTGCCGGCGCGCGGGCAAAGGCCGCACTGCTGCAGGGCTTGCTGCATGCTGCACACCGAGCGGCGACAAGCCACGACCCGGATGCCGCCGCGCTGCGCCGCGTTGCGGAAGGTCTTCATGACGTTGTGGCCGAGGAAATCGGTCAGCAGGATGACCAGTTGCGTGCCCGAGGGCAGTTGCAAGGTCTTCTTTTGATGCGAGGGATCACGACCGCTGATGTGGTGCGTGATCGAAATGTTGTGTCCCTTGAGCAGATCGGGAATATTGCCGAGGCGGTCGGCGCCCACTACCACTGCACTAAGTCCTGCCGTCATGATGTACCTCACTGGGTCGTTGAGCCTGGATGTAATGATAATGATTCCTATTTTTTCGTCAACTTAAATGAGACCAGTTCTTATTTAATTATTTTTATGAGATGACGCCAGGGGATAGCCGGCAGGGCCCTCGCGCTGGGCCGGGGCAAAAAAAACGCGACGTCATCGAGACGTCGCGCATGGGGCGGCGCAGGCAGTTGGGACCGCCCTACTTGGGCACGCCTTGCACGGCGTCGGTGACCACGGCCCGGGTCAGCGACGGCGCCAGCATCTCCAGGAAGGTGTAGACGTAGTCGCGCAGGAACACGCCGGCCTTCACGCCCACGCGGGTGGTGTGCGTGCCGAACAGGTGCCCCACCGGCAGACCGACCAGATTCGAATCGCGGCGCGGGTCGTAGGCGACGCCGGCGATGATGCCGATGCCCAGGCCCACGTCCACATAGGTTTTGATCACGTCGGCGTCGATGGCTTCGAGCACGATGTCCGGATGGATGCCCTGGTTGGCGAAAATCTCGTCGATCGTGCTGCGGCCGGTGAAGGCGCGGTCATAGGTAACGATGGGATATTCGGCCAGTTGCGCCAGCGACAGGCGCTTGGCCGCGCTGGAGGTCAGCTCGGCAAGCGGGTGGTCCGGACGCACGACCACAGTGTGTTCCCACGCATAGACGGGCAAGGTGGCCAGGCCCGGCGTCAGGGCCAGCGATTCGGTCGCCAGCGCCAGATCGGCCTGTTCATGCAGCACCATTTCGGCAAGCTGGGCCGGACTGCCCTCGGCCAGCGACAGGTGGACCTTCGGGAATTGCTTGCGGAATGCGGGGATCACACGCGGCAGCAGATAGCGCGCCTGGGTGTGGGTGCAAGCAATGACCAGTCCGCCTTCGTCACGGCGCGCGAATTCGTCGCTGACCTTTTTCAGGTTGTCGACCTCGCGCATGATGCGGTCGATCACCTGGGACACGGCGAGGCCGGGCTTGGTCAGCCCCTTGATGCGTTTGCCGTGCCGCTCGAAGATCTTGATGCCCAGCTCGTCTTCGAATTCGATGATGGCCTTGGACACGCCCGGCTGCGAGGTATAGAGCATCCGGGCGGCTTCGGTCAGGTTGAAGTCGCGCCGGATGGTTTCACGCACGAAACGAAATTGCTGGAGGTTCATTAATCGGCCCCTGATAGACGGGCCAATTATAAGTAATAAGAACGCCTTGCTATATGAATTATTCGTATAAGCTTAGGAGCAAGGCGTCCCTCCTTTTAGCGCATCGAGATCGTGGTGTTGACCGTCTTGGCATGCGCCGACCAGCGCGCCGTCACGGTCTTGGTCTGCGTCCAGAATTGCACCGCCTGCTTGCCGTTCGGACCCAGGTCGCCCAGCTTGGAGCCGCGCGAACCCGTGAAGCTGAACCACGCCACCGGCACTGGAATGGGGACGTTGATGCCGACCTGGCCCACATCGATGTTGTTCTGGAAGTAGCGCGCCGCGCCCCCGTCCTGCGTAAACAGGGCAACGCCGTTGCCGTTGGGGTTGCGGTTGATGAACGCCACCGCGTCTTCCAGCGTCTCGACGCCGACGCAGCACAGGACCGGTCCGAAGATTTCCTCGGTGTAGATGGTCATGTCTTCGGCCACCGCATCGAACACGGTCGGACCCACGAAATTGCCCGACTCAAAGCCCGACACCTTGAGGTTTCGGCCATCGAGCAGCAGCTTGGCGCCTTCGTCCACGCCCTTCTGGATCAGGCTTTCGACGCGCTTCTTGGCGTTGGGCGACACCAGGGGCCCGAGATCGGCTTCGCGATCCGTGCCGACGTTGACCTTGAGCTTCTTGGCGCGCTCGACGAAGTCGGGCAGCCAGTTGCGGGCCTCGCCCACCAGCACGGCCACCGACGAGGCCATGCAGCGCTGGCCGGCCGCGCCGAAGGCGGCGCCCAGCAACTGGTTCAGCGCCACTTCCGGATCGGCGTCCGGCAGGATCACGCAGTGGTTCTTGGCGCCCATCATGGACTGGCAGCGCTTGCCGGCGGCGGAGGCGCGGTTGTAGATCTCGGTGCCCACGCGGGTCGAGCCGATGAACGACACCGCCTTGATGTCCGGATGCTCGCACAGGCCGTTGGCCGTCTCGGGGCCGCCGTGCACGACGTTCAGCACGCCCGGCGGCAGGCCGGCTTCCAGCGCCAGCTGGGCCAGGAACAGCGAGGACGTCGGATCCTGCTCGGACGGCTTGAGCACGAAGGTATTGCCGCAGGCCACGGCGATCGGGAACATGAAGCACGGCAGCATCACCGGGAAGTTGAACGCGGTGATGCCCGCGCACACGCCCAGCGGCTGGATCAGGGTGTAGACGTCGATGCCGGACGCGGCGTTTTCGGCGTATTCACCCAACTGCAGGTTGGCGATGGAGCACGCATGCTCGACCACTTCCAGGCCGCGGCCGACTTCGCCTTCGGCGTCGGGCAGCGTCTTGCCGTGCTCGCGGGTGATCATCTCGGCCAGCTTGCCGGTGTTGGCGCGCAGCAGCTCCTGGAACTTCAGCATGACGCGCATCCGCGCGCCCTGCCCGCTGTTGCGCCAGGTTTTGAAAGCCTCCTTGGCGTTGGAGACGGCCAGGTTCAGTTCTTCGCGCGTGGCGAAGGGCACCTTGGCGACGACCTCCTGGGTGGCGGGGTTGATCACGTCTCGCCATTCGGTGGTTTTGGACTGTACGAGCTTGCCGCCGATCAGTAGCGGGACGCGCGGGACTTCACTCATTTTGATGCTCCTCACACTGCGTAGTCGATGCGGATGGACATCCGCGTTCTTGGATCTTGCGGCGCCCCGGCGCCGCGGCCGGGGCGCGCGCAGACTATTTCTTCACCAGCGGGCAGGTGGAGTCGGCCAGGGGCTGGAAGGCTTCTGCCGCCGGGATGGTGGCCACGAGCTTCGAGTAGTCCCAGCCGCCCTTGGAGTCCGCGGGCTTCTTGACTTCATACAGGTACATGTCGTGAATGACCCGGCCATCGGGACGGATCGACGCATTGCGCATGATCGGATCCTTGATGGGCAGGTCACGCATCTTGTCGGCCACCACCTTGCCATCGGTGCTGTTGGCGGCGGCCACGGCGCGCAGGTAATGCAGCACGCTGGAATACACGCCGGCCTGCGTCATGGTGGGCTTCAGGCCGCGGAACGCCTTTTCGAAGCGCGAAGACCATTCGCGCGACGCATCGTCGTAATCCCAGTAAAAGCCGTCCACATAAGACAGGCCCTGCGCGTTTTCCAGGCCGAGCGCACGCAGGTCGGACAGGAAGATCAGCAGCGACACGAGCCGCTGGCCGCCCGCCACGATGCCGAACTCGCGCGCCTGCTTGACGGCGTTCACGGTGTCCTGGCCGCCATTGGCCAGCGCCACCACCTGCGCCTTGGAACTTTGCGCCTGCAGCAGGTAGGACGCGAAGTCCGGCGCGTTCAGGGGATGGCGCACGTTGCCGGCCACGGTGCCGCCCAGCGCCTGCACGGCCTTGACGGTGTCGGCTTCCAGCGAATGGCCGAAGGCGTAATCGACGGTGATGAAGAACCAGGACTTGCCGCCCGCCCGGACAGTGGCCTTGGCGCCGCCCGCCGACTGCGAGTACGTGTCGAACATCCAGTGAAAGCCGACCGGCGAGCATTCCTTGTTGGTCAACGCCGTGGTGGCGGGACCGGAGAACATCACGACCTTGTTCTTTTCCCGGGCGATGCCTTGCACGGCCAGCGCCACGGCGGAATTGGTCAGGTCGGCGATGGCGGTGACGCCGTCGCGGTCGAACCATTCGCGCGCCCGGGCGGCGCCGACGTCCGCCTTGTTCTGGTTGTCCGCGGACACCAGGTCGATCTTCATGCCCTTGCACTCCGCGGCCAGGCAGTCGTCGATGGCCAACTGCGCCGCCGCGACCGAGCCCGCTCCCCCCATCCCGGCATAGGTGCCGGACATGTCCGTCAGAATGCCGATCTTCACTGGCGGCTTGTCCGCCGCGAGGGCTTGCCCAAGCAATCCGGCGCCCAGACACAAGCCTGCGGCGAGCCCGCGTGCGTGCAATTTCATGGATTTGTCTCCTGAGTATTTATGCGCTGAGTGTTAGCGTTATGGCGCCGTCTTTGCGGCCTGCGGTCCCAGGGCTTAGCCCAAGGCCAGCCGATCCAGTGTAGATGTGTGAAAATCAACAAGCAACACCAGAAATGCACATTCCTTGTGCATCCATGCACATACCAACATCGCCTCTTGCGCGTTGCGTCGCCAGGGGCTGGAGCGCCGGATCTTGCTTGATTGGGACAGTCTGCGATATTTCCTGGAAGTGGCCCGCACCCAGCGCGTCAGCGCGGCGGCGCGCAAGCTCGGCGTCGAACACACCACCGTATCGCGCCGCATCCGCGCGCTCGAAACGGAACTGGACACCCTGCTTTTCGAAAAATCCCGCAGCGCGGGTTTCGTGCTGACGGACGACGGCCAGCGGCTGTTCGTCCACGCCGAGCAGATGGAAAGCGTGGTGCATACCGCGCGCGAAAACCTGTCCGGGATCGGGCAGGCGCTATCGGGGCACCTGCGCATCGGCGCCACCGAAGGTTTCGGCAGCTACGTGCTGACGCCGCTTGCCGCGGACTTCCAGCGGCGCTATCCGCACATCACGCTGGACATCCTGCCCGTGCCGCGCTTTGTCAGCCTGTCCAAGCGCGAAGCGGACCTGGCCATCACCATCGAGCGCCCGCAGCGCGGGCCTTATGTGTGCAGCAAGCTGTGCGACTACACGCTGCGCCTGTACGGCACGCCGGGCTACCTGGCCAAGCACGCCCCCATCAACGAGCGCGCGGACCTCGCGGACCACACCTTCATCGGGTATGTGGACGAGCTGCTGTTCAGTGAACGCCTGCGCTACCTGGAGGACGTGCTGCCCGCCAGCAAGGTGGTGTTGCGCAGCACGAGCGTGGTGGCCCAGTATCACGCGGCGCTGCAGGGACAGTCGCTCGCGATCCTGCCCTGCTTCATCGCGGCGCAGGACCCCAGGCTCAAACCCGTGCTGGAGGACGAGATCGCGATCACGCGCTCGTTCTGGATGTATTGCCACGAAGACCTGCGCAAACTCAAGCGCGTGACCGCGCTGTGGGAGTTCATCCGCAAATCGGTGTTGAAGAACGCCGACCTGCTGGCAGGCCGGCGCGGAACGATGAAGTATCTGCCCTGAAAGACGGCGCCCAGCGTTCTCCGCAAGGCGCCGTTTCGCTATGCGGCGTTCTTGGGCGCCTTGACGCGCAGGCGGCGCATCAGCAGGAAGGCGGTCAGCAGCGCGACCGCGCCGTGGATTGCCCACACGCCCAGCCCGAAGCTGAGCTTGCCGCTGGAGATCCAGGCGCGCGACAGGTTGATCAGGTTCATATAGAGCAACCCGACCAGGCCGGCGATGAGCAGGTCCCCCGAGCGGCCCAGCCGCGGATTCACCGCGCCAAGCGGAATGGCCAGCAATGCCAGGTTCAGCGCCGCCAGCGGCAGCGAGATCCGCCACATGACCTGCGACCAGCTGCTGTCGGTGTTGTCTTCGATGAGCTGCGGCGTGGAACGCGCCTTGGACGAGCGTTCCGCGGCGGCGCGGGCTTCGGCCACCGGGTCGCCGCCGGACTTGCTTTCGAGGCGCACGCCGTATTTTTCGAAATGCACCAGGCGCAACTCCGGGGTGCCCGGCTTCAGGTCGTAGCGGTGGCCTTCGCCCAGCACCAGGAAGCGGTCGCCATTGGGCAGGGTCTCGCTGTGCGCGCTGCTGGCGGTCAGCACGCTGAGCCATTCGGGGCCGATCTCGCGCGCGAACACGTTGCCGAGTTCGTCGCTGGGATTGACGGGGTCTTCCGCGAAGAACACGCGGTTGCCGCCGGAGGATTCGGCGAACTGCCCGGCTGTGACCTTGGACAGGTCGGAGCGCTGTTCGAAGCGCTCGTGGTATTCGCCGATCTGGCGATAGGCCCAGGGCGAGGCCACCAGCGTCAGGCCCGCCACCGCGATCGCGACAGGAACGGCCACGCGCAGCACGGGCTTGAGCCAATCGGCCAGCGACAGGCCGCTGGCAAACCACACCACCATTTCCGATTCACGGTAATTGCGGGTGACGGTGGTGAGCACGGCGATGAAGATCGAGACCGCCAGGATGGTCGGCAGCGCGGTGATGGTCGAGAGCGCGGCCAGCACCACGACCACGTCGGCTCCGATGTTGCCTCCCGCGGCCTCGCCGAGCAGGCGCACGAGAAGCACGCTGAGCCACACGACGAGCAACGTGGAAAAGACAACGCCAGCGTGACTGGTGATCTCGCTGACGACAGAGCGTTTGAATAGAGACATGGGAGAATATGCGGGATAATCGACCGCATCATACACAGACGCACACGGGAAACCCTCATGGAATTTAGCACACAGACCACTGCTTCCCTGCACCAGGTCAAAACCGCCGCCCTCGCCGTCGGCGTGTACGCGGACGGCGTGTTGAGCCCCGCAGCCGACATCATCGACCGCGCGTCCAACGGCGCCGTGCGTTCGGTCGTCAAGAGCGAATTCCGCGGCCGCACCGGCTCCACCCTGGTCCTGCGCAATCTGCCGGGCGTGGCCGCGCAGCGCGTGGTCCTGGTCGGTCTGGGCAAGCAGGAAGAATATTCGGCCCGCACGCATGCGTCGGCCGAACAGGCTTTCGCCGCCGCCTGCGTCGCGGCGCAGCTTGCCGAGGGCGTCTCCACCCTGGTCGCCAACCCCATCGCGGACGTCGAACTCATTGCGCGTGCGCGCAGCGCCGCCATTGCCGCGGGCAACGCCACCTACCACTACGACGCCAGCTTCGGCAAGCCCGACCGCGATGCGCGTCCCAAGCTCAAGAAGATCGTGCAGATCGTCGAACGCGCCGACGCGGCTCAGGTCCAGAAGGGCCTGCGCGAAGGCAGCGCCATCGCCAACGGCATGGACCTGACCCGTACGCTGGGCAACCTGCCGGGCAACATCTGCACCCCCACCTATCTGGGCGACACGGCCAAGCGCCTGGCGCGCGAATTCAAGTCGATCAAGGTCGAAGTGCTGGACCGCAAGCAAGTCGAGGCGCTGGGCATGGGCTCGTTCCTGTCGGTTGCGCGCGGCTCCGATGAAGCGCTGCGCTTCATCGTGCTGCGCCATGCCGGCGCCAAGGTTGTCAAGAAGGGCGCCAAGGCCGCGCAGGGTCCGATCGTGCTGGTCGGCAAGGGCATCACGTTCGATGCGGGCGGCATTTCGCTCAAGCCCGCGGTCACCATGGACGAAATGAAGTACGACATGTGCGGCGCCGCCAGCGTGCTCGGTTCATTCCGCGCCCTGGCCGAACTGGAGCTGCCCCTGGACGTCGTCGGCCTGATCCCCGCCTGCGAGAACCTGCCCAGCGGCAAGGCCAACAAGCCGGGCGACGTGGTCACCAGCATGGCTGGCCTCACCATCGAGATCCTGAACACCGACGCCGAAGGCCGCCTCGTCCTGTGCGACGCGCTGACCTACGCCGAACGCTTCAAGCCGTCGGCCGTGATCGACATCGCCACCCTGACCGGCGCCTGCGTCGTCGCGCTGGGCCACGTCAACACCGGGCTGTTCTCCAAGGACGACGCACTGGCGGACGCGCTGGCGGCGGCCGGCCGCCGTTCGCTGGACACCGCATGGCGCATGCCGATGGACGACGCCTACCAGGAACAGCTCAAGTCCAATTTCGCCGACCTCGCGAACATCGGCGGCCCCCCGGCCGGCGCCGTCACGGCGGCCTGCTTCCTGTCCCGCTTCGCCAAGGCCTACCCCTGGGCGCACCTGGACATCGCCGGGACCGCCTGGCGCGGCGGCAAGGACAAGGGCGCGACCGGACGCCCGGTGCCGCTGCTGATGCAGTACCTGCTGGACCAGGCTTGAAGCGCCAGACGCCGGAAGCCGCGTGATGCGCATCGATTTCGCCTTCGGCGCGCCCGACCGCCTGCGCATGGCCTGCCAGGTCGTGCGCAAGCGCGTCCTGGCGGGACAGCGGCTGGTGGTGTACTGTAAAGACGGCTCACGGCTGGCCGCGTTCGACCGGTTGCTCTGGGCATTCGACGACACGGCCTTCGTGCCGCACGTGCTGGCCAACGACCCGCTGGCCAGCGAAACCCCGGTGGTGCTCACCGCGGGCGACCCGCGCGAGGCCGCGCAGGCGGCCGGCCAGCCCGACCAGCCGCAGCCCTGGCTGCTGAACCTGGACGACGACTGCCCGCCCGGCTTCGACGCCTTCGACCGCCTGCTCGAAATCGTCTCGGACGATCCCGACGACCGGCAGGCGGCCCGCCAGCGCTGGCGGATTTACCAGACGGCCGGACACGCGCCCCAGAGCCACGACCTGAGCCGCAAGACCCCGGGCGCCTGACCGCCCCCGCCCATGGCGCGCCCCGGCGCCGCATCCACAAGCATTTCGGGAGTCCACATGCCCTCTCGCTCATCCGACCCCGGTATCCCCACCCTGACCCACCGGGCCGAGCCCTCCTTCCACGCCCCCGTCGTCGACGAGGCCAATGCGCCGCTGCTGACGGAGCTGGCCGACGAGGTCGGCCCCGTCTATGAGAACGACCCGTTTCCCGTGTTGACGGATGTGGCGGATGTGGCGGATGGGCCGGACCTGGGGCAGCCCGACGAACCGGCGCCGTCTGTTCCCGGCCTGACCGCCGCGCCCCTGCCGCAACGCGCGCCCGCCCTGGAACCGGCCGCGGCGCCGCCCGCGCCGGCCCTGCCCGAGGCCACCGTGCTGGCCGCGCGGCTGCAGGCCGAGGTGGAACAGCTCATGCGGCAAGCCCTGGCCGACGCCGTCACGCAACTGCAGGACCGCATGGACGCGGAATTGCCTGCTATCGTGTCCCGTGTGCTCAACGATGTGAGGCGCGGTTGAACCGCCCGCCTGCCCGTCCGGCAGCCCCCGGGTTCATTCTTCCTGCAACTGGATTCTTCAGGGAACTGTAAGGTATCCTTCGCATCTAAGCCTTCTAGGCAATCACCATATTTGCCGTAAACAGGAGTTCTCCATGAACGAATATCGTCCGTCCCCTTTTAACCGTTCCGGCTCGGTCGCCGGCGCGCCGGGCGAGGTCGCTCGCAACCAGGTCCTGCGCAACACGTACTGGCTCCTGGCCCTGTCGCTGATCCCCACGGTGCTGGGCGCGGCGGTCGGCCTCTACACCGGCATCAACCAGGTCATGGGCGCCAGCCCCGGCCTGTCGGCCATCGTTTTCCTGGTCGGCGCCTTTGGCCTGATGTTCGCCATCGAAAAGAACAAGAACAGCTCGCTGGGCGTGGTCCTGCTGCTGGCCTTCACGTTCTTCATGGGCGTCATGCTGTCGCGCCTGCTCGGCTTCGTGATGGGCATGAGCAACGGCTCGCAGCTCGTCATGACGGCGTTCGGCGGCACGGCGATCGTGTTCGGCACCATGGCCACCCTGGCCACGACCATCAAGCGCGATCTCTCGGGACTGCAGAAGTTCCTGTTCATCGGCGCCGTCGTGATCCTGGTGGCTGCGCTGGCCAACATCTTCCTGCAGCTGCCCGCCCTGATGCTGACCATCTCGGTGCTGGCCATCGTGATTTTCTCGGCGTTCATGCTGGTGGACCTGCAGCGCGTGGTCAACGGCGGCGAGACCAACTACGTCTCCGCCACCCTGGCCATCTACCTTGACGTCTACAACGTCTTTTCGAACCTGCTGATGCTGCTGGGCATCTTCGGCGGCAACCGCGAGTAACGCGCCGCCACCAGACCAGCACCCAAGGGGCCTGCATGTACATGTAGGCCCTTTTTCATTGGCCCTTCCCCTTGATTTCCCGTCAGACGGAGCCACGCCATGCCCGACCGCCGCCGCTTCCTCCAGTCCGCCGCCAGCGCCGCCCTCTTCGGAACCGCGTGGCCGGCATGGGCAGCCAGTTCCGGGCAGGCCATGCTCAAGCGCGCAATCCCCTCGTCGGGCGAAACCTTGCCGGTCGTCGGGCTGGGCACCGCGGACACCTTCAACGTGGCCCCCGACGACGCCGCGGCCATGGCGCCCCTGGCCCAGGTGCTTGAAACGCTGCTCAAGGCCGGCGGCACGCTGATCGACACCGCCCCGAGCTATGGCCAGGCCGAGGCCGTGACCGGGGCGCTGCTGGCCCGCGAGAGCGGCCTGCGCAAGCGGGTGTTCCTGGCCACCAAGATCAGCACGCGCGGGCACGAATCGGCCATGCGCCAGGTGCGCCAGTCGCAGCAGGCCCTGGGCAGCGACAAGCTGGATCTGATACAGGTCCACAACCTCATCGACACGCGCAATCAACTCGCCCTGCTGCGCGAGCTGAAGCAACAGGGGGTGACGCGTTACATCGGCATCACCCACTACACCGACCACGCCCACGACGACCTGACCGAACTGGTCGAACGGGAAAAGCCCGATTTCGTGCAGGTGAACCTGTCGATCGCCTCGCGCAGCGCCGAAAAGCGCCTGCTGCCCGCCTGCCAGGCGAACGGCGTCGCGGTGCTCATCAACCGGCCGTTCGAGGACGGGGCGCTGTTCCGGCAGGTCAAGGGCGTGGCGCTGCCCAAGCTGGCGGCCGAGATCGATTGCACGTCCTGGGCGCAGATCTTCCTGAAGTTCATCATCGGCCACCCCGCCGTCACGGCCGTCATCCCCGCCACCTCCAAGCCCGTGAACATGGCCGACAACGCGCGCGCCGGGTTCGGCCCCCAGCCCGACGCAGCCCTGCGCGACCGCATCGCCGCGCTGCTCGCCTGACGCCATGGCGGTCATTCCCACGCCGTGGCGCGCGCGCGCCGCCCGTGCCCTGGGCATCCACGAAGACGAACTCGCGCCCGCCGCCTGCGGCTTCGCGTTTTTCTTTTTTCTCTTCTGCGGCTACTTCATGCTGCGGCCGATCCGCGAGACCATGGGCATCCAGGCGGGCGTGAACCAGCTGCAATGGTTGTTCACCGCCACCTTTCTTGCCACGCTGGCCGTGGTGCCGTGCTTTGGCTGGATTTCCACCCGCGTGCCGCGGGCCACGCTGGTGACCTGGGTCTACTCCCTCTTCGCGCTGACCATGGCGGGCTTTGCAGCCCTGCTGCACCTGCAGCCCGGCAGCGTCTGGGCGGCGCGCGCGTTCTACGTCTGGCTGTCGGTCTTCAATCTGTTTGTCGTCTCCATCGCCTGGAGCCTCATGGCCGACGTCTTCCGCATGGAGTCGGCCAAACGGCTGTTCGCGCTGATCGCCGCCGGCGCCAGCGCGGGCGGCCTCTGCGGCCCGTTGCTGGGCGCCCTGCTGGCGGGCAGCCTGGGGCCGCCGGGCCTGCTGCTGTTGTCGGCCCTGCTGCTGACGGCCACGCTGCCGCTCAAGCAGTGGCTGCTGGGCTGGCGCGCGGCCTCACGGCCCGACACCGGCCTGCGGGACATGCGGCATCCCATCGAAGGCACCATCCTGGCGGGGCTGGGGCGCATCTTCCAGTCGCGCTATCTGCTGGGCATCTCGCTGCTGGTCGTGCTGCTGGCGACGTTGAACACCTTCCTCTACATGGAGCAGGCGCGGCTGGTGGCCGATGCGTTTCCCGACACGGCCCAGCGCATCCGCGTTTTCAGCGCGCTGGATTTCACGGTGCAGACGCTGGCGCTGCTGTCGCAGGTCTTCATCACCGGCCGGGTGGCCGCCCGCCTGGGCCTGCGCTTTCTGCTGACCGCGGTGCCGCTTGCCGTGGCGATCGCCTTCCTGGCGCTCGCCGCCTATCCAGTGTTCGGCGTGCTGGCGGGCGCCATGATCCTGCGCCGCGCGGGCGAATATGCGCTGATCCGTCCCGGACGGGAAATGCTGTTCACGGCGGTCACGCCCGAGGACAAGTACAAGACCAAGAATGTCATCGACACCGTGGTCTACCGCGGCGGCGATGCCGCCAGCGGCTGGGTCAAGACCGGCATCGACATGCTGGGCTATGGTGCGGCGCTGATTGCACTATTGGGCGCCGCGGTGGCGCTGGGCGCGGCCGCCGTCGGCTACGGGCTGGGCAAGCGGGCCGACCGGCGCGACGGCGACATCAGTTAGTTTCTTTGCGCGACCATCTCATTGAAGCAAACATATTGACGCGCCGGCCGCCGCGCTCAGATGCGCTGCAGGTCGAGCAGCACCCGGCGCGTGGACAGGGGACGGCCGGCCAGGATCTCGGCCAGGCGCGCGCGCAGGTCGCTGCGCAGCGCGGGTTCGATCGCCGGATCATCGAAGTCCGGCGGCGGCTCGTCAACGCCGTAGCCGGTCTCGCGCAGCAGGGTCCATTCAAAGCGGCGCAGCGCACCGGCCGCGCGCGTGCCGGCGGACAATTGCTGCAAGGCCATGTCGTACGCGTCGAACAGCAGCGGATGCGCGTCCTCGCGCGGCAAGAGACGCAGCAGCAGTTCGTTCATGTACCAGGCCGACATCAGCGCGGCGCCGACTAGCGGCCGGATGCCGGCGATCTCGGCGCGCGTCAGCGTCTTGACTTCGCCGTTGCCCGTCCAGGACAACAGCAGCGGCTGAAAAGCCGACAGGACGGGACGAAGCACGGAATAAGGGCGCTTGGCGCCCTTGGCGACCATGGCCACGCAGCCGTGATCGCGCGAGAAGGTTTGGACAATCAGTGAGGTTTCACGCCACGCCGTGGCATGGAGCATGAACCCCGGTCGATCCTGGACGCGTGGCGCCCTTCTACTCATATCCCAGGTCGCGCAGCGCACCCTCGCGGTCGGACCAGCCCTTGCGCACCTTGATGTAAACCTCCAGGTGCACCGGCTTGTCCAGCAGCTTGGCAATGTCCTGCCGCGCCTCCGTGGCAATCCGCTTCATGTGCATGCCGCCCGCGCCCAGGAGGATGGGCTTGTGGCTGTCGCGCTCGACGACGACGCAGGCATTGATGGTGGCGCCCTTGGCGGTCTCTTCCCACTGCTCGATGACGACCGTGCAGCCGTAAGGCAGTTCGTCGCCCACCAGGCGGAAGATCTTCTCGCGCACCAGTTCGGCGGCGATGAAGCGCATGGGCCGGTCCGTCAGCGTGTCTTCTTCGAACATCGGCTCGCCTTCCGGCAGACGCGATGCGATCTCGTCGAGCAGTTGGTCCAGTTGCTGGTTCTTGGTGGCGCTGACCGGCACCACGGCGCCGAACGGATGCAGCGCCATGATCTTGGAGACGAACGCAAACAGGTCGTCGCGGTTCTTCAGCGCGTCGATCTTGGAAACCACCAGGATGGTGCGCTCGGGGCTGGGCAACAGCGGCAGCAGCTTGGCGTCGCCCTCGGACCATTTGCCGGCCTCGACGACGTGCACCACCACGTCCACGTCGGCCAGCGCCTGCGTCACGACGCGGTTCATCATGCGGTTCATCGCGCCGCCGTGGCGCGTCTGGAAACCCGGGGTGTCGACGAACACGAACTGTTCGTGCTCGCGGGTCAGCACACCGTGGATACGATGGCGCGTGGTCTGCGCCTTGCGCGACACGATGGAGATCTTGGAACCGATCAGGGCGTTCGTGAGCGTGGACTTGCCCACATTGGGGCGGCCGACGATGGCAACGAAGCCGGTACGAAAAGGGGTATCGCTCATTTAGTCTCTTGAGCCACTGCCACAGGCAGCGACAATTGCGCGGTTTTGCGCGCCTTGCCCGACTTGCGGGCAGCCTTGGTGGCCGGGCTGATGGCCAACGCGGCCTCCAGCGCCAGCTTGGCCGCCGATTGCTCGGCGGCGCGGCGGCTGGCGCCGGGCGCCATCACCTTGATATCGAGCGCCGGAATGGCGCATTCGACTTCGAACTGCTGGCTGTGGGCCGCGCCATGCGTGGCCACCACCGTGTACAGCGGCAGGGCCAGCTTGCGGCCCTGCAGGAATTCCTGCAGCAGGGTCTTGGCGTCCTTGCCCAGGGTCTTGGGATCCACGGACGCCAGCACGGGCTGGTACTGCCGCACGATGACGCGGCGCGCCGCGTCGAAGCCCGCATCCAGGAAGACCGCGCCGAAGATGGCTTCGACGGTGTCAGCCAGGATGGACGGCCGACGGAATCCGCCGCTCTTGAGCTCGCCCTCGCCCAGGCGCAGATATTGCGACAGTTCCAGCCGCTGGGCGATATCCGCCAGCGACGCCTGCTTGACCAGATTGGCCCGCAGGCGCGACAGATCGCCTTCGTCGATCTTGGCGTAGCGTTCAAACAGCATCGCCGCCACGACGAAGTTCAGCACGGAATCCCCAAGGAATTCCAAGCGCTCGTTATGGCGCGCGCCATGGCTGCGATGCGTGAGCGCCTGTTCAAGCAGGGCCTGATCACCGAAGTGGTAATCCAGGCGGTTTTCCAGCGTGGCTAGCGACATAATCAGTTGAATCGGCCGATGCGGCTGAGATCGCTGAAGTTCATCCAGATGAAGAAAGCGCGGCCGACGATATTGGCTTCCGGAACGAAGCCCCAGTACCGGCTGTCTGCGCTGTTGTCCCGATTATCGCCCATGGCGAAATAATTCCCTTCGGGTACCTTGCAGCGTACCCCATTGCGGCTGTATTGGCAGTTTTGGCGGTTGGGAAATTGCCACATGGGTGAATAATCTTGCTGTTTGTTCTCATCCAGCAGGATCTTGTGCTCAACGTCGCCCAATTTCTCTTTATATTGCGCGATATACGAAACCCGGTCCGGTTCGAAGTAATCGCCATCGCGGACATGCGGCACCAATTGGCCGTTCACGTAGAGCTTTTTGTCCAGGTAGGCGATTTCGTCGCCCGGCAGGCCGACCACGCGCTTGATGTAGTCCACGTCCGGATCAACAGGATAGCGGAACACGAAGACATCGCCACGCTGCGGCGTGCCGACGGGAATGACCTTCTTGTCGATCACCGGCAGACGCAGCCCATAGCTGAACTTGTTCACGAGGATCAGGTCGCCCGATTGCAGCGTGGGCAGCATCGATCCTGACGGAATGCGGAAGGGCTCGACCACGAACGAGCGCAGCATGAACACGAACAGGATGACGGGAAAGAAGCTGACGGCGTATTCGATCCACCAGGGCACGCGACGCGCGGCATCGCCGGCTTCGCGCCGCAGGCGCTCGGCTTCCTGGGCGTCGCCGACCAGGGCCGCGTCGTACTGCGCCATTGCCGCTTGAGCGCGGCGCTCGCGCCCCTTGCGCAGCACCGCCAGATCGAGCACCCAGATTACGCCGGTAAGGACCAGCAGAATAAAAAGGATCAGGGCAAAGTTCCAACTCATCAGCTACTCGCCTTTTTGGGTTCTATTTGTCTTCCACTTGCAGGATGGCGAGGAACGCCTCCTGCGGAATTTCCACGCTGCCCACCTGCTTCATGCGCTTCTTGCCGGCTTTCTGCTTTTCCAGCAGCTTCTTCTTGCGCGAGATGTCGCCGCCATAGCACTTGGCCAGCACGTTCTTGCGCAGCGCCTTCACGTTTTCGCGCGCGATGATCTCCGCGCCGATGGCCGCCTGGATGACGACGTCGAACATCTGGCGCGGAATCAGGCCACGCATGCGGGTCACAACGTCGCGCGCGCGATGGCGCGCGTTGCTGCGGTGGACGATCACGGCCAGGGCATCCACGCGGTCGTTGTTGATGAGCAGGTCCACCCGCACCACGTCCGCGGAACGGTACTCCAGGAACTCGTAGTCCATGGAGGCATAGCCGCGCGACACCGACTTCAGCTTGTCGAAGAAGTCCAGCACGATCTCGGCCAGCGGGATCTCGTACACCAGATGGACCTGGCGGCCGTGGTAGCTCATGTTGACCTGCACGCCGCGCTTGTTGTTGCACAGCGTCATGACCGGACCCACGTAGTCCTGCGGCATGAACAGCGTGACCTTCACGATGGGCTCGCGGATGTCCTGGATCTTGCCGATCTCGGGCATGCGGGACGGGCTTTCCACGGTGATCACCGTGCCATCGCGCTGCTCGACCTCGTACACCACCGACGGCGCGGTGGTGATGATATCCATGTCGAACTCGCGCTCCAGGCGCTCCTGCACGATTTCCATGTGCAAGAGACCCAGGAAGCCGCAGCGGAAACCGAAGCCCAGCGCCTGCGAGACTTCGGGCTCGAACATCAGCGCGGCGTCGTTCAGCTTCAGCTTTTCGAGCGAATCGCGCAGTTGGTCGTATTCGGAGCTTTCGACCGGATACAGGCCCGCGAACACCTGCGGCTTGACTTCCTTGAAGCCGGGCAGCGGGCTCGCGGCGGGCTTGTTGGCCAGCGTGACGGTGTCGCCGACCTTGGCGTCTTCAAGCTGCTTGATGCCGGCGATGATGAAACCGACCTCGCCCGCGGACAGATGCGGGCGCTGCTGCGACTTCGGCGTGAACACGCCGGTCTGCTCGCACAGGTGGGTGGCGCCGGACGCCATCAGCAGGATCTTGTCCTTGGGCTTGAGCACGCCATTGACGATGCGCACCAGCATCACCACGCCCACGTAGTTGTCGAACCACGAGTCGATGATCAGGGCCTGCAGCGGCGCGTCCGGATCGCCCTTGGGCGGCGGGACCTGCGCCACGATGGTCTCGAGGATCTCGTCGATGCCCATGCCGGTCTTGGCGCTGGCCAGCACGGCGTTCGAGGCGTCGATGCCGATCACGTCCTCGACTTCCTGGCGGGCGCCTTCGGGATCGGCCTGCGGCAGGTCCATCTTGTTCAGCACAGGCACCACTTCCACGCCCAACTCGATGGCGGTATAGCAGTTGGCCACCGTCTGCGCTTCCACGCCCTGGGAAGCGTCCACCACCAGCAGCGCGCCTTCGCAGGCGGACAGGGAACGGCTGACCTCATACGAGAAGTCCACGTGCCCCGGGGTGTCGATCAGGTTCAGGTTGTAGACCTTGCCGTCCTGCGCCTTGTAATGCAGGGCTGCCGTCTGGGCCTTGATGGTGATGCCGCGCTCGCGCTCGATTTCCATGGAATCGAGGACCTGCGCCGACATTTCGCGATCCGCCAGTCCGCCGCAGCGCTGGATCAGGCGATCGGCCAGGGTCGACTTGCCGTGATCGATGTGGGCAATGATGGAAAAGTTGCGGATATGCTGCATGCTTGAATTTATAAGGGACGGAACAGACGGCATACTGCCGGGAGACACCGCCGCCGGAGTGTGCACGGCCGACGTGTGAGGCGCTGACGGGCTTTGCCCGGACAAAACTGAGGGGGCGTCAGGCGCCCCCTCTTGCGGCAACCAGCCATTTTAGCCGGTCTTGAGCCATTTTTTTTGCCCAAGGCGCGCCCCCGGGACAAAAAGCGCCCTGGGGTGCGGGCGTCCGGCGGGCTCCGGCCGGATCGCCTGCCCGGCTGCGGCGCCGCAGGGACGCCGGCCGGTCCGGGCCGCCATCACTTGGAGGCCGGCACCGCCACCCACTGCGTCTGGTCACCGCGGCGCACCAGCAGGCCGGTCGCGCGGCCCTTGTCCAGCTTGGCGACCAACTCGCCGAACTGCTTGGCGCCGGTGACGTCGGTGTCGTTCAGGGCCAACACAATGTCGCCGTCCTGCAGGCCCGCCTTTGCGGCCGCGCCCTCGGCCACCTTCACCTGGACGCCGCCCTTGATGCGCAGCTTCTTCTGGACGTCGGCGGGCACGTCGACCACGCTCAGCCCCAGCGCATTGGTGACCTCGGGTTCCGGGGCCGCCTTCTTGCCGGCGGCAGCCGTCTTCTCGGAGGGGATCTCACCCACCTTGACCGACAGCGTCAGGCTCTTGCCCTTGCGCCACACTTCCATGTCGGCGCGCGTACCCGGCTTGGTCTCGCCCACGATGCGCGGCAGATCGGACCAACGCTTGATCGGTTCCTTGTTGAACTTCAGGATCACATCGCCCGGTTGCACGCCCGCCTGCTCGGCAGGTCCTTCGGCTTCGACGCTGCTGACCAGTGCACCTTCGGCCTTGGGCAGGCCGATGGCCTCGGCCACGTCCTTGCCGACTTCGCCGATCTGCACCCCGACCCGGCCGCGCGTCACCTTGCCCGTCGTGCGCAGTTGGTCCACCACGCGCATGGCTTCGTCGATCGGGATCGCCAGCGAAATGCCCATGAAGCCGCCGCTGCGCGAGATGATCTGGGAATTGATGCCCACGACCTCGCCGTCCAGGTTGATCAGCGGACCACCCGAATTGCCGGGATTGACCGCGACGTCCGTCTGGATGAACGGCAGGTACTCGCCGGTATCGCGGCCGATGGCGCTGACAATGCCGGAGGTGACCGTGGAATCCAGGCCAAACGGCGAGCCGATCGCCAGCACCCACTGGCCCTTCTTCAATTTCTTCGGATCGCCGACCACCAGGGGCGTCATGTCCTTGGCTTCGATCTTGATGAGCGCCACGTCGGTGCGCTCGTCGGTGCCGATGACCTTGGCCTTGAACTCGCGTCCGTCGGTCAGCGTTACGTAGATGTCCGTCGCGTCGACCACCACGTGGTTGTTCGTCAGGATGAAGCCGTCGGCCGTAATGAAGAAGCCCGAACCGACGCCTCGCGGCACGGTGCGCTCTTCGGGCGGCGTCGGCTGGGGACGCTGGCGCGGATTAGGCGAAGGCTGGCCCGGCGGCTGGAATTCGGGGCCGAAGAACCAGCGGAACAGCTCGTAGGGGTCGGTGCCGCCGGGGCCGCCGCCGCCGCGCACGGGCACGGTCGCCGTGGTGCGGATGTTGACGACGGCCGGGTCGGCCTTTTCAACGATGGTCGTGAAGTCGGGCAGCCCGACGGCGGCAGGCGCGGTCTGCGCCGCCGTCACGGGCACGTAGGCGGTGGACAACACAGCCCCCGCCGCGACAGCCGCCAGAAAGCGCCGGAAAAAAGCGTTCGAGACCGTCATTGCTTTCATATGTCACTCCGAAATTGCTGCTTGCGGACAGGCGGGAACTACTTGGCCCCGCCCTCCGCCGGTGCGGCTGCCGCGGGTGCGGGAGGCACGTACTCAGTGGCTTGCGCGAGCTGCTCCAGCGTGGCCGCGGGCACTTCGCCCACTGCGGTCAGCCAGAAGTCCGCGATGCGCGTGCCATAGACGTTGATCGCGCCGCGCTGGGCCGCGCCGTGCGGCGGCTGGTGGTCGCGCTGGCTGTCATAGGGCTCGATGAACACGGAGATCGCCGCCAGGCCGTCGGACAGCACCATCTGGCTGACCGGCGAACCGCGTTTCATGGCGCGCGAGACCTGCATGATGGGCTTGAAACCCTTGGGGGCCGGAATGCGCCACCCCTGGGCTGCGAGGTCCACGTTCTTCATGGCGGCCTCAAGGACCTTCCAGTCGCGGGTGTTCCAGTGCGAGGACAACGCTTGCGGATCCACGTCGGAACCCAGCCGCAGCGAGGAGAACGACACCTGCTCGACCACGCCGCGCGCGGCGTTCAGGGTCTGGGCCTTGAGCAGCAGGTTGGTTTCGACGTCCGCGCACAGACGATAGCCATAGCGCAGCTTGTCCAGCGGTTCAATGGTGATGAGCCGGCATTCGCGGCCCGCGACGCGGTGCAGCGCGGATTCGGCGCGGATCTTGTAGTGTTCGGACAGATGGGCCGAATCGCCCAGCAGCAGGCCCGGGAAACGATCGCCTCGGCGACGCTCGAGCAGCACGGTCTTGCGCTCGGGGATCAGGCACTGCACGTCCTCGTTGTGACGCAGGTATTCGCGCGGCTGGCCGTCGAGGATCTCCAGGCGTTCGCGCTCGCCGGTGCCATCGACCACATGAACCAGCCGCGAAGACTGGATCATGTCTCCCTGCTGATACATGAAGACGCCGGCGTAGTCCTGCTTGCGGGCGGCTTGTTGAATGCGCGTGAGCAACTGCACGATGTCTTCGGCCTGACCGGCGGCAGGCGCGTCGGCGGCGGACGCGGGACCATGCGCGGCCAGAAAGGCAGTCAGGAGCGTGGCGGCGAACCAGCCGGCGCGGTGAGCCTGCCACGAGGCAGCACGTCCCAACACCGGCCAGCGTGACGGAAGCACAAGCGCCATCAACGTCCCGCTCCGACTTCGAACGACACCTGCCGCACCGCACTGGGGCCGGCCATCTGGCGATGGGCCTCCAGGTAGTCGCGCAGGCCCGAATCGTCGGACGCCGAGGCCGAGGCCGACAGGCTGGCATCGGCCAGCACACGGACTTCAGTGGCCGGCGTGCCGGTCACGTACGGCTGCGCCACCCAGGCGACCGTGGCCACGGCCGCAGCCACGGCCAGGCCGGAAAGGCCCATGCGCAAAGGCGAGCGGCGCCGGGGCGCCGCTACGATAGGCAATTCCGCGTCCAGCGCCCGTGCCAGACGGGCCTGGAAGGCCGCGCTCGGCGTCAGCGCCAGATCGGCATTGCGCAGGGAATCACCAATCAGATGATAGGTGTCCCAGGTCTGACGTCCCTCTTTGGACAACAGACTGGGAAAGATATCGTCGGAATCCTCTCCGTCCATCCAGGCGGAGACCGATTCCTCCCAGGAGGACTCGGCGATCTCAACGGATTTGGCTGCTGTTTGCATGACTGCCACTCCTTACCAGCGACGCTCGACATCGGTGTCGAGCAGTGGACGCAACTTGGTGGCGATGGCTTCGCGCGCACGAAAAATGCGGGAGCGCACCGTACCGATCGGGCAATCCATGCTCTGGGCGATGTCTTCGTAACTCATACCTTCGATTTCACGCAGGACAATTGCGGTGCGCAATTCTTCAGGCAATTCCTCAATGGCCGCGTTCACCGTCTCGGCGATTTCGCGGCTGGCAACCATGGATTCCGGCGTGCTTATATCCGTTAGGTTGTCGGTTTCGTTAAAAGTTTCACCGTCTTCCGTTTCAATCGCGTTGGGCGCGCTGGGCCGTCGCCCCTGCGAGGCGAGCCAGTTCCGGGCCGTATTGATGGCGATCCGGTACAGCCAGGTGTAGAAGGCGCTTTCGCCCCGGAACTGGGGCAAGGCGCGATAGGCCTTGATGAAGGCCTCTTGCGCCACGTCTTCGATCTCGGCCGGATCGCGAATCATGCGGGCCAGCAGGCGCAGGATCTTGCGCTGGTACTTGAGCACCAGCAGGTCGAACGCCTTCTTGTCGCCCCGCTGGACGCGCTCGACGAGCTGGGCGTCGACTTCACGCTCGCTCATGAGGCCTCCTGCGGGCGGAGCGCCGGTCGTGCCTGCCGCGCGGCGCCCGCGAGCAGGCGCAGACGGCGCCAGGATTCCGGTCGCAGCGTCTGCCGCCAAACGGTAAGGGTGATTTTGCTAGTGGTAAAGGCCGTACTCCCGGTGGGCAAGGGCTGCAAGGTAAGCGTCAGCCACGCTGGACCCCGTTGCTGGTCGATCAGCAGCGCATCCTGCCAGCCTTGCGGCCGGCGCAACTGCCAACGGCCAGTCCCGGTCGCGGTACGTAGCGCCGTTACCGGGGACGGGGTCCTCCGGGCCGAGTGTAACAGCCCGGCCAGGAGGAGCGAAGACGCAAGCAGCGCGCCCACCTCCCAGCCATGGCCCTGCCAGGACGCGGCCGTCAGCATGCTGGCGGCCGCGGCGGTCAGCGCCAGCCCGAAGAGCGCAGCGACGCCCCTGGGCTGCGAGACAGGTACGCGGAACGACCAACGCCCCCCGACCGAGCCTTCCAAATCAGACCCGGCGAACGGCCATCGAGCCGTTGGTGCCGCCAAAACCGAACGAATTGGACAAGCCCACGTCGATCTTCATCTGCCGCGCTTCGTTCGCGCAGTAATCCAGATCGCATTCCGGATCCTGATTGAAGATGTTGATCGTCGGAGGCGAGACCTGGTTGTAGACGGCCAGGGTCGTGAACACGGCTTCGATGCCGCCGGCCGCGCCCAACAGGTGGCCGGTCATCGACTTGGTCGAGTTGACCACCAGTTTCTTGGCGTGGTCGCCGAACGCCAGCTTCAGCGCGTCGGTTTCGTTCTTGTCGCCCAGGGGCGTCGACGTGCCGTGCGCGTTGACGTACTGGACGTCTTCGGGATTCAGGCCGCCATTGCGCAGCGCGTTGATGACGCCGCGGCGCGGACCGTCCTTGTCCGGGGCGGTGATGTGGTGGGCATCGGAACTCATGCCGTAGCCAGCCAATTCACCGTAGATGCGAGCGCCGCGCTTCTTGGCGTGCTCGTATTCTTCCAGCACCAGGACGCCTGCGCCCTCGCCCAGCACGAAGCCGTCGCGATCGCGGTCCCAGGGACGCGACGCGGTCTGAGGATCATCGTTGCGGGTCGACAGCGCGCGCATCGCGGCAAAGCCGCCAATGCCCAGCGGCGACACGGTCGATTCAGCGCCGCCCGCCACCATGACATCGGCATCGCCGTATTCGATCAGACGCGCGGCGTCGCCAATGCAGTGCAGGCCTGTCGTGCACGCCGACACCACGGCGTAGCTGGGGCCCTTCATGCCATAGGCGATCGACAGATGGCCGGAAATCAGGTTGATCAGCGAACCCGGGACGAAGAACGGCGAAATCCGCCGCGGTCCCTTGGCCATGTATTCGACCTGGGTTTCTTCGATGCGCGGCAGGCCGCCGATGCCGGAACCCACGATCACGCCGATGCGCTCGGCATTCTCTTCGGTGACTTCCAGGCCGCAATCGCGCCATGCCTGCATTCCGGCAGCCAGGCCGTAATGGATGAACGTATCCATCTGGCGGGCTTCCTTGGCCGAAATATAGGTACTGATGTCGAAGTCTTTGACTTCGCCAGCAATGTGGGTGGTGATGGCCGAGGGATCGAAACGGGTGATGCGGCTGATGCCAGAACGTCCGTTGACGATATTGTCCCAAGCGGTGGTCAGATCGTTTCCTACGGGAGAAACGATACCCAGGCCGGTGATGACGACACGTCGCTTCACGGATGACTCCTCAAACAGACAAAAGAAAGGCGGTTTTCGGGATGCGCTGCGCGTGTGGACCACGGAAAAGCAAGTCGGGCACTACAACGCCCTTCCCGCCGGTGGACCACACGGCACTCCAGAAACCGCCCTGATTCCGGGTTGGCCGAGGTCATCTCGGGCAACCAGGACGATATAGGCTGAGCTTACTGCTTACCGTGCGAATTGATGTAGTCAATCGCTTGTTGCACGGTCGTGATCTTTTCGGCCTCTTCGTCGGGGATCTCGGTCTCGAATTCGTCTTCGAGAGCCATGACCAGTTCGACCATGTCGAGCGAATCGGCACCGAGGTCGTCAAGGAAGGAGGACTCGTTCTTGATCTCGGCTTCGTTGACGCCAAGTTGTTCAGCGACGATCTTCTTGACGCGCTGTTCGATGCTTTCCATGCAGATCTCCAATTGGGAAAAATCCCGCGAATTATAGCCAAGCGCGGAGTGATGCAACGCCTGACCGTGACAAAAATAACACCGCGCATGTGTTCTGTCGCCGAGAGCGGCGCAGGAAGACGCATGTACGGCGTTTCCGGAGAATCGCGCGGCGCCTGGCCGGTTGCCCCGCCGCGACGCGCGATTCGTGACTTATTGCATGTACATCCCGCCGTTGACGTGCAGGGTGGTGCCGGTAATGTAACCCGCCTGCGGCCCGGACAAAAAGGCCACGGCATGAGCAATATCAGACGGCGAACCCAGACGGCCCAGCGGAATCTGCTGCAGCAGCGCCGCAGTCTGGTTTTCGCCCAGTGCGCGCGTCATGTCCGTGTCGATGAAGCCCGGGGCCACGCAGTTCACGGTGATGTTGCGGCTGCCGAGCTCACGCGCCAGCGCGCGCGACATGCCCGCGACGCCGGCCTTGGCGGCCGCGTAATTGGCCTGGCCCGCATTGCCGCTGGAACCCACCACCGAGGTGACATTGATGATGCGTCCCCAACGGGCTTTCATCATGCTGCGCAACACCGCGCGCGACAGACGGAAGACCGAGGCCAGATTGGTGTCGATGACTGCGGACCAGTCGTCGTCCTTCATGCGCATCGCCAGCGTATCACGGGTGATTCCGGCGTTATTGACGAGGATGTGGGGACCGCCGCCTTCCTTGCCCAGCGCGTCGATCAACGCATCGCAGGCCGCGGCGTCGGTCACGTCGAGCACCACGCCCCGGCCGCCGAACGGCGCCAGCGCTTCCGTGATGCCGGCCGCGCCCGATTCGGACGTGGCGGTGCCGACGACCGTTGCGCCGCGCGCCGCCAGTTCAAGGGCGATGGCCCGGCCAATGCCGCGGGTGGCGCCGGTCACCAGCGCGATCTTGCCCTGCAATTCGGTCGAGGTATTGTCCATGTGTTCAGTTTCCGTTGACGGCGGCCAATGCCGCTTCCAGCGAAGCGGGATCGGTGATGGCCAGGCCGGTGAGTTCCGGGTCGATGCGCTTGGTCAGGCCGGCGAGCACCTTGCCCGGACCGCATTCGATGACGTGCGTGACGCCTTGCGCCTTCATGGCGCGCAGGGTTTCGACCCAGCGGACAGGATGCCATGCCTGGCGCACCAGCGCATCCCGGATTGCCCCGGGTTCGGTGGGCGACGCGACGTCGACGTTGTTGATGACCTGCACCTGCGGCGCATTCACCGTCACACCGGCAAGCGCGGCCGCCAGGACGTCCGCGGCCGGCTTGAGCAGGCTGGAGTGGAACGGCGCGGAAACCGGCAGCAGCAAGGCGCGCTTGGCGCCCGCGGCCTTGGCCAATTCGCAGGCGCGCTCGACGGCAGCCTTGGTCCCGGCAATGACGACCTGGGCCGGGGCATTGAAGTTCACGGCCTCGACCACGTCGTCCTGCGCGGCCTGGGCGCACGCGGCGCGCACGGCATCGTCGTCCAGCCCCAGGATCGCGGCCATGGCGCCCGTGCCGACGGGCACGGCGGCCTGCATGGCGTCGGCGCGCACACGAACCAGGCGCACGGCATCTTCCAGCGACAACGACCCCGCGGCGGTCAGCGCGGCGTATTCGCCCAGGCTGTGGCCCGCCACGACGTCAGGCTTGCGGCCACCCGCCGCGCACCAGGCGTTGTAGAACGCAACGCCGGCGGTCAGCATGGCCGGTTGGGTGTTGGTGGTCAGGTTGAGTTGATCCGCGGGACCCTGCGCGATCAGCGCGCCCAGGTCCTGTCCCAGGGCCTGCGAGGCCCGCGACACGGTGTCGGTGACCGCCGCCACGCCGGACCAGGCGTCCAGCATGCCGACAGCCTGCGAACCTTGGCCAGGAAAGACAAAAGCGATTTTCATGATTGAGCGTGTGGATTGATTCAGTGTCTGTGTGAGATGCAGGCTGAAATGCCAGGCGTGCTCTCCGGCCGGCAGCGGCACGCAGGCCGCCGCGACCAGGGCCGCGCCCTTACATGCGGACCAGTACCGAGCCCCAGGTGAATCCGCCGCCCACGCCTTGCATCAGGATGAGCTGACCCGGCTTGACGCGGCCGTCGCGGCGCGCGGCGTCGAGCGCAAGCGGCACGCTGGCCGCGGACGTATTGGCGTGGCTGTCGACCGTGATGACGACCTTCTCGACCGGCACATCCAGCTTGCGTGCCAGGAAATTCAGGATGCGCACATTGGCCTGATGCGGGATCAGCCAATCGACGTCCGAAACGGTGACGCCGGCTTCGGCGCACGTGTCGCGCGCGGAACGGTCCAGCACGGTGACGGCCTGCTTGAAGACAGCCTGGCCGTCCATGCGCAGGAAGGGATCGCCCGTCACGTCGCCGTAGGCCACGTTGCCAGCGGCGCTGAGGATCTTCATCTGGCTGCCGTCGGCGTGCAGTTGCGCGGCCATGATGCCGGGCTTGTCCGACGCCTTGAGCACGACGGCGCCCGCGCCGTCGCCAAACAGCACGCAGGTGCTGCGGTCATTCCAGTCCAGGATGCGCGAGAACACCTCGGCGCCGATCACCAGCGCGCAGCGCGCGCGGCCCGCCCGGATGAAGCTGTCGGCAGTGGTGAGCGCGTAGACGAAGCCGCTGCACACGGCCTGCACGTCGAACGCGGCCGACCCCTTGGCGCCGATGTTGGCCTGCACCAGGCAGGCCGTGCTGGGAAACACGAAATCGGGGGTGGACGTGGCCACGATGACGAGATCGATTTCGGAAGCGTCCACGCCTGCATCGGCCAGCGCAAGGCGCGATGCCTCGGTGGCCAGCTGACTGGTGGTCACGCCACGCTCGGCCAGATGGCGCTGACGGATGCCCGTGCGCTCGACAATCCATTCGTCGGAGGTGGCGATGTCGCGCGTCGCCAGTTCCGCAGCCAGTTCGTCATTCGAAACCACGCGTTCCGGCAGGAAGCTGCCGGTGCCCGCGATCACGGAATATTTCATTGCGGTATCCATCAAGCGGTGTCCCCAGCCACGTTAGGCGACGCCGCCGATGGGCGATCGCCGGATTGAACGCGCTTGGTAATTTGGGCGACCGTCTGAGCGGTGCGCTCCAGCAGTTTACTCACTACGGCTTCGCGGGCGCGCTGCAAGGCAAAACCGAAGGCGTAAACGTCCGCGGAGCCGTGGCTCTTGATGACCACGCCGCGCAGGCCCAGCAAGGCTGCGCCGTTGTAGCGGCGGTTGTCGACGCGGTTGCGCAGGCGGTTCAGCACCGGCTTGGCCACAGCGCCGGCGATCAGCGTGATCAGATTGCGTTTGAACTCTTCGCGAATGATGCTGGACAGCATCTTCGCCAAGCCCTCGACGGACTTGAGCACGACGTTGCCGACAAAGCCGTCGCAGACGACGACGTCGACCGTGCCCTTGAAGATGTCATTGCCTTCGACGTTGCCGTAGAAGTTCAGCGGGCTGCCGCGCAGGAGCTCGGCGGCTTCCTTGACGACTTCGTTGCCCTTGATGACTTCTTCGCCAATGTTGAGCAAACCCACCGTGGGATTGTCGCGATGGTCCACCGCCTGCGACAGCGCGGCGCCCATGATGGCGAATTGCAGCAGGTGCTCGGCCGTGCAGTCCACGTTCGCCCCCAGGTCCAGCACCGTGGTGGCGCGGCCCGTCTGGTTCGGAATGGACGTGGCGATGGCCGGGCGGTCGATGCCGTCCAGCGTCTTGAGCACGTAGCGGGAAATGGCCATCCAGGCGCCGGTATTGCCCGCGGAAACGCAGGCGTCCGCCCGCCCATCCTTGACGGACTGGGCAGCGAGGCGCATGGAGGAGTCTTTTTTGCGGCGCAGGGCGACCTCGACCGGGTCGTCCATGGTGACGACTTCGGAAGCCGCCACGATCTCAATGCGATCGCGCGCCACGTTGCGGTGCTCGGAGAGCGCCGCTTCGATAGCGTCGGGAAGCCCGACCAGCAACAGCCGGGTATCCGGAAATTGCCGGGCGAACTCGATCGCAGCCGGAATCGTGACGGGCAGACCGAAGTCTCCGCCCATACAGTCTATGGCGATGCGTATCACGGGTGCCAGGTATCAGCGCTCAGCCGAAATGGTCCGAGTACGAGTTCGGCCCGGGGGCCTTATTCGTCGGCCTTGGTCTTCAGGACCTTGCGGCCACGGTAGAAGCCGTTGGGGCTGATGTGGTGACGCAGGTGCGTTTCACCAGTGTTCGGCTCGATGGCGGTCGACGGGGCCACCAGAAAATCGTGCGAACGGTGCATACCGCGCTTGGAGGGGGACTTCTTGTTTTGTTGAACGGCCATGATGACTCCTAGAAACGGGGCGCATTGTACGCGATGCGGCCCGATGTTGATCTCAATCTTTGTGCTTCAGTTGTTCCAGCACCGCAAACGGCGACGGACGCTTGACAGCGGGCTCCTCTTCAAGAGCTTCGCTGGCCTTGGCCTGCGCGCCCGGGCATACATCATGCTTGGGCACATACGGAATGCTCAGAATGAGCTCATCTTCGATCTGGGCCAACAGATCAAAATGATGCGACCCCACCACCTTTTCAGGCAGGGAGGCCACCGAATCCCTTCCTACGCCGTCGTCGTCCTCGTCGTCGTCACCGTCGCCTTGTTCAGCAACGGAATAGCCATCGTCGAGGTCGTCTTCGGATTTGACCAGTTGCAGCACCACTTCGCTGTCGATCGGGTACGCAAACGGCGCATTGCACCGCTGGCATATGACGACCGGATTGGCCTGCACGTGCAGGCGCAGAAGCGGCTGACCCATCACCAGGCCGGTCTTGCCTTCGTCGCCTTGCACGGACCAGGTCACAAGACCCGCTTCGCCCGCAGGCTGCTCGGGCAAACCATCCACCACGCGTGCAAGCCGCACCAAGGCAATGGATCCCTGCGCCGTCTTGCGCATGCGGGCAAACGCAAACGCATCGATGGGTTTCATGACTGCATCCCTGGCGCCTGCTGACGCAGCCGCGGTCGCCTTCATACCCGCATTTATGCCCGCATTCATACCCGCAGTCACACCTTTCTTAGCACCTGCCGATCCGCCCGCGCGGCGACTATCGTCGCCAGGCTTTCCCTTGGGTGTCATGTTGATGTTCCTGCAAAAATGCCGCAAAACGTTAGATAATACTGTGACTTACGTATTATCGTCAAATGCCGAATGCCCCAGAAGCCTAGCCTGATCCTCGCGTCCAGCTCGCCCTACCGCAAAGAATTGCTGTCGCGGCTGCGCCTGCCCTTTATCGCGATTTCGCCCGATGTCGACGAAACGCCACAACCCGGCGAAGCGCCCGAGGCGCTGGCCTTGCGGCTGTCTGTCGCAAAGGCCATGGCCGTGGCGGCCAGGCAACCGGGCAGCATCGTGATCGGGTCGGATCAGGTGGCCACGGTGGACGGCGCGCCCATCGGCAAGCCGGGCGATTTTCTGCGGGCACAGGCACAGTTGCGCGCCCTGTCGGGCCAACTGGTGGAGTTTCACAGCGCCCTGGCGGTGACGGACGGCCAACGAGTGGAAAAGGCCGACATCATTACCCGCTGCCGGTTCCGCCAACTGCCGGACCGCGCCATCGACGCCTATCTGCGCGCCGAGGAACCTTACGATACCGCAGGCAGCGCCAAGGCGGAAAGCCTGGGCATTGCCCTGATGGAAAGCATCCAGAGCGACGACCCCACCGCCATCATAGGCCTGCCCCTGATCGAATTGACGCGCATGCTGGCCATTTTCGGACTGGATCCGCTCGACGCCCCGGGAGCGCCCGCATGAGCGGCGCCCTGCACCTGATCCCCGTCAGCCTGGGCGACGCACCTCCCGAACGCTGGCTGCCCGCGGACGTGCGCGCCCTCGCCGGCAGGCTGGACACGTATATCGCCGAAAACGCCAAGACGGCCCGCGCCTTCCTCAAGCTTATCGGCACCACCCGGCCGCTGCAGGAAATCACCATCCACACTCTGACCGACAAGGCCGACCCCGCGCAGATCAAGGCGTGGCTCGAACCCGTGAAGCAAGGCGCCGAGATCGGCCTGGTGTCCGAGGCCGGATGCCCCGCCGTCGCGGACCCCGGCGCCAAGGTGGTCGACGCGGCCCACCGCCTGGGAATCACCGTCAAGCCGTGGGTGGGCCCGTCGTCCATTCTTCTGGGTCTCATGGCCAGCGGCCTGGACGGCCAGCGATTCGCCTTCCACGGGTACGCCCCGGTGGATCCGGCCGAACGCGCCAAGCAGTTGCGCGCCTGGGAGCAGCACTCCGCCCGCCACAACCAGACCCAGTTGCTGATCGAGACCCCCTATCGCAACGCCGCCATGTTCGCGACGCTGGTGGCCACCCTGAAGGGCGACACCAAGCTGTGCGTGGCGCGTTCGGTGACGACCGACGACGAATGGGTCGTGACGCACACGGTGGCCGACTGGAAAAAGTTGCCCGCGCCGCAACTGGACAAGCTGCCCACGCTGTTCCTTTACCTGGCCCGCTGACATGATCCGCCTGATCTGCACGCTGCTGGCCGCGGCGGCCCTGGCGGGTTGCGCCTCGAGGGGTCCCGCCGGACTCGACCTGGACACCTCGATCACCGCCGTCAGCCAGAGCAGCCGGGTGCGCGCCGTCGTCGTGCACTACACGACCGTGGACGACGCCAAATCGCTGCACCTGCTTTCCCAAGGCAAGGTCAGCGCCCACTATCTGCTGGACCTGGACGGACGCGCCTACCGCCTGGTCGATGAAAACCGCGCCGCGTGGCATGCCGGAGCGAGTTCCTGGTACGGCAATATCGCGATGAACAGCACGTCGATCGGCATCGAGATCGTCAATCCGGGTTGGACGGAGGGCGAGGACGGCAAGCGCGTCTGGCACCCTTACGACGCGCGCCAGGTGCGCGCCCTGACGATTCTGCTGCGCGACATCATCCAGCGCCACGGGATCGCCGCCGAGAACGTCGTGGGCCACAGCGACATCGCGCCGCAGCGCAAGGTGGACCCCGGCCCGCTCTTTCCCTGGAAGGCGCTGGCGGACGCCGGCATCGGCCGCTGGTACAACGAAGCCGGCGCCGCCGAACACCTGGCTCGCCTGCAGGCCGAAGGCACACCGGACGTGGCGTGGTTCCAGAAGCAATTGCAGCGGCTAGGCTACGCCTGTCCGCAACACGGCACGCTGGATCGCGAAACCATCAATACGCTGGCGGCATTCCAGATGCACTACCGCCCTGCCCTGCACGATGGCCAGCCGGACGCGGAGACCGCCGCCATCATGCTGTCCATGTTGTGACGACCCGCGGCGCCCGCTAAGGCCGGCGCCGCCACCAAGCCACCACGCGCCAGCCCAGCAACACCGCCAGGACCGCGCTATATATCGCCGGCTGCGTCAGGTCGTTCTTGCCGGCCTTGTGCCACCAGTAATGCAGGATGACCAGCAAGCCGATGGCGTAAATGGCCCGGTGCAGGGTCTGCCAACGCTTTCCCATCCTGCGCATCGCCCACTGCGTGGAGGTTGCGGCCAGGGCCATCATCAGCACGAACGCCGAAAATCCCACCATGATGAAGGGGCGTTCACCGATGTCGCGCACCATTCCCACCGGATCGAACCCTCGATCCCACCAGACCCACGCCATGAAATGCATGGCCGCGTAAAAAAACGCGAAGAGGCCGCACATGCGCCGCACGCGCACCAGCGCGGGCTGTCCGAGCAGGCGCCGCAGCGGCGTGATCGCCAGGGTGACCAGCAGGCACACCAGGGCCCACGTGCCGGACGAACGGGTCAGGAATTCGACGGGGTTGGCCGTCAGGCCGTTGTTCATGCCCAGCCAGATCCAGCGCGCAAAAGGCGCCAGGCCCAGCACGAAAAGCAGCGGCTTGAAGCGCGCAACCGTCTTGGCCGACAGTTGCGCCTTGCCCGACACCGGGGCAGAAGCCACGCGAGGAGCGCCGACGGACATGGGGAGCCTCAGTAATTGGCCTTCAGGTCCATGCCCTGATAGAGCGACGCCACCTGATCGCCATAGCCATTGAACATCAGGGTTTTGCGCTTGGGGCTGAACAACCCGTCCTCGCCGATCCGGCGTTCAGTGGCCTGGCTCCAGCGTGGATGGGCGACGTTGGGGTTCACATTGGCGTAGAAGCCGTACTCTTGCGGCGCGGACTTCACCCACGAGGTCATCGGCTGCTTTTCGACGAGCCGGATCTTGACGAGCGACTTACCCGATTTGAAGCCGTATTTCCAGGGCACGGCCAGCCGCAGCGGCGCGCCGTTCTGGTTGGGCAACACGCGCCCATAGACGCCGAAAACCAGCATGGCGAGCGGATGCATCGCCTCATCGATACGCAGCCCCTCCACATAGGGCCACTCCAGGATGGCGGCCCGCACACCCGGCATGTTTTCGCGCTGCACGGCGGTGACGAACTCGACGTATTTGGCGTTGCCGTTGGGCTCGACCTGCTTGAGCACTTCGGACAGCGAATAGCCCACCCAGGGGATGACCATCGACCAGCCTTCGACGCAACGCAGGCGATACACCCGGTCTTCCATCGGGGCCAGCTTGAGCAGCTCTTCGATCGTGAAGGTGCGCGGCTTGTTGACCTCGCCTTCGACGCTGACGGTCCAGGGACGTGTCTGCAACTTGCCGGCATTGGCCGCCGGATCGTCCTTATTTACGCCGAACTCGTAGTAATTGTTGTAGGAGGTGACGTCCGACAGGGACGTCTGCTTGTCCATCACGCTGAAGGCGGGATTGGCCTTGCCCGGCAATGCGCCCGCCTCCTGCGCATGGGCTGCGCGCGTGGCCCATCCCGGCAACCCGACGGCGGCAGCGGCAGCGCCGGCCCGGAGCATCAACTCGCGGCGCGACCGCCACACGGCCTCGGAGGTGATCTCGGAAGAAAGAAGGTCGTCTGGCTTGCGTATCAGCATCGTAGTCTCCGGGAAGGCGCAGGCGCCCTGAGCGCGCCCCGCGCCCTTCATGGACGCTGGACGAGCCTATGTTATTCCGCGGCGCCCGCTCACAGAACGAGAAGAACGAGAAGAACGGGAGGCGCCTTTCCGATAGACCGGCCTGCAGGGCCGACGTTCCGCGGCCGCTGGACGCGCTTTGGAGCTAGGCGCCTGCGCCCACGCGCGGCAGCAGCCATTCGCGCATCAGCGGCACGCTATCGAACACGGCTTGCGGGGCACATCCCTGAAGTTCCTTCAGGGTATGAGCGCCGTACGTCACGCCCAGGCCATGCACCCCCGCATTGCAGGCCATCTGCAAGTCGTGCGAGGTGTCGCCCACCATGACGACCCCGGCCGGATCCACGTCCAGCTCCTGCATCAGCTCGTGCAACATCGCCGGATGCGGCTTGCTGAAGGTTTCGTCGGCGGTACGGGTGGCGTCAAACAGCGGCCCCAGGCCCGTGGCCGCGAGCGCCCGGGTCAGCCCGACCCGGCTCTTGCCGGTGGCGACTGCCAGGCGCACGTTCTGGCCGGCAAGTTCGGTCAACAGCTCGGGGATGCCGTCGAACAGGCGCAGCTCGGGATCGCGCAGCAAGTAATGCGTGCGGTAGCGCTCCAGAAACCGCGGGAGCATGGCCTGCGTCAGTTCCGGGACGGCGCGGCGCAAGGCGCTTTCGAGGGACAGACCGATGACCCAGCTCGCCTCGGACGCGGACGGCACCGCCAGCTCCAGGTCGCGGCAGGCGCCCTGGATGGCGGCCACGATGCTGTGGGTGGAATCCATCAAGGTGCCATCCCAGTCAAAGACGACCAGCGAATACGACATATCAGACCGACTCCAGTGATTTCAGTATGTTCCGGCAAGCGGGCGGCAGCTCGGCGGTAAGGGTCATGACCTCGCCCGTGAGCGGATGAGGGAAGGTGAGACTGTGGGCGTGCAGGAACATGCGATTGAAGCCCTGCCGCGCGAACCGGGCGCGCACCTCGTCGTGGCCGTATTTGTCGTCCCCGACGATGGGAAAGCCGCTGGCCGCCAGGTGGACGCGGATCTGGTGGGTACGGCCGGTGCGCAACTCGGCGTCGACCAGACTGTAACCGCCAAACCGCTGTTTCAGCGTGACGATGGTGTGCGCCGTCTGCCCGTCCGGATCCACCTTGACGCGGCGCTCGCCCGATTGGGTGGTCCACTTGGCCAGCGACAGCTTGATGTGCTGGCGATCGTTGACCCAATCGCCCTCGACCAGCGCAAAGTAATGCTTGTCGCTCCTGCCCTCGCGCAGCATGGCGTGCAGGGCCAGCAGCGCGCTGCGCTTCTTGGCGACCATGAGCAGCCCGGAGGTCTCGCGGTCGAGCCGGTGCACCAATTCCAGGAACTTGGCCTGCGGGCGGGCGGCGCGCAATTGTTCGATCACGCCGAACGACACCCCGCTGCCGCCGTGGACGGCCACGCCGGCGGGCTTGTCCACGACCAGCATCGCGTCGTCCTCGAACACGATGGGGAATTCGGCGGCCGGCACGGGCCTGGGCTTGCCCGGATCGGGCAGGCGCAGCGGCGGAATGCGCACGACGTCCCCTTCTTCCACCCGGTAGTCGACCTGGATGCGTCCCTTGTTGACGCGCACCTCGCCGCCGCGGATGGCCTTGTAGATGTGCGTCTTGGGCACCCCCTTGCACAAGCGCATGAGGAAGTTGTCCAGACGCTGGCCGGCGTGCTCGGCGCCCACTTCGACCATCCGGACGGCGGGCGCTGCTTTTGAGGCGAATTCAGGGGAGGAAGTTTCTTTGCGCATTGCGGAAAGCGACATATAATCGGGACAGCCTTAAGGGGCTGAACAAGCCGCCTGGCGTAGAGATGCAACCAACACGCAACTCCGTCGAGCGCGCGGGCCGCCATTGTACTGCCTGCTCATTCAACCCCTGGGTCTCTTGGTCGCCGGCGCAACCGAGCCCTGCGGGATAGTGGTGTGGCATTCATCTTGCCCGCTTTCCCGGCAGGTCCGTTGCATGCCGCAAGCGGCTCTGAAGCACTGCAAGAATCGTCGCATATTTAAAGCACCAGCTGCGTGTAGGCAACCAATCCGACCGCAGCTGCCGTTCCCAGCACACTCCGTCAAACCACATTCAGTGAAGCTGACCCTCCTGCTGAAAGAACCCCGTGCCCCACGGCACGACGTGCCCGCCTGACCCGCGGCGGATACGCCTGGGCGCCGCCCAGGTACGGTCCGCAACTTCTTGCCCGCTTCAGCCGCAGCCCGAGTGGCCCGAGGTCACGCGCCGATATCGGCGCGTCATGACAACGGAGAAACCCTCTCATGAAGCGCATGCTGTTCAATGCGACGCATCAGGAAGAATTACGCGTCGCTATCGTCGATGGGCAAAAACTCATCGACCTCGACATCGAGACTGCCGGCCGCGAACAACGCAAAGGCAACATCTACAAAGGTGTCATCACCCGGATCGAACCCGGCCTTGAAGCCTGCTTCGTCAATTACGGCGAGGACCGCCACGGCTTTCTGCCTTTCAAGGAAGTTGCCCGCAGCTTCTTCAAGGAAGGCGTGGATGTGCGCACCGCCCGCATCCAGGACGCCCTGCGCGAAGGCCAGGAACTGATCGTCCAGGTCGAAAAGGAAGAACGCGGCAACAAGGGCGCCGCCCTGACCACGTTCATCTCGCTGGCCGGCCGCTACCTGGTCCTGATGCCCAACAACCCCCGTGGCGGCGGTGTTTCGCGCCGCGTCGAGGGCGAGGACCGCCAGGAACTGCGCGACACGATGGAACAGCTCGACCTGCCCCAGGGCATGAGCATCATCGCCCGCACCGCAGGCATCGGCCGCAACGTCGAAGAACTCCAGTGGGACCTGTCCTACCTGTTGCAGCTCTGGACCGCCATCGACGGCGCCGCGCGCGACAATGCCGCGCCCATCCTGATCTACCTCGAATCCAGCCTCGTCATCCGCGCCATCCGCGATTATTTCTCGCCCGAGATCGGCGAGATCCTGATCGACACGGACGAGATCGCCGACCAGGCCACCGCCTTCATGAGCGTGGTGATGCCGGACAACGTCCAGCGCGTCAAACGCTACCGTGACGACATCCCCCTCTTCTCGCGCTTCCAGATCGAACACCAGATCGAGACGGCCTATTCGCGCACGGTGCAATTGCCCTCGGGCGGCGCCATCGTGATCGACCACACCGAAGCGCTGGTTTCCGTCGACGTCAACTCGGCCCGCTCCACCCGCGGCGCCGACATCGAGGAAACCGCGCTGCGCACCAACTCGGAAGCGGCCGACGAAGTGGCCCGCCAGTTGCGCCTGCGCGACCTGGGTGGCCTGATCGTCATCGACTTCATCGACATGGAAGACAGCAAGAACCAGCGCGCCGTCGAACAGCGCCTGCGTGATGCCCTCCATTTCGACCGCGCCCGCGTCCAGATGGGCAAGATCTCGCGTTTCGGCCTGATGGAGCTGTCGCGCCAGCGCCTGCGTCCGGCCCTGAACGAAGGCTCGCACATCACCTGCCCGCGCTGCAACGGCACCGGCGTGATCCGCGATGCCGAGTCCAGCGCCCTGCACGTCCTGCGCCTGCTGCAGGAAGAGGCCATGAAGGAAAACACCGCGGCGGTCCACGCCCAGGTGCCCGTCGACGTGGCCACGTACCTCTTGAACGAAAAGCGTGCCGACATCACCAAGATGGAAGCGCGCCTGAAGGTCAACCTGATGCTGATCCCCAACAAGCATCTGGAAACGCCGCACCATCACATCGAGCGCCTGCGCCACGACGATCCGCGCCTGGAAGAAGTGAAGACCAGCTTCGAGCTGGTCGAAGCCCCGGCCACCGACGCCCCCTGGCAGCCGCGCGAAAGCGAAATCAAGTCGCGTCCGGAAGCCCTGGTCAAGGGCATCACGCCGTCGCAGCCTGCTCCGGTCTCCACCCCCGCCGCACCGGCCGCGGCCCCCGCCGCGCCCGCCACGGGCGCCGGTCTGGGCGGCCTGTTCAAGCGCCTGGTCGGCTGGCTGACCGGCGGTTCCGAACCCGCCAAGCCCGCGCCCGCCCCCGCCGAAGAGACCGCCAAGCGTGCCGCCCCCACCCGCGGCAAGGGCCGCGGCAGCCATGACGGCCAGGAGCGCCGCGGCGAACGCCACGGTTCCGACCGCAACCGCAACCGTCGCGGCGAAGCGCGCGGCGAAGGCGCCGAGGGCACGGAAGGCGCACGTCACCACGTGCGCGGCAACCGCCGCTCCGACGCCGAACGCGGCGAGCGCCAAGGTCGCGGTGAAGCCCGCGGCGAGCGCGATACGCAATCCGCCACGCAAGCCGCCCTGGCATCGAGCCGTCCGGATCAGGCGCCCGAGCTCAACGGTGAAGACACCGGCGCCGGCCGCAACCGCCGCCGTGGCCGTGGCCGCAACCGCCGCGAGGAAGGCCAGGCCGACGCGCCGATGAGCGAACAGGAAAGCATGGTCGCCGCTTTGGCCCAGACGGTCGCCACCGCGCTGCCCGACGCCCGATCTGAACAGCAGCCCGCCGCCGAAGCCAACCTGGACGCCGACGCCGTCGAGCAGTCCGCCGATGGCCTGCAGGGTGAAGGCGCCGAAGGCGCGGCCGATCCCGAACGCAAGCGCCGCCGCCGCCGCAGCCGCCGTGGCCGCCGCAGCCAGGAAGAAGCAGGCGTGGCCGGCAGCGACGAGCTGCTGGAAGACGGCACGGACGAAGCCGGCGAACCGCAGGCCGACGGCGTCGTTGCCGAGCCCGCGCAACCGGCTGCCGCCCAGACCGTAGCCGCCCCCGCGCAGCAGGTTCAAGCCGCTCCGGCCGCACAGCCCGAGCAGGCCGCCGCGCAACCCGCACCGGTGCAGGAAGCTGCTCCCGTGCAGGAAGCCGCGTCCGGCCAGGTCGAAACCGCCAAGCCCGAGTCCGAGTCCGCGCAGGTCGTTGCCGAGCCGGTGACGCAGCCCGAGGCCGAGCCCGTCGCCCAGCCCGTGCAGACGGGACCGCGTGAAGCCGCCCAGCCCATCGCCGTGGCGCCCGCCAGCGAAGTTTCCGTTGCCGCCGAACCGGTGCAAGCCCCCGTGGAAGCGCCCGCCGTGGAACCCGTGGTCGAAGTGCCCGTAGCCGCCCCCGCACCGGCAGCAGCCCCCGCGGCAGCCCCGGTCGCCGCCCCGGCGCCCGCACCGTCGGCCCCGGCCAGCGCGCAGCCCATCGTGGTGCCTGCCGCTGCCCCGGCCGCCAAGGCGCAGGCTCTGCACGACGTGGTCAATGCCGCCGGCCTGCAGTGGGTGGAAACCGATCCGGAACGCCACGCGCAGACCCAGCAGCGCATCGCCGCTTCGTACGCGCCGGTCCGCCTGGGCCGCGAGCGCAAGCCGGTGACGCCCGTCTCGAACGAGCCGCTGGTCCAGGTCGAAACCCGCCACTAAACGGCAAGCCCGCAAGGGCTTGGCCTGACAAGGCGCAACACCCCGCAATCCGGATTCGAATCCGGACTGCGGGGTGTTTTTCATGGTACGGGCGGATTCACAGGGGCCGCGCCGCGCCCTCGGGAAGGGAGCTAGGGCCCCGGTCCCCCTACGCGCGGCGCGCAAGCGGATTCAAGGCCCTGCCCGCCTCCTCCACAAAGGCCTCCGCGAGCGCCGAATGCGGCATGTGCCGCGCCCACAGAATGCCCATCCGGCGCAGGGGCGCACGCCCGGGCAGCAGCACGCGCTTGACGCGGCGGCTGTCGAGCCAGTCCGGCGCCCAGTCCGGCACCAGCGACACGCCCAGGCCCTCGGAGACCATGCAGGCAATGCCCATGAGGCCATCGACCTCCAGCCGCTCGCGCGGCGCGATGCCATGCTGGCGCAGGTATTGGTCGGCCAGGCGGCCGCCCCAGACGTTGCGGTCGTAGCGGATGAAGGGTTGCGTGCGCATCAGTTCGTGGGCGTCGTTTCCCGGCGTGCCGGGCGGCGCAAGAACGACCAGCGGCTCCTCGGTCAACAGCTTCCAGGCGTAGCCCTTGGACAGGTTGAATTGCGGCTTGACGATGAACGCGGCGTCCAGGTCCCCGTTGATCACCCGGTGGTACAGGTGATTGGAGGTGCCCGGCTCCATGAAGACCGCCAGCTTGGGCAGCCGGCGGTACAGGCGGGCCAGGACGATGGGCATGATGCCCGTCAGCCCCGAGGCCGAGACCCCCAGGCGCAGCTCGCCCAGCGGCGCATCGTCCGCGGCGCTGGCCCGTAGGTCGCGCACTTCGCGCAGGACGCCGCGGGCGCGTTCCAGCACTTTCAGGCCGGCTTCGGTCGCCTTGACGCTGCGCCCCACGCGCTTGACCAGCGTGGCGCCCAGCTCCTCCTCCAGCGTGCGCACGCGCGCCGCGATGGCGGCGGGCGTCAGGTCGAGCCGCCGCGCCGCCTCGGCCAGCGAACCGCATTCGACCACCGACACAAAGCTCTGCACATATCGCGTATCCACCGTCTCCCCCTTGTCGATACGTGGCTTGACCGATGGCAAACCACAATAATTTTATGGATTGAACCCATTAAACAGCAGATGTTTGCAGGCCGGATCAATGCCAGAATCGGGGATCGCAGCCGCGCGGCCGCGACGCGTTTCTTCCCCCAACCGATAACGAGTAGAGACATGACGACCCCTGCCCGCATTCCCGGCGTTTTTTCCCCGGTGCTGACACCGTTCGATGAGCGCCATCGTCCGGCATTGGGCCGCTACGTGAAGCATTGCCGCTGGCTGCGCGAGCAGTCCGTCGGACTGGCCATATTTGGGACCAATTCCGAGGCGAATTCGCTGTCCCTGGCCGAAAAGCACACCCTGCTGGACGCGCTGCTCGACGCGGGCGTGGAACCGTCGGCGCTGATGCCCGGCACGGGCGCGTGCGCGCTGCCCGACGCCATTGCGCTCACCCAGCATGCGGTGCGCAGCGGCAGCATGGGCGTGCTGGTGCTGCCGCCGTTCTACTACAAAGGCGTCAGCGACGAAGGCCTTTTCCGCTACTACGCCGGACTGATCGAGGGCGTGGGCGACGACGCGCTGCGCATGTACCTGTACCACATCCCGCCCGTCAGCCAGGTGCCCCTCAGCCTGGATCTCATCGACCGCCTGCTGGACCGCTACCCCGGCATCGTCGCGGGCGTGAAGGACAGCGGCGGCGATTGGGCCAACACGGCGGCGATGATCGAACGCTTTGCGCCGCGCGGCTTCCAGGTCTATGCGGGCAGCGAGGCATTCCTGCTGCAGACGCTGCGCGCGGGCGGCGTGGGCTGCATCACGGCGACCGGCAACGTCAATCCGGGCCCCATCGTCGCGCTGCAGCAGCGCTGGCAGGAAGCGGATGCGGACGAGCGCCAGGCGGGCCTGAACGCCACGCGCAACGTGTTCCAGCAATTTCCCATGATTCCCGCCATGAAGGCCGCCATCGCCTGGAAATCGGGCGACGCCGCGTGGGCCACGGTGCGCGCGCCGCTGGTCGAGCTGAACGCGGCGCAGACCGATGCCCTGAAGGCTGCGCTTCAGGCCAACGGCTTTGACATGCCTGGTGCGGCCGCGCTGGCCGACGCCTGATCGCTGCCTGATTCCTGCCTGGCTCCTGACCGCGACACGCGGACGGTCCCGCCGGACCGTCCGCGCCGGCGCGGCCCGCGCCATGCGGATCAGCTCACGACACCAATGTTCCAGGGCACAAACTCGTGGTCCCCCAGCCCCAGCAATTCGCTCTTGCTGCGGGCGCCCGAGGCCACGCGCAGGATCTCTTCGAAGATCCGCTGCGCCACCTCTTGCAGCGTGGCGGTGCCGTCCAGGATCTGGCCACAATTGACGTCCATGTCCTCGGTCAGGCGCTCGAACATCGGCGTATTGGTCGCGAGCTTGATCGAAGGCACCGGCTTGGCGCCGAACATCGAGCCGCGGCCGGTGGTAAAGCAGATCATGTTCGCGCCGCCCGCGATCTGCCCTGTCGCCGACACGGGATCAAAGCCCGGCGTGTCCATGAACACCATGCCCGGCTGCCGGACGGGCTCTGCGTAGCGATACACCTCCATCAAGCCCGTCGTGCCGCCCTTCATCGAGGAACCCAGCGATTTCTCGAAGATATTGGCCAGACCACCCATCTGATTGCCCGGACTGACCTTTCCATTGATCTGCACGTCACGGCCCGGCGAGTATTCTTCCTTCCACCAGCGGATGCGCCGCACCAGCTTCTCGCCCACCTCGCGGCTGCGCGCGCGCGAGGTCAGGGTGTGCTCCACCCCATAAATTTCCGGGGTCTCCGACAATATGGCCGTGCCGCCGTGGCGCACCAGGATGTCCATGGCCGCGCCCAGCGCCGGATTCGCGGTGATCGACGAAAACCCGTCCGACCCGCCGCACTGCAAGCCGATCTTCAGGTGCCGCGCAGGCACCGGCACACGCTGCACGTCGTTCGCCTGCGGCAGCATGGCCTTCACGGCATCGATGCCCGCTTCGATGGTTTTACGCGTGCCGCCGGTCTCCTGCATGATGAATGTCCGCAGCCGCGCGCCCGCTTCGAGGCCCTGGTCCTTGAGCAGCGCATCGAGCTGATTGCGCTCGCAGCCCAGCCCGACGATCAGCACCCCGGCAAAGTTCGCATGACAGGCATAGCCGCCCATCGTGCGCCGAAGCAGGTCCATCGGCTCGCCCGACATTTCCATGCCGCATCCCATGCCATGGCTCAGCGCCACCACGCCATCCACATTGGGATAGGCCGCCATCGCCTCCTGCGTGAACGCCGCGGCAATGCGATGCACCACCGTGGCGGAACAGTTCACGGTGGCCAGGATGCCGATGTAGTTGCGCGTGCCCACCTGCCCGTTGGCGCGCACGATGCCCTGGAATTGCGCCTGCTCGGACTCGGGCAGGATGCGGGTCGGCACGTAATCGCGCGCGTGCGCATAGTCGCGGTCGAACTCCTGGAAGTCCATGTTGTGCGAGTGGACGTAGGTGCCGGCCGGTATGTCCGTGGCGGCAAAGCCGATGCACACGTTGTACTTGAGGATGGGCTCGCCCGCGCGCAGGTCGCGCGCCGCGATCTTGTGCCCGGCCGGGACCTGGCTGCGGCTGACGAGGCCTTCGGCAGGCACGGCCGTGCCGATGCCCAGCGGCACGCGCGCCACCACGACGTTGTCCGCGGAGTGCAGCCGGATGACGGGACCGGCGGCGCGCTTTTCGGTGAAATCGATCATAGATAGTCTCGGGAAGGAAAAATGGGGGCGACCGGCATCAGGCGACCGGCTGCGGGCGACCGGCGTCGGGCGACCGGCTCCGATCGCCCGGCAGGTCCGCCCTACTCGGGCTTGATGCCAATATCTCGGATCAGCACCGACCAGCGCGGCAGCTCGGCGCCCACGAAGCGGCTGAAGGCGGCCGAATCGCTGCCCACCACCGTGAAGCCCTGCTCGCTGAGCTTGGCCTGCATATCGCGCTGGTCCAGCGCGGACCGGATCGAGGTGGAAAGCTTGTCGACCACGGCCTTGGGCGTCTTGGCCGGCGCGAAGACGCCGTACCAGGTCGAGACCTCGAAGTCCTTGAAGCCGGATTCGGCCAGCGTGGGGATCTGGGGCGCCTTGGGGTCGCGTTTCAGGCTGGTGATGGCCAGCGGGCGCAGCTTGCCCGAGCTGATGTACGGCAGCGCCACCGGCAGGTTCGCGAACATGTAGGGCACATGTCCGCCCAGCACGTCGGCGATCGCGGCCGATTCGCCCTTGTAAGGCACGTGCGTCACCTTGGTGCCCACCATGTGGGCATACAGCTCTCCGGCGATGTGCTGCGGGCCGCCCTGGCCTGAGGAGGCATAGCTGAGCGCGCCGTTGCCGGCCTTCCGGATGTGCTCGGTGAGCTCGCCGACGCTCTTGACGTCGACCAGGGCGGGATTGACCACCAGGATCAACGGCATGGTGACCACTTGCGAGACCGGCGTGAAGTCCTTTTCGGGCGTGAAGGGCAACGTGGGAAACAAGGACGGCGCGACCACCATGGTGGACTGCGACCCCAGGAACAGCGAATAGCCGTCGGCGGGCGAGCGCGCCACGTTGTCGGCGGCGATCGTGCCCGTGGCGCCTGCGCGGTTCTCGACGACCACCTGCTGCCCCAGGTTTTCGGCCATCTTCGCGCCCACCAGGCGGGCCACGATATCCGCGCCGCCTCCGGGCGCAAAGCCCACGACCATGCGCAAGGGTTTGTTCGGGAATTCGTCGGCCAGCGCGATGGAGGATGCGGTGCCGAGGGCAATAGCCAGGCCGGCGGCGCCGGCCATGCGCGCCATGCGGCGCGCCTGCATACAGGGGTATTTCATCTGACGTCTCCGTGTGCCGTACTCTCGGGCGCCTGCGGGACCGCGCGGGATGCGGCGATCAGGGCCCTGCGACGGCTCGTTGTGGTTTTGGGTGTCGCCAGGGCATTCTGGGCATAGCACTCCACACCAACAAGTACGTGGAAACGCAGTCAGAACATAATCTTTTTGAGGTGTTGAATCGTCGGGCAGCGCCCCTGCGGCGGGCAGGACAGGAGGCCGGAAAATAGACCAGACCCCGGCGCCGGGCAAAAAAAACCACCCGGATGGGTGGTTTTGCAGGATCTGCGCGCAGGGCGCACGCTCAGGCGAGCGCGCCCCGCGTCCATGCAGGAGGCAATCAGAACTGGTACGTGTAGGTAAGCTGCACGACGTCCAGGCCCGGATTCGGACGCTTGATGCTGGCGTTCGAGAAATGCGAATAACGCAGGCCGATGCGGTTGTTCGGGGTGACCAGGAAGCCCACGCCGACGTGGTCGCCGAACTGGAAGGCCGTGCTGATGTTTTCGTCGGCAAAGCGCGTGCTGGAAAACAGCGTGGCGCCGATACCCGCTTCGATGTAGAAGCGTTCGCCGGTCCACCAGCGGAACATCGGGATGGCGCTGAATTGCCACACGTGGCCCGGCGAGCGGGAACCGTCGGCCTGCCAGTACGACGCACCGAATTCCGGCGTCAGATCAAGGCGTCCCCAATTGCCGCCGAATTGATAAGTCCAGAGCGAGGCGGTTTCGTAGTTGAGGGTCAGGCGCTTGTAGTGGTCGCCAATGCCGTAGTGCAGGCTCACGCCCCCCTGGGTGCCTTCGGACGACTGGGCGCTCGCGAAGGTGGCAACCCCTGCCAGGGCAAGGCCGGCAAGGCGCGTCAGCATTTTCTTCTTCGTCGACTGCATTGGAATAACTCCATGTGTTTCTGGACTAACGGAAGACCATAGCAAAATCCGGATCAACTGGCGTGGTGCCTGTCGCAATCTGGCAACAAATTGCCATGAAAAAGACTGTTCCGAAAGTCGCGTGTTTCAGGCCTGCGATATCGCGCTAGGCGGCCATAGCAAGCGCCGTTCCCGAAAACCGCGTCGCGCGCAGAAAAATGCCGCCGGGAGCGCGAGGCTGCCGGCGGCATGTGTCACTGGACGGCCCAACCGCTGCGGCCGGGCGTCCAGGCAGCATTCTCAGGCGGTGACCACGTCCGCCGGCTGGTTGGTCAACAGGGCCAGCAGGCGGGCGATTTCCTCGCGCAGTTGGCGGCGGTCGACGACCATGTCGATCGCGCCCTTTTGCAGCAGGAATTCGGCGCGCTGGAAGCCTTCCGGCAGCTTTTCGCGGACGGTCTGCTCGATCACGCGCGGGCCGGCAAAGCCGATCAGCGCCTTGGGCTCCGCGATGACCACGTCGCCCATGAAGGCAAAGCTGGCCGACACGCCGCCCATGGTGGGATCGGTCAGCACGCTGATGAACGGCAGGCCGGCCGCCGACAGGCGGGTCAGCATGGCGTTCGTCTTGGCCATCTGCATCAGCGACAGCAGGCTTTCCTGCATGCGCGCGCCGCCGGAAGCGGCAACGCAGATGAAGGGGGTCTTGTTGTCCAGGGCGGCCTGCGCGCCGCGCGCGAAGCGCTCGCCGACCACCGAGCCCATGGAACCGCCCATGAATTCGAATTCAAAGCAGGCCAGCGTGGCGGGCACGCCGCGGATCGAGCCGCTCATGACCACCAGCGCGTCGGTTTCGCCCGTCGCCTTGACGGCCTCTTGCAGGCGCTCGGGATACTTGCGCGTGTCCTTGAACTTCAGCGTGTCGACCGAACGCGTGGTCTGGCCGATTTCGACGCGGCCTTCCATGTCGAGCAGCGAATCGATGCGGGCGCGAGCCCCGATCCGCATGTGGTGGTCGCACTTGGGGCAGACGTGGAGGTTGGCTGCCAGGTCTTCGCTATACAGCACCGATTCGCACGACGGGCATTTCACCCACAGGCCTTCGGGAACGCGGCGGGCGCCGCTGTCGCTGGTTTTATTGATGCGAGGAGGCAGGAGTTTATCGATCCAGCTCATTGATTATTCATCCCGTTTGAGATCGCGCCCGGCCGCTCAGGCCGACGCGTTCTCGCGTTTGACTTGATCCAGCGCCTGCCGGATGGTGCGCAGCCAGCCGCTGGCGGCGGCGACTGCGGCGTCGGTTTGCTGGGCAGCCGGCGCATTGGCGACCGCCTGTTCCATGGTTTCGATCAGTTTGCTGCCGATGACGACCGCATCGGCGACGCGCGCCACGCGCTGGGCGCTTTCGGCATCGCGGATGCCGAACCCAACGCCGACCGGAATGTCGCGCACGTGGCGGCGGATCACGGCGACGCGCTCGGCGACGTCGTCGGTGTTGAGCGAGCCGGCCCCCGTCACGCCCTTGAGCGAGACGTAGTAGACATAGCCGCGCGCAACGCCGGACACGGCCTTGATGCGGTCTTCGGTGGACGTGGGCGCCAGCAGGAAGATCGGCGCAATGCCGTGCCCGCCCAGCGTGGCGGCGAATTCGAGGACTTCTTCGGGCGGATAGTCCACGACCAGCACGCCGTCCACGCCGGCCTGCGCGGCACGGCTGGCGAATTCCGCCTGGCCCATGCGCTCGATGGGATTGGCGTAGCCCATCAGGACCACGGGCGTGTCGGTGTCGCGCTGGCGGAATTCGGCCACCAGGTCGAGCACGCGCGCCAGGCCCACGCCCTGCGCGATGGCGCGGTCCGCGGCGCGCTGGATCACGGGGCCGTCGGCCATCGGATCGGAGAACGGCACGCCCAGTTCGATGACGTCGGCGCCGGCCTGGACCAGCGCGTGCATCAGGGGAACCGTGGCGGCGGGGGAAGGATCGCCGGCGGCGATGTAGGGAATCAGGGCCGCGGCGCGGCCGGATTCAGCGGTGCGCGCGAAAGCCGCGGCAATGCGATCGGTGCGGGTTGTCATGGTGTCAGAGCTCGAGGCCGGCGCGTTCGGCGACGGTATGCATGTCCTTGTCGCCCCGGCCCGACAGATTGACCAGGATCACGGCGTCGCGCGGCAGCGTGGCGGCCAACTTCACGGCGTGGGCGATGGCATGGGAGGATTCCAGGGCCGGCATGATGCCTTCGATGCGGCAGCAGTCGTGGAAGGCCTTCAGGGCTTCGTCGTCCGTGATGCCCACGTATTCGGCGCGGCCCGAGTCCTTGAGCCAGGCGTGTTCGGGACCGACGCCGGGATAGTCCAGGCCGGCGGAGACGGAATGCGTTTCCTGGACCTGGCCGTCTGCGTTCTGCATGACATAGGTGCGGTTGCCGTGCAGCACGCCCACCTGGCCGGCGGCCAGCGATGCGGCGTGCTTGCCGCTGTCCATGCCTTCCCCGGCGGCCTCGACGCCAATGAGGCGCACGTTTTCATACGGGATGTAGGGATGGAAGATGCCCATCGCGTTGGAACCGCCGCCCACCGCCGCCACCACGTAGTCGGGCTGGCGGCCGATGGCCTCGGGCATCTGCGTCAGGCATTCGTTGCCGATCACGGTCTGGAAGTCGCGCACCATGCGGGGATAGGGGTCAGGACCCGCCACCGTGCCGATGATGTAGAACGTGTTTTCGATGTTGGTGACCCAGTCGCGCATGGCTTCGTTCAGCGCGTCCTTCAGGGTGCGCGAACCGGAGGTCACGGGCACCACCGTGGCGCCCAGCAGCTTCATGCGGTAGACGTTGGAGGCCTGGCGGCGCACGTCTTCGCTGCCCATGTACACCACGCATTCCATGCCATAGCGGGCCGCCACCGTGGCGGTGGCCACGCCGTGCTGGCCCGCGCCGGTCTCGGCGATGACGCGCGGCTTGCCCATGCGCTTGGCGAGCAGGGCCTGGCCGATACAGTTGTTGACCTTGTGGGCGCCGGTGTGGTTCAGGTCTTCGCGCTTGAACCAGATCTGGGCGCCGCCCACGAGCTCGGACCAGCGGCGGGCGTGGTAGACCGGACTGGGCCGGCCCACGAAATGCTTGAGTTCGTAGTTGAACTCTTCCAGGAAGGCGGGATCGACCCGGTAACGGTCATAGGCCGCGCGCAGCTCGTCGAGCGCGTGCATCAGCGTTTCCGCCACGAAAACACCGCCATAAGGCCCGAAATGGCCCTTGGCATCCGGAAAGTCGTAAGGTTTCACCAAAGCATCTCCCCCGGAACGCGGATAGGCCAATGCCCGCCGCAAATCCGGTTTGCAACCCGTCATTTTACCTGACGCGGGCGGCACCGGCGCGCCGCCCGCCCCCGGGGCGTCCCGCTCCTCAGAGCGACTGCCCCATGCGCCGCAGGAAGGTCTCGCACGCGGCGAGCTGGTCCAGGGCCACGTATTCGTTGGGCTTGTGGGCCTGTTCGATATGGCCGGGGCCGCAGACCACCGTGGGGATCCCGATGCCCTGGAACAGGCCGGCCTCGGTGCCGTAGGCAACCTTGCGCGTGGCGCGGTCCTCGGTCAGGGCGCGCACGAGCTGCGTGATGGCGGCTTCTTCCGAGGCTTCCAGCGCGGGCGCCGCGGCGCCGGTCTCGATGTCGATGCGGGCGCCGTCGAATTCGGCCTGCATGCGCGGCAGGAGTTCTTCGCGCACGTATTTTTCGACTTCGGCCTGGATGTCGTCGGGGCGCATGCCCGGCAGGTTGCGGAATTCGTAGGTGAATTCGCAGAGCTCAGGAATGGTGTTGACCGCGATGCCGCCCCGGATCTGGTTGGTGGTCATCGTGGAGAACGGCACGTCGTAGAACTGGTCGTAGGGCCCGTTGGCCTTGAAGCTGTCGGCCAGGTCGCGGATGCGGCAGATGAGGCGGGCGGCGTACTCGATGGCGTTGCAGCCGCGCGGCGTCAGCGACGAATGGGCCGCCTTGCCGTGGACCTTGCAGCGGAAGAGATTGATGCCCTTGTGCGCCACCACCACCTGCATGCCGGTGGGCTCGCCGACCACGCAGCCTTCGGGACGGATGCCGCGCTCGAGCAGGTCGGCCAGCATGTACGGCGCGCCCGCGCAGCCGACTTCCTCGTCGTAGGAGAACGCCAGGTGGATGGGCTTCTTGCGGGGCATGGCCATGAATTCGGGCACCAAGGCCAGCGAACCGGCGATGAAGCCCTTCATGTCGCAGCTGCCGCGCCCGTACAGCAGGCCGTCCTTTTCGACGAGCTTGAACGGATCGGTGCTCCAGTCCTGGCCGTCCACGGGCACCACGTCGGTGTGGCCCGACAGGACGATGCCGCCCTGCTGGTTGCCGTCCTGCGCGGGCAGCGTGGCGAACAGGTTGGCCTTGGTGCGCTCGGGGTTGTGCGCGAGCCAGGCATCGACGCCCTGGCCCTTGAGCCAGTCACGGACGGTTTCGATCAGGGCAAGATTGGAATTGCGGCTGGTGGTGTCAAAGCCAACCAGCGTTTCCAGCCAGGTGCGCGCGTTCATGTCACTACTCTCGTGGGGAAAAGACGCAGTGTAAAGCCAGCGCGCGCCCGCGTCGCGGACGGCGTGCGCGACCGCCCTCGCGGTAAACGCCTAGAATGTCGGCCGCATTTGACAAGCCCCCCAAGGAGAACCCGTGCAGCACAAAGCAGTCCCCACACGCAACATCGTGGCAGCAGTGATAGGCAACGCCCTCGAATGGTATGACTTCCTGGTGTTCGCGTTCATGACGCCGATCATCGCCAAGCTGTTCTTTCCCACCGATCCCAGCATTCCCGGCAGCGAACTGAACGCCATCCTCATGACCACGGCCATCTTCGGCGTGGGCTTTTTCATGCGCCCGGTGGGCGGCATCATCCTGGGCCTGTACGGCGACCGCAAGGGCCGCAAGGCCGCGATGGTGATGGTGACCTCGCTGATGGCCGTGTCCATCGCGCTGATCACGGTCGCCCCGACCTACCATGCCGCCGGCATCCTGGCGCCCATCTTCATCCTCATCGCACGCCTCTTGCAGGGGTTCTCGGCGGGCGGCGAATTCGGCACCTCGACGGCGCTCTTGATCGAAATGGCGCCCAATGGCCGGCGCGGCTTCTACGGCTCGTGGCAGATGGCGGGCCAGATGCTGGCGCTGCTGATCGGCGCGGGCTGCGGCACGCTCATCACCGAGTTCTTCACCGAGCAGCAGATCGCCGACTGGGCATGGCGCCTGCCTTTCGCCTTCGGCCTGGTAATTGTGCCGATCGCCATCTATATCCGCCGCAACGTCGACGAAACGGATGTCTTCAAGCAGATGAAGGAAGCCGACCGCCAGGCCGCCGCGCGTGGCGAAGTGCAGCGCCTGACGCTGGGCCAGATGCTGCGCACCCACACGCGCGAGACGCTGATCGGCGTGGGCCTCGTGGTGACGGCCACGGTGTCCATCTACATCACCTTCACGTATCTGGTGACCTACTCCACGCAGATCCTGAAGCTGCCGCTGAACCACACCTTCCTGGTGCAGATGGCGGGCGCGGCCCTGATGGTGCTGCTGACCCCCTTCATGGGCGCCTGGTCCGACCGCGTCGGCCGCCGCCCGCTGGTGATCGGCTCGCTGATCGGCTATCTGATCGTGCTGTACCCGCTCTACTTCTGGCTGTCGGACGCGCCCTCGATCGGCCGGCTGCTGACCGTGCAGGTCGTGGTCTGCATTTTCGTGTCGGCCTTTTTTGGCGTGTTCAGCACGGTCATGGCGGAACTGTTCCCGGCGCGCGTGCGCTCGGTGGGCCTGTCGCTTGCCTATAACGTGGCCGTGATGATCTTCGGCGGTTTCGCGCAGTTCATCGTGACCTGGCTGATCAAGACCACGGGCTCGCCCATGGCGCCCGCCTACTACGTGATGTTTGGCGTGGCCCTGGGCCTGGTCGCCGCCTTCTATATGCGCGACCGCGCGCACGAGAAGCTGGAACACTGAAGCGGCGGCGGGCCCCCGGCCCGCCCCAGTGACCGCGGGGCATGATCGGGCGGCGGCTCGCGCCGCCGGATCACAGCCTAGCGGCGCACCGCCGACGACACGCCCTGCACCTCGGCCAGGGCATCCAGCGCGCGGGACAGGGATTCCCCGCCGCGCACTTCCACCGTGAACACCATGTGGGCGAGCGACTGCTTGCTCTGCGTGTTCACGCCCACCACGTTCAGGCGCAGCCGCGCGAAGACTTCGGAGAGGTCGCGCAGCAGGCCGGAACGGTCGTGCGCGCGCACGCTGATGTCCACCGGGTAGAAGGTGTCGGCGGTTTCGCCCCACGCCACCTCGATGACGCGTTCCGGCTCGCGCGCGGCGAGCGCCAGGTAGCTGTGGCAATCGCGGCGGTGGATGGACACGCCGCGCCCCCGCGTCACAAAACCGGAGATGGCATCGGGCGGCGCGGGCCGGCAGCAGCGGGCAAGCTGCGTGAGCAGCGATCCCACGCCCACCACCAGCACGCCGCTCTTGCCGCTTTTCTCGGCGCTGCCCGCGCTGGCGTGGCGCAGCGCCGCGGGCTGGGGTTCAGTGGCCGGTCCCGGCTGCTGGAACAGCGCGTCGATCTGCCGCAGGCTGAATTCTTCCTTGGCCGCCGCGACGTAGAGGTCGTCGGCGCGCGCAAAGCCCAGGTTCTGCGCGAGTTGCTCCAGGTTGACCGCGGTCTTGCCCAGGCGCTGCAGCTCTTTTTCGACCAGGGCCTGGCCCTGCGTGATGCGCTGCTGCAGCTCGATCGCGTTGAACCACATGCGGACCTTGGCGCGGGCGCGCGGGCTGGCCAGAAAGCCCAACTGCGGATTGAGCCAGTCGCGCGACGGTCCGCCGGATTTGGCGGAGAGAATCTCCACGGTCTGCCCGGTGGACAGGCGCGTCTGCAGCGGCACCATCTGGCCGTCGACGCGCGCGCCCCGGCAGCGATGGCCCAGGTCGGTATGCAGGTGATACGCGAAATCCACCGGCGTCGCGCCCGCGGGCAGTTCGATCACGCGCGCCTGCGGCGTCAGCACGTAGATGCGGTCGTCGCCCGGCGCGGGCGCCGCGACGGCGCCGCGGCCCTTGCCGGAGGCGGCCTTGCCGGACGGAGGCTTGGCCGGTTCCGGCACCGCGTCCGCGCCGCCTTCGACCTCGCTGTTCCAGGCGAGCAACTGGCGCATCCACGCAAGCTGCCGGTCGTATTCGCTGGAGGCAGCCACCTGCCCGCCCTTGGCGCCGGCTTCCTTGTAGCGCCAATGCGCGGCCATGCCGTATTCGGCGAACTGGTGCATCTCGCGCGTGCGGATCTGCACTTCAAAGGGACGGCCGTCGTCATCGGCCACCACCGTATGCAGGGACCGGTAGCCATTGGGCTTGGGACGCGAGATGTAGTCGTCGAACTCGTCGGAGAGCGGCGTCCACATTTCATGGACCATGCCCAGCGCCGTATAGCAGGCGCGCACGTCCTCCACGATGACGCGCAGCGCGCGCAGGTCGTACATCTGCGCGAAGTCCAGGCGCTTGACGCGCATCTTGTTCCAGATGCTGTAGATGTGCTTGGGACGCCCGCTGACTTCGGCGTCGATGCCGCCCTTGGCCAGCGCCTGCTGCAGGCGCGCGATGGCCCCGGCGATGAAGGCCTCGCGCTCGACCCGCTTTTCTTCGAGCAGGCGGGCGATCTGCTTGTATTTTTCGGGCTCCAGGAAGCGGAACGACAGATCTTCCATTTCCCATTTGATCTGCCAGATGCCCAGCCGGTTGGCCAAGGGGGCATACAGGTCCAGGGTTTCGCGCGCAAAGCCCGGCGAGCATGGCGCCTTGCTCTCGGCGTGCCAGCGCAGCGTGCGCAGCCGCGAGGCCAGGCGCATCAGCACGATGCGCAGGTCGGCCGCCATCGCCAGCAGCATCTTGCGCTGCATTTCCTTCTGCGAGCCGCTTTCCGCCGACACGTCGCTGGCCTGGCGGGCCACCACGCCCAGCCGCAACAGCGCATAGGTGCCCTGCACCAGACGGGCGATCTCCGCCCCGAATGCCGTGGCGATGGGGTCATTGCGCAGGGACGGCGCGGGGGCCATCAGGTCGGTGGGCAGGGCGGCCAGCAGCGCGGCGGCGCGCGTGGCGGCGTCGGTGTGCAGGCCGGCCAGGATACGGACCACGCCGGCGCCGTGTCCTGCCAGCGGCTCGCCCGTAAGCGCCTGCTGCCCCTCGAAGCGAGGCACGGCCCACTGCACCGCACGGTCGATCAGCGCCAGGCCGTCGTCATCCAGGCCGGCTCCGGCTTCCTGCCGCCAGGAAGCGTCGAATGGCGAAGGCGCATCGGGAACAGGCGGGGCGGACATAACGGACGTAGCGCGGGGGGTTTGGTTGAATATCCCGACACTCTACACTAGGGTTCAGTCACCCTGAACCCACTGCCGCATCGCGGCATATCGTAGGAACCAAAGCTTATGTTGCGCTGGCTGAAGGGCCGGGGCGCCCGCCCGTCCGCGGTGGCCGACATGCAGGCCCGCATCCCGCCCGAACTCTGGAGGCAGGTGCTGGACGCCTACCCATTTTTGGCGGCGCTGACCCCCGACGAAACTGCCCAGTTGCAGGCGCGCGCCGCCTGGCTGCTGGCCAGCAAGACCATCAACGGCGCGCAGGGCCTGGCGGTCTCGGACTTCATGCGGCTGTCCATCGCGGCGCAGGCCGGCCTGCCCATCCTGAACCTCGCGCCAGAACTGTACGAAGGCTGGGACGAGATCATCGTGTATCCGGCCAGCTTCCGCATCCCCCGGTCGCGCCAGGACGAGGACGGCGTCGTCCATGAATACATCGAAGACGCCGCGGGCGAGGCCTGGGAAGGCGGACCGCTGGTCCTGTCCTGGGAAGACACGCAACTGTCCGACGGCGGCTTCAATGTGGTCATCCACGAATTCGCGCACAAGCTGGACCTGCGTTCGGGCGATGCGGACGGCATGCCTTCGCTGGCGGCGCACCCCGAACTCGATCCGCGCGCCTGGCGCCGGGTGCTGGACGACAGCCTGGACCGATTCATTGCCGCCGTCGACGCCGTGGAAGCCGCCATTCCGCGCGACGTGGACCCGGAAAGCGAGGACGCGGACGCCTGGTATGGCCAGTTGCCCCTGGATCCGTATGCCGCCACGGACGAAGCGGAGTTCTTTGCCGTCAGCTCGGAGCACTTCTTCGTCGACCCCCACCCCATGCAGCAGGCCCTGCCCGAGTGGTATGCCCTGCTGCGGGCCTACTACCGGCAGGACCCGGCGGAACGTTACGCATGAAACAGCTGCTGATCGTCTGGCATTCGCGCACCGGCGCGGCGCAGCAGATGGCCCAGGCTGCGGCGCGCGGCGCGGCGGCGGCGGCCGCGGCCCTGGAACAGGCGGACGATCTGCGGATCGAACTGCGGCGGGCGCAGGACGCCGATGCCGACGCGTTGCTGGCCAGCCAGGGCTATCTTTTCTGCGCCCCCGAGAATCTTGCCAGCCTGAGCGGCGAGATGAAGGAATGCTTTGACCGCAACTACTACGCCGTGCTGGACCGAATCCAGGGCCGTCCCTACGCCGCCATGATCAGCGCCGGCAGCGACGGCTCGGGCGCGGCGCGGCAGGTCGAACGCATCTGCACGGGCTGGCGCCTGACTGCCATCGCGCCGGCGCTGATCGTCAACATGGGCGCGCAGACCGCCGCGCAGATCCTGGCGCCCAAGACGGTGGCGGCCGCCGACCTGGCACGCTGCGAGGAACTGGGCGGGCTGTTGGCGGGCATGGTGCTGCTGGGCGCCTGACGCGCGGACGGCAGATTGAAGCCCGGTGTCGGACAACCTGGCTTGCGGCGGCGCCTCAAAGGGCGTCAGTCACCTGGTCACACCGGGTCCAGCCGTACTGCGCAGCGTGAAAAAAAGCCCTCGGCGTGCGCCAGAGGGCTTTTTTCGCTGCGCCGGCCGCAGCCGGCCATGGCCGCGCAATCAGAGGGCGGCCGTCACCACGATCTCGACCTTGTAGTCGGGATTGGCCAGGCGGGCCTCGACGGTGGCGCGCGGAGGCGAATTGCCGTCGGCGACCCACGCATCCCAGGCCTTGTTCATGCCGTCGAATTCCTTCATGTTGGCCACGTAGATCTGGGCCATCAGGATCTTGGTCTTGTCGGTGCCGGCTTCGGCCAGCAGGCGGTCGATCGTAGCCAGCACTTGCTCGGTCTGGCCGGTGATGTCCAGCGTGGCGTCGTCCGGCACCTGGCCCGCCAGGTAGGCAACGCCGTTGTACACGGCCATGTCCGACAGGCGCTTGGCCACGTGAAAGCGCTTGATGCTGCTCATGAAAATTCCCCTAGAGTCGAGTGGAGTGGGTGGAACTGGGCAAACATGCCCGCGCGCGACGCCCAGGCGTCGTCAGGCGGGCGGCAACTGGAACACCTGGCGCAGGTAGGCCAGGTAGGCGGGATCGTCGCACATCGTCTTTTCCGGCGCGTCGGACACCTTGGCCACCGGCTGTCCGTTGCAGCGGACCATCTTCATGACGATCTGCAGCGGCTCGTGGCCCAGGTCGTTGGTGAGGTTCGTGCCGATGCCGAACGACACCTTGCAGCGGCCCGAGAACTGGCGCGCCAGTTCGATGGCGCGGGGAAAGGTCAGCGCATCCGAGAACACCAGCGTCTTGGCGCGCGGATCCACGCGGTTCTTGCGGTAGTGCTCGAGCAGGCGCTCGCCCCAGATGAAGGGATCGCCGGAATCGTGACGCGCGCCGTCGAACAGCTTGCAGAAGTACATGTCGAAATCGCGCAGGAACGCATCCATGCCGTAGACGTCGGACAGCGCGATGCCGAGATCGCCGCGGTATTCCTTGGCCCAGACCTCCAGCGCGAACACCTGCGAATCCCGCAGGCGCGGCCCCAGCGCCTGGCAGGCCTGCAGGTATTCATGGCCCATGGTGCCCAGCGGCAGCACGTCATGTTCCTTGGCGAGCAGCACGTTGCTGGTGCCGGCAAAGTGCGGGCCCATCTCGGCCTTCATGGTCGAGACGATTTCTTCGTGCCAGGCCTTGGAGAAGCGGCGCCGTGTGCCGTATTCGGCCACCCGGAAATCGGCCAGCGCGGGATCGTCCAGCACCAGGTGCATCTTGGACTGCAGCCGCTTGCGGCCCTCTTCCCAGTCCGGATGCTTGCGCGTGTTGCGGAAATAGACCTCGTTGACGATGGCCAGCACGGGGATCTCGAACAGGATCGTGTGCAGCCACGGTCCCTTGACCTCGATGCTGATCTCGCCGGGCCCCTCGCCTTCGGCGATGTGGATGCAGCGCTCGGGCATGTGGAACAGGCCCAGAAAATCAACGAAGTCGCTTTTGATGAAGCGCAAGCTGCCCAGATATTTCAGTTCGTCTTCCGTGAAGCGCAACTGACAAAGCTGGTGCACTTCTTGGCGGATTTCGTCCAGATAGGGGCGCAGGTCGACGCCCTGGGTTCGGCATTTGTACCGGTACTCGACCTGGGCAGCGGGAAAATGATGCAGCACCACCTGCATCATGCTGAACTTGTACAGGTCGGTGTCGAGCAGCGAAGTAATAATCATGATTGCGCGTTTCGTTTCGCGACACCATAGCATAGAGAACACGCCCTTCGGCACGATGGGCCACGCTGTCAATACGGGTATTGCCGACACATCAGCGCGGCATTGGGTAAAATCGCACATCAAGACACATCTGCCGCCGATCCCCGGAGTTCCTGAATGACCCACGTAGTCACCGAAAACTGTATCAAGTGCAAGTACACCGATTGCGTAGACGTGTGCCCGGTGGACTGTTTTCGTGAGGGTCCGAATTTCCTCGTGATCGACCCGGACGAATGCATCGACTGCGCGGTCTGCATCCCCGAATGCCCCGCCAACGCGATCTACGCCGAAGAAGACGTGCCGCAGGACCAACTGAATTTCATCGCGCTGAACGCCGAACTTTCACCGGAATTCGCCAGCATCAGCCGCGCCAAGAAGCCCCTGCCCGACGCCGACGAATGGAACGGCAAGCAGGACAAGCTGCAATACCTGGAAAAGTAATCCGCAGGCGCCCGCCGCAACGCGGCCGGCGCTTCGTGCGATGCCCCGATGACCGACGATTCCAAATATACGCGCCAGACCATCACCAGCGTCCAGACCTGGGTGCCGGACAAGCTCTTCTCCGTGCGCGTGACGCGGGATGACGCGTTTGCGTTCCTGCCCGGCCAGTTCGCCCGCGTCGGCCTGCCTGGCGCGGACGACCCCAGCGGTCCTCCCACGATATGGCGCGCCTATTCCATGGTCTCTGCCCCGCACGAGCCCTGGCTGGAGTTCTATTCAATCGTCGTCCCGGAGGGCCTCTTCAGCCCGCGCATGGCGCGCCTGCAGCCCGGCGATCCGCTTTATGTCGAAAAGGCGCCCTACGGCTTCCTGACGCTGGAACGCTTTGCGCCCGGGGGCGACCTGTGGCTGCTGGCCTCCGGCACCGGCCTGTCGGCCTACCTGTCCATCCTGCGCGACCCCGCCGTCTGGCGCGCCTACCGCCGCATCATCCTGGTGCACGGCGTGCGCACCGCGGCGGAACTGGCCTATCGCGAAGAGATCGAATCCTGGCGCCGCGATCCGGCCCTGGCCGACGTCTTCGCGGCCGATCCCGGCAAGCTCGTCTACCTGCCCATCGCCACGCGCGAACCCGTGCCCGGCATGCCGCAGGAACGCATCACCACGCTCATCGCCGACGGCCGCCTGGAGCAGCTTGCCGGCCAGCCGCTGGATCCGGAGACCGCCAAGGTCATGCTGTGCGGCAACCCGGCCATGTTGGCCGAGGCACGAAAATTGCTGGGTGAACGTGGGTTCAAACCGGGCCGCCGCGGCATCCCGGGCAACCTGGCAGTAGAAAACTACTGGTAGTGCCGTACGATCCGGCGTAGTGCATAAATCCTCCTTTTGGTATCACCGCAAGGCATGAAAGCCGCCCTAAACTGGTGCCAAACACATGACGGGTCGCTTTTTAGCAACAGAAACCGGGACTTTGCCCGACATTCTTCAGTCTGATTGGATATATCGATACGCCCCGGAGCAATAATCGGGGCACACGCTCGACCCAGAAGGACTTCCCCGAAATGCTGTACCAATTGCACGAAATGCAGCGCGCCTTCCTGACTCCGTTCGCTGCATTCACGGACGCCGGTTCTCAGCTGTTCTCCAGCCCCTACAGCCCGCTCGCCTATACCCCGATCTCGCGCCAGTTGGCCGCCGGGTATGAGCTGATGACCCGTATCGGCAAGGAATACCAGAAGCCTGCCTGGAACCTCCCCACCACCCAGATCGGCGGCAAGTCCGTCCGGGTGATCGAAGCCGTGGCCATGGACAAGCCTTTCTGCCGCCTGGTGCATTTCCAGCGCGACGTCCGCCTGGCCGGCAAGAACGACCCCAAGGTGCTGCTGGTCGCCCCGCTTTCCGGGCACCACGCCACCCTGCTGCGCGATACCGTGCGCGCCCTGCTGCCCAACCACGACGTCTACGTGACCGACTGGGTCGACGCCCGCATGGTGCCGCTGTCGGCCGGTCCGTTCCATCTGAACGACTACGTGCGCTACGTGCAGGACTTCATCCGCCGGCTCGGCCCCGACGTGCATGTCATTTCGGTCTGCCAACCCACCGTGCCGGTGCTGGCCGCCGTGTCCCTCATGGCTTCCGCCAACGATCCCTGCCAGCCGCGCAGCATGGTGATGATGGGCGGTCCCATCGACCCGCGCCAGTCGCCCACGCAGGTCAATCGCCTGGCCACGACCAAGCCCTATTCCTGGTTCGAGAACCAGGTGATCCATCCCGTGCCGCCCCGCTATCCGGGCGCGGGCCGCAAGGTCTACCCGGGGTTCCTGCAGCATGCGGGATTCATGGCCATGAATCCCGACCGCCACATGAAGTCCCATTACGACTTCTACCTGGACCTGCTGCGGGGCGACGACAGCGACGCCGAAGCGCATCGCCGCTTCTACGACGAATACAACGCGGTGCTGGACATGCCGGCGGAGTTCTACCTGGACACGATCCGCATGGTGTTCCAGGACTTCTCGCTGCCCAGCGGCACCTGGGAAGTCGAAGGCAAGCGGGTGCGCCCGGCCGACATCAAGGACGTCGCCCTGTTCACCATCGAAGGCGAACTGGACGACATCTCGGGCCAGGGCCAGACGCGCGCCGCCATCGAGCTGTGCAAGAACATCCCCGCCGACCGCAAGTCGCATTACACGGCGCCCAACTGCGGGCACTACGGGATTTTCTCGGGCCGCCGCTGGCGCGAAATGATCTGTCCTAAAATTGCCGAGTTCATCCGGCAATCGGCATAAGGGCGGCAGCGCGCCGTCCGCCGGGCGGGGCACGGGCAAGCGCTCGGCGCCGCCGGCAGCCTGATCCGTATCCACGGGGCCCGAGCGGCCCTTTTTCCATTATTGGCTTTACATGTCCTGTCGCTCACTCGCCGACCGCGTTGACGCCTTGCTGCCCCAGACACAGTGCACCAAGTGCGGTTACGACGGCTGCCGGCCCTATGCCGAGGCCATCGCCGAGGGCGCCGCGCCCATCAACCGCTGCCCGCCGGGCGGCGACGAAGGCATCGCCGCGCTGTCCGCGCTGCTGGACGTTCCCGCCCTGCCGCTGGATCTTTCCCGCGGCGAACCCGGCCCGCTGCTGGTCGCCCGCATCGACGAATCGCATTGCATCGGCTGTACGCTGTGCATCCAGGCCTGTCCGGTGGACGCCATCGTCGGCGCCAACAAGCACATGCACACCGTGCTGGACGACTGGTGCACCGGTTGCGACCTGTGCGTGGCGCCCTGTCCGGTCGACTGTATCCAGATGGTCCCGGCCGGACGCGCCTGGACGGACCAGGACGCCGCGATCAGCCGCCAGCGCCATCGCAATCACCTGGCCCGCGCCGAGCGGCTGGCCGCCGACAACGCGCGCCTGATGGCGCCGGAAACGCCCGCCCCCGCCGCGCCCGCCGCCGACGACACACAAAAGGAAGACCGCAAGCGCTCGGCCATCGAATCCGCGCTGGCCCGCGCCCGGGCCCGCCGCAATCCCACGCAGTCATGAACGCCGCCAAACGCCGAGAAATCTTCGCCCGCCTGCACGCGGCCAATCCCACCCCCACCACCGAACTGGAATACGCCACGCCGTTCCAGCTGCTGATCGCCGTGCTGCTGTCGGCGCAGGCCACGGACAAGTCGGTCAACATCGCCACGCGCAAGTTCTTCCCGCAGTACGGCACGCCCGAGACGCTGCTGGCGCTGGGCGAAGAAGGCCTTGCCGACTACATCAAGACCATCGGCCTGTTCCGCACCAAGGCAAAGAACGCGATCGCCACCTGCAGGATCCTGATCGAGCAGCATGGCGGCCAGGTGCCGCAAACCCGCGAGGCGCTCGAAGCCCTGCCCGGCGTGGGCCGCAAGACCGCAAACGTCGTGCTCAATACCGCGTTCGGACAACCGACGATGGCGGTGGACACGCACATATTCCGCGTCGCGAATCGCACCGGCATCGCGCCCGGAAAAAATGTGCTGGAAGTCGAGCTGAAACTCGAGAAATTCGTGCCCCGCGAATATCTGCTGGATGCCCACCACTGGCTCATCCTGCATGGCCGTTATGTCTGCGTGGCGCGCAAGCCCAAATGCCCGCAATGCGGCATCTCCGATCTCTGCGAATTCAAGCAGAAAACCCCCGCCTGAAACTTCCCGCATATTGCCGCGCTGCATTTCAAAGGCCCGCGGCCACGAACAAAAAACCGGGTTTTCCCTGGCCGTCGATCGCATGTCATCCTGATGACGGTCAATGCGTATTTGCTGCATCGCATTTCCATATTGGAAAGGCTTTCTTCCCATGTCGGCACAGCATTGTCGGCATGCCGACAATTGGCCTTTCCGCAGTGCAAAACCTATGACAAACCCTCATGGAATTTTGATTGCGACGTCCGCATACTCGCCGGCAACTCATAAGAAAACTGAGCACGCAGACAGTTTTCCAACCCTGCGGGGGCCTGACGCAACGACGCCAGGTGGAGACCATATAAATACAACGCTGGTGCAGCGAACATGGATGACACAATCCTGGAGACAAAAGGCCTCACCAAGGAATTCCGCGGCTTCGTCGCGGTCAATGGGGTCGATTTGCGTATCAAGCGAGGCGAGATTCATGCCTTGATCGGGCCTAACGGCGCGGGCAAGACCACATGCTTCAACCTGCTTACGAAATTTCTCTCTCCCACTTCGGGAAGCATCAAGTTCAACGGTATCGACATTACCGGCGAGCGGCCAGCGCAGATCGCCCGGCGCGGCATCATCCGTTCATTCCAGATCTCGGCCGTGTTCCCGCACCTGACCGTGCTGGAGAACGTGCGGATCGGGCTGCAGCGCAAGACGGGCCTGTCATATCACTTCTGGCAAAGCGCCAAGCGCCTGGACGTCCTGAACGAGCCGGCCCGCGCGCTGCTCGAACAAGTGGACCTGGGCGACTTCGCCGACGAGACCACCGTCAATTTGCCGTACGGCCGCAAGCGCGCGCTCGAGATCGCCACCACGCTGGCGATGGAGCCCGAGCTCATGCTGCTGGACGAACCCACCCAGGGCATGGGCCACGAAGACGTGCATCGCGTCACGCAACTCATCAAGCGCGTCAGCGCCGGGCGCACCATCCTCATGGTGGAACACAACATGAATGTCGTGTCCTCCATTGCCAACACCATCACCGTGCTGGCGCGCGGTTCGGTGCTGGCTGAAGGTTCCTACGCCGAAGTCTCCCGCCATCCGGCCGTGATGCAGGCTTACATGGGCACGACCGACGGCGAACTTCAAGGAGCGCACGCATGAGCACCCCCGCACTCGAAATCTCGGGACTGCATGCCTGGTACGGGGAATCGCATATCCTGCACGGCGTGGACATGCGCGTGGGACAGGGCGAGGTCGTCACGCTGCTGGGCCGTAACGGCGCCGGCCGCACCACGACGTTGCGCGCGATCCTGGGCCTGACCGGCTCGCGCAAGGGTTCCGTGCGCATCCACGGCACCGAGGCCATCGACCTGCCCACCTACAAGATCGCCCACCTGGGCGTGGGCTACTGCCCCGAGGAACGCGGCATCTTCGCCAGCCTTTCGTGCGAAGAGAACCTGCTGCTTCCGCCCGTCGTAGGCTCGCTGGGCGGCGGCATGTCGCTGGCCGAGATCTACGACATGTTCCCCAACCTGCTGGAGCGCCGGAATTCCCCGGGCACGCGCCTGTCGGGCGGCGAACAGCAGATGCTCGCCGTCGCGCGCATCCTGCGCACCGGCGCGAACCTGCTGCTGCTCGATGAGATCTCCGAAGGCCTCGCGCCCGTCATCGTGCAGGCGCTGGCCCGCATGATCACCGCGCTCAAGCAGCGTGGCTACACGATCGTCATGGTGGAGCAGAACTTCCGCTTCGCCGCGCCGCTGGCCGACCGCTTCTACGTCATGGAGCACGGCCAGATCGTCGAGCATTTTGAAGCGGCCGAACTTTCAGAAAAACAGGACACGCTCAACGAACTGTTGGGCGTCTAAAACAACCTGTCATCCGCCGGAACCCCGGCAAACACCACACCGTAGGGAAGAGGAGTCATCCCATGAAGCTGCACACCATCACTGCTGCACTGGCCATGGCGGGCCTGGGATTCGCGGGGGCAACCGCCCACGCTCAAGGTATCTCCGACGATGTCATCCGCATCGGATTCATCACCGACATGTCGGGCGTCTACTCCGACATCGACGGCAAGGCCGGCCTGGACGCGGTCCGCATGGCGATCGAGGATTTCGGCGGCTCGGTCAATGGCAAGAAGATCGAAGTGGTCTCCGCCGACCACCAGAACAAGGCCGACGTGGCATCGGCCCGTGCCCGCGAATGGTTCGACCAGCAGAAGGTCGATGTCATCATCGCCGGCACCAACTCGGCCACCAGCCTGGCCATGGCGGCCGTCGCCGCCGAAAAGAAAAAGCCGTTCATCGCGGTCGGCGCCGGCTCGTCCGACCTGACCAATGCCCAGTGTTCGCCCTACACCGTGCACTACGCCTACGACACCGTGGCGCTGGCGCGCGGCACCGGGTCGGCGGTGGTCAAGGACGGCGGCAAGAGCTGGTTCTTCCTGACGGCCGACTACGCCTTCGGCCACGCGCTGGAGCGCGACACGATGGCGGTCGTCAAGGCCAACGGCGGCGAAGTGAAGGGCCAGGTCCGCGCACCGCTGGGCGCCTCCGACTTCTCGTCCTTCCTGCTGCAGGCGCAGGCCTCCAAGGCGCAGATCCTGGGCATGGCCAATGCGGGCGGCGACACCATCAACACGGTCAAGGCCGCCAATGAATTCGGCGTGACCCAGACCATGAAGCTGGCCGGACTGCTAGTGTTCATCAACGACGTGCACTCGCTCGGACTGGAAGCCACCAAGGGCATGTACCTGACCGACGGCTGGTATTGGGACCAATCCGACGCCTCGCGCGCCTGGGCCAAGAAGTTCGAATCCAAGGTCGGCCGCAAGCCGTCCATGCTGCAGGCGGGCGACTACTCGTCGGCGACCTTCTACCTGAATGCCGTCAAGGCGACGGGTTCGGACAACGGCGACGACGTCATGAAGTGGATGAAGTCGAACAAGGTGAACGATTTCTTCGCCCAGGGCGGCTTTGTGCGCGAAGACGGCCGCATGATCCACGACATGTACCTGATGCAAGTGAAGACCCCGGCCGAGTCCAAGGGTCCGTGGGACTACTACAAGGTGGTAGCGACGCTGCCCGGCGACGAGGTCTACACCAAGTTGTCCGAGTCCACCTGCAAGCTGGTCAAGAAATAAACCAGCCGATGTGATCCCGGCGGCGGTCCGGGCAGACAGCCCGGCCGCCTTCATCCTGACTAGCTCGCTTCCTTCCGTACCGCGCAGGATTTTCACAAGATGACTGACATTTTCGGCATCCCCATACAGGCCTTGTTCGGCCAGTTGTTACTGGGCCTGGTCAACGGTTCCTTCTATGCAATGCTGTCGCTCGGACTTGCCGTTATCTTCGGGCTGCTGAACGTCATCAACTTCGCTCACGGCGCCCTCTACATGCTGGGCGCCTTCATCGCCTGGATGGGGCTGTCGTACTTCGGCCTGAATTACTGGATCATGCTGATCCTGGCGCCGCTGATCGTGGGGCTGTTCGGCATCATCATCGAAAAGTTGCTGCTCAAGCACCTGTACAAGCTGGACCACCTGTACGGCCTGCTGCTCACCTTCGGGCTGACGCTGCTGATCGAGGGGCTGTTCCGCAGTTTCTACGGCGTCTCGGGCCAACCCTACCCCACGCCCGACGCCCTGCGCGGCGCGACCAACCTGGGCTTCATGATCCTGCCGAACTACCGCGGCTGGGTCGTGGCGGCTTCGATCATCGTGTGCTTTGCCACGTGGTTCGTCATTGAACGCACGCGGCTGGGCGCCCTGCTGCGCGCCGGCACCGAAAATCCGCGGCTGGTGGAATCCTTCGGCGTGAACGTGCCGCGCATGATCACGCTGACGTACGGCTTCGGCGTCGCGCTGGCGGGTTTTGCCGGCGTGCTGGCCGCGCCGGTGCTGCAGATTTCGCCGCTGATGGGGTCCAACCTCATCATCGTCGTGTTCGCGGTGGTCGTGATCGGGGGCATGGGGTCGATTCTCGGCGCCATCGTCACCGGGCTGGGCCTGGGCGTGATCGAGGGCCTCACCAAGGTGTTCTGGCCCGAAGCGTCCAGCACGGTCGTCTTCATCATCATGGCCATTGTTCTGTTGATCCGCCCGGCCGGGCTGTTCGGAAAAGAAAAATGAATCGTCAATTCCTGGGCTATGCGGTCCTGGCGGTCGTGGTGGCCGCGCTCCCCTTCATGGGCGTGTACCCGATCTTCGCCATGAAGGTCATGTGCTACGCGCTCTTTGCCTGCGCCTTCAATCTGCTGTTGGGCTTCACGGGACTTCTGTCCTTCGGCCATGCCGCCTTCCTGGGCAGCGCGGCCTACGCCGCCGGGCACAGCATGAAGGTCTGGGGCCTGCCCACCGAGCTGGGGCTGTTGTTCGGCGTGGCCGTGGCGGCGCTGCTGGGGCTGGCCATGGGAGCCTTTGCCATCCGACGCAGCGGCATCTACTTCGCCATGATCACGCTGGCGCTGGCGCAGATGGTGTTCTTCTTCTTCCTGCAAGCCGGCTTCACGGGCGGCGAGGACGGCCTGCAAAGCGTGCCGCGCGGCACCCTGCTGGGAATCGTCGATCTGTCCAACGACCTGAACCTGTACTACCTGGTGATGGCCATCTTCATCATTGGCTACTTCATCATCTGGCGCACGGTGAACTCACCTTTCGGGCAGGTGCTGCAGGCCGTGCGCGAAAACGAACCCCGCGCGATTTCGCTGGGTTACGACGTGGACCGCTTCAAGCTGGTGGCCTTCGTGCTGTCGGCCGCGCTGGCCGGGCTGGCGGGCGCCACGAAGACGCTGGTGTTCGTGTCCGCCACGCTGTCGGACGCCACCTGGCAGATGTCCGGGCTGGTGATCCTGATGACGCTGATCGGCGGGCTGGGTACGCTGACCGGCCCGGTGCTGGGCGCGTTCATCGTCGTGCTGCTGGAAAACAAGGTCGGGGATTTCGGCCAGATGATGGCCAAGCTGACCGGCGTGGAATGGTTCCTGCGCCTGGGCGAGTCCGTCACGATCGTGAGCGGCCTGATCTTCGTGATCTGCGTGCTGGCCTTCCGGCGCGGCATCGTGGGCGAACTGGGCGCGCTGTTCAACCGGCGCCGCGCCGCGCGGGCCTGAGGTTCGGTCGCCGCAGCATGACCCACGGGGCCGCGCACAGCGGCCCCGCTGCATTGGGGCGCGCGGGGAGCGCCCCGTACAATGGCAGGCACTCCACTACACAGGTGCCGACCATGCGCAACACGCATCTCGTTTCCGGCCTCGGCGCGCTCGCGCTGGCCGCCGCCCTGCTGTCCCCCCTGGCGGCCCACGCCGCCCCCGCCGCCCCAACTTGCGAAGTCGACCGCCCCGTGCGTTTCAGCGGCCTGAACTGGGAATCCAACCTGGTCCTGGCCGGCATCGAACGCTACGTGCTGGAACACGGCTACGGCTGCAAGACCACGGTTGAAATCGGCGAAACCCTGCCGATGCTGGCCGCGCTGCAACGCGGCGACGTCGACGTCACGCCCGAAGTGTGGCCCGGCCAGATCGAAGGCGCCTGGAAGAAGGCGCTGGCCAGCGGCAAGGTACTGGGCGTGGGCCATGTCTATGACGCTGGCGAAGGCTGGTACATCCCCCGCTACACGGCCGAACGGCACCCGGACCTGAAATCCGCCGCCGACCTGGCGCGCTTCAAGGAGGTGTTTGCCGATCCCGAGGATCCCGGCCGCGGCCGCATCTATGGCTGCCCGGCGGGCTGGGCCTGCGGCACCCTGAACGACAACCTGCTGCGCGCCCTGAAGCTGGACAAGGACTACACCCTGTTCGCCCCCGGTTCCGGCGCCGCCCAAAAGGCCGCCATCGTGTCGGCATACAAGCGCAAGCGCGACATCGTCTTCTATTACTGGACGCCCACGTCGCTGGTCGGCGGGCTGGACCTGGTGAAGCTGCAACTGCCGGCGTTCGACCAGGCGGCCTACACCTGCATGACCGATCCCAAGTGCGCCAACCCCGTGGCCACCGAATTCAAGCCCAATCCGGTCGTCACGGGCATGAACGCCGATTTCGCGAAGGCCGCGCCGCGCGTCACGGAATTCCTGTCCAAGCTGACCGTGCCCGACGAGGCCATCGACGCCACGCTGGGCTGGCTGGAGAACGAGGGCAAGGAACCCGAGGACGCCGCGCGCTATTTCCTCAAGCAGTACGGCCCGGTCTGGCGGCAATGGATGCCCGCGGATGTCGCCGACCGCGTGCAGGCGGCGCTGGCCAAGGAATAGCGCCCCCCGGATCATGTATCCTGGCGTTTCGGCGGGGTGCCGAGGCGGGGCCGCCTGCGCGCGGCCGCCGAGGCGCCGCGAGCGCCAACCCGATTCACGCGAAGGAAAACAATCATGGATGCCTTGTTCTGGCACAAAGGTCACTGGACCACCGAAAACCCCAAACTGCTCGGCCCGGCCGACCACGCCTTCTGGATGGCCAGCATGGTCTTCGATGGCGCGCGCGCATTCCGCGGCCTGACCCCGGACCTGGACCTGCACTGCCAGCGCGTCGTGCGCTCGGCGGAAAAGATGCTGATGAAGCCGCAGATGGGTTGGGAAGAGATCCAGGACCTGTGCCTGCAGGCCGTTGCCAAGTTTCCGGAAGGGTCTGAGCTCTACATCAAGCCCATGTTCTTCTGCGCCGACGGCTTCCTGCTGCCTGACGCCGAGAAGACCCAGTTTGTGCTGCACGTCTTCAAGGTCCCGATGCCCGGCGACCAGGGATTCTCGGCCTGCTTCTCCAGCTTTGCGCGTTCGTGGCCCAACATGGCGCCCACCGACGCCAAGGCGTCCTGCCTGTACCCGAACGGCCAGCGCGCCATCCGCGAAGCGGCTGAAAAGGGCTTCGACAACGCCATCATGCTGGACGGCGCCGGCAACATCGCCGAGTTCGCCACCAGCAATCTGTGGCTGGCCAAGGACGGCGTCGTGTCCACGCCCGTGGACAACGGCACCTTCCTGAACGGCATCACCCGCCGCCGCGTGCTGGCCCTGCTCAAGGCCGACGGCGTCGAGGTCCAGGAGCGCAGCCTGACGCGCGCCGACGTCGAGGAAGCCGACGAAGTGTTCTCGTCGGGCAATTACGGCAAGGTGGTGCACGTGAACCGCGTCGAATCGCGCACGCTGGAATACGGCCCGATGGCGCGCCGCGCCCACAAGCTGTACATGGATTACGCGGAAAGCACCCGCGGCCGCTGATCGCGTCCGGCTCACTCCTCCCGCGGCGGCAGATGCAGCATCGCCACGTGGGGGGAGTCCTCCCAGCGCGGATAGCGCTGCAGCACCGCCGGATCATGGCCTGGCACCACGTGCTGGTCGGACTGCGCGGCCGCCTGCAGCCTGGCATAGCCCGACAGCATCTGCGCGGTGTTGTAGACGATGGGGAACGGGCGCTCCCGCTCCATGTTCTCGTAGTAGTGGCTGGCGTCCGACGCCAGCACCACCCAGCCGCGCGCCGTGTGCACGCGCACCGATTGCAGGCCTTTGGTGTGGCCGCCTATCTTCAATAGTTCGATGCCCGGCAGAAGCGCCTCGTCGCCGTCATGGAACACCACGCGGTCCTCGTACACTCGCCTGACCAGCGACACCACGTCCTCGACCGCGTAGGCGTGCCGCAGGGGCTGAAAGCACATGCAGCGGCCCGTGGCGTAGTCCATTTCGTCATCCTGCACGTGGAATTTCGCTTCGGGCAACAGGTCCAGGTTGCCCGCGTGGTCATAATGCAGATGCGTCAGCACCACGTGCTGCACATCCCTGGGCTGCACACCCAGTTCCGCCAGCGCGCCGATCGGGCAGTGGATGAGGTCGCGCTGCCGCCTGCGCGCCATGTCCGAATTGAAGCCCGTATCGACCAACACGACGCGGCCCGCCCCACGCACCAGCCACACGAAGAAATCCATGGGCATATCGCCGTCGTGCGGATCGCCGCCCAGGAAATTGTCGCGCCGCCGTCGCGCCATTTGGGCGTAGCGGACGGCATAGACCTCGTACTCGGGTAGCGTCATTGGCGGTGCCGAGCTCATGTCAGATTCCAAGATAGGCCTTTTGCACGAAAGGATCCGCCAGCAGCTCGTCGCCCTTGCCGCTGCGGACCACTTCGCCGTGCTCGAATGCGTAAGCCTGGTGCGCAAGGCGCAGGGCCAGGCGCGCGTTCTGCTCCACCAGCACAATGGCGATACCGCTTTCACGGTTGATGCGCTGGATGGCGCCCGCGATCTCGGCCACGATCTTGGGCGCGATCCCCAGCGACGGCTCGTCCAGCATCAGCAGGCGGGGTTGCGCCATCATCGCACGTCCGATGGCCACCATCTGCTGTTCGCCGCCGGATAGAGAACCCGCGAGCTGGGCACGCCGCTCCTGAACCCGCGGGAACAGCGCGTAGATCTCGTCCAGCCGCGTCCGCACGCCCGCACGCGAGCCGACCGCGTGGGCTCCCGCCAGCAGGTTGTCCAGGACGGTCATCCGCCCGAACAGTCGCCGTCCCTCCGGCGAGAGCGCCAGGCCAGCCGAGACGCGCGCTGCCGATCCCAACCGGGTGAGGTCGCGTCCTTCGAAGCGCACACGCCCGCTCGCCACGGCCGCCAGTCCGATTAGCGCTTTGAGCGTGGAACTCTTGCCCGCCCCGTTCGACCCGACCAGCGCAACGATTTCGCCCTGCTCGACGTTGAAACTGACGCCACGCACCGCCTCTAGCTGCCCATAACGCACATGCAGATCCTGGACTTCAAGCATGGGCATAGTCGGGGGCTCCCAGATAGGCTTCGATCACGACCGGGTTGTCGCGGATGGATTGAGGCGTGCCTTCGGCGATCTTCTCGCCCTGCACCAGCACGACGATGCGATGGCAGAGTTCCATGACCAGCGCCATGTGATGCTCGACCAGCAGCATCGTCAGCCCTTGTTCGTCTTGCAGACGCCGCAGCAGCCGGCCCAGCTCGTTGCATTCTTCATGGTTCAGGCCGGCCGCGGGCTCGTCCAGCAGCAGCATGCGGGGCCGGCAGGCCAGCGCGACTGCGATGCCCAGCTTCTTCTGCAGACCGTAGGCCAGCGAGCCAGCAGGCGCGTCGCGCCAAGCCTGCAGGTCCAGCAGCGTGAGCAGGCGATCGACCTCGCGCGCGACCTCGGCAGACGACAGCAGGTCCTCGCTGCGTCCCGCCAGCCGCCGCAGCCAGGAATGCCGCACGCGCGACAGCATGCCGCGATGGATATTTTCGGCCACCGTGACGTCGGGATAGGTGGACGTGGACTGGAAAGTGCGTGCCAGCCCGTGCACCACCACGCGGCTTGGCGGCGCCCCCGAAATATCGAGGCCGTCGAACTGGACCGACCCCGAGCTGGGCGGCATGGCTCCGCTGATGACGTTGAAGGCGGTGGTCTTGCCCGCGCCGTTGGGTCCGATCAGTCCGACGATCTCTCCCTGCGCGACAGCGAACTCCAGGCCGCGCAAGGCAGTCAGGCCGCCGAAACTGCGCGACAGGCTTCTCACCTGTAATAGAGGTTGGCTCATTGTGGCTCCTTGCCCCGGCGCGCCTGCCAGGGCCCCGGCAGGCCGGCCAGGCCGGCGGGTAGAAAACGCAGGATCAGGATCAGCGCCGCGCCATAAAAGATATGCTGCGTCTGAACCGCCCCACGGAAAAGTTCGGGCAGGGGCGTCAGGACCATGGCGCCGATCAGTCCTCCCCAGACCGAACGCCGCCCCCCGATGACCAGCATGATGATGAAGCCGATGGATATGCTGGCGTTGAAGGACTCCGGCGACACATAGCCCACGTAACGCGCCTGCAATGCGCCACCGGCCGCGGCCAGCGCGCAACCGCCCACGAAAGCGCACAGCTGGATGCGCCGCACGCTCAAACCGGTGGATTCCGCCAGCGCGGGGTTTTCCGCAACGGCGTCGATGGCGTGGCCGAACGGGCGCCGCGCCACCGCGGCCAGCAGCGCCACGGAACCCAGCGCGACGCACAGCGCCAGGCCGTAGAAGCTGGCGCGCGTGTCGAACGTCACGCCCGCCAGCGCCGCGGGCTGGATGCCCGTGACGCCGTTGGCGCCGCCTGACCAGGACGACCCATCAAGCAGCACCAGGCGCACCAGCTCACCGAACGCGAACGTCACCAGCACGAAGTACACCCCCTTCAAGCGCAGAATGATGGCGCCCAGCACCAGCGCGATCACGGCAGTCAGCGCCACCCCGGCCAGCGTGGACGGCACGAAGCTCCAGCCCAGGTGGCGCGTGGCCAGCACCGAGCCATAGGCCCCCACCGCGACGAAGGCCGCGTGCCCCAGCGACAACTGGCCGCAGCGGGCGATCAGCGCCAGGCCATTGACGATCAGCACGTTCAGGCAGGTCAACACCGCCAGGTGCTGTACGAAAGGTCCGGCGAACCATGGCGTCGCGGCGATGGCCGCCAGCGCCAGCCATAGCAGCCACTGCACGGGCGCGGGCCGCGCCATGCCGGCTTCAAGCGAAATTACTGTCATGGCTCAGGCCTCCCCCCGTCCCAGCAGCCCCTTGGGCCGCACGACCAGCATCACGATCACGATGGCAAAGATGAGCATGTCCGCGGTGCTGCTTTCGAACAGCAGGCTGCCGTAGCTTTCCGCCAACCCCAGCGCCAGCCCTGCCACGGCGGCGCCCGGAATGCTGCCCAGTCCGCCCAGGATCACCACGATGAACGCCTTGAGCAGCGGCGTGGCGCCCACGAACGGCGACACCGAGAACAGCGGCGCCATCAGCGCGCCGGCCACGGCCGCCAGCCCCACCCCCAGGCCGAAGCCCAGCGGATAGTAGATGCGCGAACGGATGCCCTGGATGGCGGCGATCTCGAAATCCTCGACCACCGCGCGCAGCGCGCGCCCGGGCCGCGAATACCGCAGGAAGCCGTACAGGAGCGCCAGCGCCAGCAGCGCGAACAGCACCACGTACAGCCGCGAAAGCGGCATCACCACCTTGCCCATTCGGGCCGTGCCCTGGGCGACGGCCGGCATCGACAGCGGGTCGGGGCCAACGAACATCAGCGCGAGGTTCTGCAGGATCATCGCCAGGCCGATGGTAGCGATCATGCCGTTGAGTTCGTCGCGCCGGAACGGCTTGAGGACGCCCCACTCCAGCACCGCGCCCCCCGCCACCGCCAATGCAAAGGTAAGGGCCACGGCAGGCAGAAAGGCAAAGCCCGCCTGGGTGGTCAGGTAGTACGCGCCGAACGCGCCCAGCATGTAGAACTCGCCGTGCGCGAAGTTCACCATCCGCATCACGCCGAACACCAGCGTAAAACCCACCGCCATCAGCAGGTACAGCAGCCCCACGATCAAGCCATTGATCGTGGCCTGCGCCAGCAGAATGCTCCAATCCACGTCGTTTCCTCCGCCGCGCTAGCGGCATCCTTCGACCGTGCAGCGGGCGCGGATGACCTCGCGGCCATCCTTGACCTCGGCCACGTAGAACGGCGCATTGAGCTGGTGATCGATGCCGTACCTGGCCTTGCCGGTCCAGCTCAGCTTGCCCAGTGAGCCCTCGAAACTGTCCAGCTTCTCCAGTTCGACGCGCACGCGTTCCGTGTCCTCCACCGTGCCGGCGCGCCGCATGGCCTCGAACAGCATGTTGGTGCCGTCATAGAAGGCGGGGCTGAAGCCGTTCATCGGGTGCTTGTACTTGGCCGCGTAGCGCTGGGCATAGGCCTGGGTGGCGGGCAGTTCCGGATCGATCGGCGTATGGACCAGCATGCCTTCGGTCGCCTGCTTGCCGGCCACGTTGACGATCTCCTGGGTGGCCGGGCCGCCCGTGCGTACGATCTTGCCTTCGAATCCCAGTTCGCGCGCCTGCTTGACGATGAGGCCCGCGGTGGTGGGGGAATTCCCGTCCAGTTCAATGGCGTCGATGCCGCGCGCCATCATGCGGGTCAGGAGCGGCACGAAGTCGACGCGGTCACGCTCGAAGAATTCCTTGGTGGCCAGCGCCGCGCCCGCCTTCTTGTAGGCGGCCTCCAGGTCCAGCGCGATCTGCTGGCCGGTTTCGTCGTTGGGGAACAGCGCGCCGACCTTGCGCAGGCCCTGCGCCTTGACGAGCCAGTCGATCTGCGGCTGCGAGACCTCGGCGGTGGTGACGTTGGGGCGGAAGGTATAGGGCTTGTCGCCGGCCAGGGCCTTGGCCGTGAATCCCAGCGTCAGCACGATGACCTTGTTCTTTTCGGTCATCGGCTGGATGGCGAGCACGGGCGCGGACCCGACCGGGCCGATCACATAGCGCACCTTGTCCTCGAACACCAGGCGGTTCGCCACGGTGACGGCCTCGTTTGCCTGGTACTTGTCGTCGTAGGCCACCACCTGCACGCGGTACTTCTTGCCGCCCACTTCCAGGCCGCCCGCCTCGTTAACCTGGTCGGCGGCGACCTCCGCGGCGTTTTTCATGCCCTGGCCCCAGGCCGCGCCGGCGCCGGAAAGCGTGACCAGCGCGCCCAGCTTCAGCGTCTCTTGGGCGTGGGCGTTGGAAACTGCGGCCAGCGCGAAAGCGCTGGCCAGGATGATCGGATAACGCATGTTGTCTCCTGGGGAAATGCGGGCGGCAGCGGCCCGTCGGTATTGCCTGCTCTATTGGCGGGCGATGGCGTCCAGCACCGGCAGCACATAGCTGCGGAACTGACCCGGGTTTTCGCTCATCGGAAAATGGCCCAATTCGCGCATGATGGTCACCTGCGCGCCGGGAATGCCTGCCGCGGTGCGCAAGGTGTCTTCCGGCGTGCAGGAGAAGTCGTATTCCCCCGTCAGCAGGTAGAGCGGGCATCGGTCGGTGCGGATGCCGTCCAGGCGTCCACGCAGATCGCTGTCCACGCGGTAGAAGTACAGGTCGCCGCGGAAGACGCCGGGACCGCCCTGCATGTATTGCCACAGCGTTTCATGGCGATGCACGTCGGGCGACTGCGGGGCGACCAGCCCGGACACCAGCGCCGCGCAGACTTCGCCGCCGTGCACGTCGCCGCGGTGCAGCCAGGACGTGTCGTACCAGGGCTGCTGGTGGTCGGCCGCCTCGACGCCGATCAGCGCGCGAAACGCGTCGGAATGCAGATGCGCGAGCTGTAGCACGATGCGCCCGCCGATGGAGCAGCCGATGAGCGCGGGGCGGTCCAGATCCAGCGCCTGGCAGAAGGCCATCACGGTTTCGACGTACAGCTCGGTGGAGAGACGGTATTCCTGGTCCTGCCAGCCTTCAGGCGGGTAGGACTTGCCGTGCCAGGGCATGTCGAAGGCGATGACGCGAAAGCGCGACGTGATCTCCGGGTCGCACATCATGTGGCGGTACTGGCGGCCGTCCGCGCCTGCCGTGTGCAGGCATACGAGCGGAATGCCCTCACCTGCTTCCTCAAAATAGACGCGGCAGCGCTTGCCGGCGATATCGAACGACACGTAGCGTCCGACGATGGGTTCCAGTGCCGCGCTCATGCCCGCGCCTCCCTGGCCGAGGCCAGCAGGTCCTTCACGAATTGCAGGTGCGCCATCAGCGGCTGAAGATTGCCATCGATGGATAGCTCGCCGCGCTTGCTGAGCGCGAAGATGTCGTGCCAGCCCGCGTGCGGCACGGCCTGCCAGAATTGCGTCCAGGCTTGCTCGGAGGCGCGCAGGGAAACGTCGCACGACGGCAGCGGAACAGCGGGAACCTCGGCGGCGGTGACCCGGCCCTCGCGGATGCGCACGAGGACGGGATGGGCGCCGAACCCGACCAGCAGGTCCATGTCGACCTGGCGTGGCCGCGAAAACGACAGCGCGCAGCGGCAAAAACGCTGCGCGAGCTGCGCGCCGCCAGCTTCCCGCGCGGGCATGGCTTGGTTCTGCATTGTCTCTTCCTGTATTTATCGTTCTTTTCAGCAGAACGATTATTCTTTCTGTAAGAACATTCTAAGGAGCCAAAACGATCGGTGTCAACACGGGGAAAGCACGAAAAGGGCCGGTGCCGCCGCCTGCAAGCGTCCCGCCGCAATCGCCGCCGCTTATTCCGCCGCCAGCGTCCGGCAATCGGGAGCCAGTGCCAGCGGGCAGCCGGTGAGCGCCTGCAGATCCTCGAATCTCAGCCCGGCGACCATCGCCCTCACCCGCATGCCTGCCGGCGCCACATCGATGATCGCCAGGTCGGTATAGATGCGGTCCACGACAGCCGCGCCGGTCAGGGGATAGGTACATTCGCGCACGATCTTGGGCTGACCGTCCTTGGTGACGTGCTCCATCGTGATGTAGACCTGGCGCGCCCCGGCCACGAGATCCATCGCGCCGCCGACGGCTGGGATCGTGTCCGCGGCGCCCGTGTCCCAGTTGGCGAGATCGCCCTTTTCGGACACCTGGAACGCGCCCAGCACGGTCAGGTCAAGATGTCCGCCGCGCATCATGGCGAACGACACCACGTGATCCGTGATGGACGCGCCGGGCAGCAGGGTTACGGCCTCTTTGCTGGCATTGATGAGGTCCAGGTCCAGCGGCGCGTCAGGATCGCCGGGCCCCATGCCGACAATCCCGTTCTCGGTGTGCAGGATCACGTCGCGCCCCGGGGGCAGAAATGCCGACACCAGCGTCGGAATGCCGATGCCCAGGTTTACGTAGGCGCCATCCTCGATATCCGCCGCGACGAGGCGCGCAATGCCGCGCCGGCTGAGTTTTTCATAGCCCATGACCCGCTCCCACTTGCACCACCCGCTTGACGAAGATTCCTGGCGTCATGACGTGCTCGGGCGCGATGCCGCCCAGTTCCACGATCTCATCGACCTGCGCCACTGTCATGGCGGCCGCCATGCACATGACTGGCGCGAAATTGCGGCCCGCATAGCGGTACGTCAGGTTGCCCCAGCGGTCCGCCGTCCGCGCCTTGACGAAGGCATAGTCGCCCTTGAGCGGCGACTCCAGCACGTAGCCGACACCATCGATGATTCGCGTCTCCTTGCCACGGGCCAGCGGCGTGCCGAACGCAGTCGGCGTAAAGAATGGACCCAGGCCGGCGCCTGCCGCGCGCATGCGCTCGGCCATCGTGCCCTGCGGCACGCATTCGAGCTCGACCTTGCCGGCCCGATAGGCCTCTGCGAAGGCGGCCGCGTTTGGATTCTTGCGGTCTGACGAGCGCGCGAACGAGCAGACCATCTTGCGCACCCGCCCGGCCTGCACCAGCTCGCTCAGGCCGCGCTTGCCGTTGCCGGCGTTGTTGTTGACGATGGTCAGCTCGCGCGCGCCCTGGTCCAGCAGCGCGCAGACCAGTTCGGTCGGCACGCCCGAGGCGCCGAACCCGCCGATGAGGATCACCGCCCCGTCCTGCACACCCGCCACCGCGTCCGTCAGGGTATCGACTGTCTTGTCCAGCATGGATTGCTCTCCTTCGAGGGAAGCCGTGGGTCAACGCGTGGCAGGGCCGCCCAGGATGGCGGTGGACTGGCTGGACAGCGTGCCGCCGTTGCCGTGCACCAGCGCAATGTCGGCGCCCCGCACCTGCCGTTCGCCCGCCTGCGCCCGAAGCTGGCGCACAGCCTCGATGACCAGGAAAATGCCGTACATGCCGGGATGCACGCAGGACAGCCCGCCGCCGTTCGTGTTGACGGGCAGCCGGCCGCCCGGCGCGATAGCCCCGTCCTGCACGAACGCGCCGCCCTCGCCCTTCTTGCAGAAGCCCAGGTCTTCCAGGAACAGCAGCGTATTGATCGTGAAGGCGTCGTAGAGCTCGGCCACGTCGACGTCGGCGACGTTCAGTCCCGCCATGGCGAGCGCGCGCTTGCCCGATTCCGCTGCCGCGGTGACCGTCAGGTCCTCCATCGACGAGATCTGCCGGTTCCACACGGCGGTCGCACTGCCCAGCACATAGACCGGCGGTTGCTTGAGCTGCCGCGCACGGTCCGCCCGCACCATCACGTACGCGCCGCCGCCATCGCTCACCAGGCAGCAGTCGCGCACCGTCAGGGGATCCGATACGGGACGCGAGGCCAGCACGTCGGCGATCGACAATGGATCGCGCATCGCGGCCTCCGGATTGAGCCGCGCCCAGGCACGCGCCGCGACCGCCACCTCGGCAAGCTGTTCGCACGTGGTGCCGTATTGGTGCATATGCCGCGCGGCAGCCAGCGCATAGGATGTCACCGGTTGCAGAGGCGAATACGGATGTTCGAACGGCTGCGGGTCCAGCAGCGTGCGCGCCTTTACGCCCTCCTTGCGCCCGAACGTCGCCGTCTTCTGCGTGCTGCCGTAGCAGACCAGCACCGCGTTGCATTGTCCGGAAATCAGCGCCATCACCGAAGGCAGCAGGTGCGAGACGAAGCTGGACCCGCCCAACATCGTCGCCTCGACATAGCGCGGCCTCAAGCCCAGGTATTCGGCGACGGGCATGCTCCACATCGTGGCCGAAGAGCTGCACGTCGCCAGCCCATCGATGTCGCGCATGGTGAGGCCGGCGTCCGCCACCGCGCGCGCGGCGGCCTGCGCCAGCACTTCCATTTCCGTATGGCCATGGGCTTCGCCCAGGCCCGCGTGCCCCACGCCAGCGATGGCGACCTGGCCGCGCAGCGATTCCAGCGACATCATGCGTCCTCCGCGGGAACGAACACGACCAGCGGCTGACCCTCGCCGCGCAGCACGCGTGCCCGGACCGGCATGCCGATCCGCAGGCTGTCCAGCGCGACGCCGTCGACGCGGCTCATCATCCGCACTCCTTCCTGCAGGTCGACCAGCGCCACGTTGTAGTCGCCGCCCGACTCGGGCTTGCGCCGCACAATGCTGAACGAATAGACCGTGCCGGCGCCCGATGGCTCGGTCCACGCCAGGTCCTGCGCGCCGCAATGCATGCACAGGACGCGCGGAAAGAACTGATGCGCGCCGCAAGCCGTGCAGCGCTGGATCTGGAAATGGCCTTCGGCCAGCTTCGAAAAATACTGTTCCTGCGGCCCGCGTGGCGCGACGCCCGCCTGTTCCCTCTGCATTGCCTGGTCTCCTGATTCTTTTGCGGGGCGCGTCAACGCCCCTTGTCCATCACAATTCCGCGAAGGTGCGCCCCTGCGCGACCAACCGTTCGAGCAAAGGCGCGGGGCGCCAGAGTTCGCCATGTTCGGCGTGAAAGCGCCGGATCGTCGCCAGCACCTGCGGCAGTCCCTGCTGGTCGGCATAGAACAACGGCCCGCCACGGTGCACGGGAAAGCCGTAGCCGTTGACGTAGATGACGTCGATGTCCGACGCGCGGCGCGCGATGCCCTCGTCCAGGATGCGCGCGGCTTCGTTGACCAGCGCATACATCGTGCGCTGCACGACTTCCTCGTCGGAGATCGCGCGGCGCGCGACGCCGTCTTCGCGCGCGCAGGTCTCGATCAGCGCCAGCACGTCCGGATCTTCCAGCGGCGCGCGACTGCCTGCCTCATAGCGGTAGAAGCCGCCGCCGGTCTTTTGCCCGAAGCGCCCCTGCTCGCAGAGGCGGTCGGCCACGCGCGAGTAGCGGACATGGGCCGGCCGGGTGGGCGCCATGCGCTTGCGAAACGCCCAACTGATGTCCAGCCCCGCCATGTCGGCCATGCGCAGCGGCCCCATCGCCAGGCCGAAGCGTTGCAGCGCGCCGTCCACCTGCGCCGGCGTCGCGCCCTCCTCCAGCAGGAAGTGCGCCTCGCGCGTGTAGGGACTGACCATCCGGTTGCCGACGAACCCGTCGCACACCCCTACCAGCACGGGCAGCTTGCCCATCCTGCGCGCGAGACGAAACACAGCAGCGACGACGTTGCCATCGGTTTCGCGGCCCTTCACCACTTCCAGCAGCCGCATGACGTTCGCGGGACTGAAGAAGTGCATGCCCAGTACCTGGGCGGGACGGTCGGTGAATCCGGCGATTTCGTCGATATCCAGCCGCGACGTGTTCGACGCCAGGATCGCGCCCGGCTTGCAGACGCGGGCCAGCAGCTGGAATATCTGGCGCTTGACGCCCATGTCCTCGAACGCGGCCTCGATCACCAGGTCGACGTCGCGCAGGTCTTCCATGGCCAGGCTGGGGCGGATACGCGCCTGACGTTCCGCGACCTGCGCGGCGGTCAGTTTGCCCTTGGCCGCCGTAGCGGCGTAGTTCTTCGCAATCACCGACCAGCCGCGCTCCAGCGCCTGCGCCTCGCGCTCGACCAGCACCACGTCGAACCCCGCATTGGCCAGGCTCATGGCGATGCCGCCGCCCATCGTGCCCGCGCCGACCACCCCCACCGAGGCGATGGGCGCCGCCGCGCGCCATTCAGCCGGCAGCTTGACCGCGGCGCGCTCGGCGAAGAACAGGTGGCGCTGCGCCTTGGACTGGCTGCCGTTGACCAACTCCAGGAAGCGCTCGCGCTCGAAAGCCAGCCCGTCGCCCAGCGGGGCCCGGGTGGCGTATTCCACGCAGTCCACGCAGGCGAGCGGCGCCACGCAACCGCGGTAGCGCCGCGCAGCCTCCTGCCGGGCGCGTTCGTAGACGCCGGGGTCGGCGGGCGACGCCACCGGCCGCGCACCCACGTTGCGATCGGCCAGCGGCGCGTCGGCGATCGCCAGCGCATAGGCCGCCGCCCGCGCTCTGAGGCCGTTCGCATAGACTTCGTCGACCAGTCCCCAGTCCCGAGCCAGGCTGGCGTCGACGGGATCGCCGCCACAGATCATCGACAGCGCCCGCTCGACGCCCACAATGCGTGGCAGGCGCTGCGTGCCGCCCGCGCCGGGCAGCACGCCCAGCTTCACTTCGGGCAGGCCCAGCGACGCGCCGGCAAGCGCGACGCGGTAATGGCAGCCCAGCGCCAGCTCCAGGCCTCCGCCCAGCGCCGCGCCGTGGATGGCCGCCACCACGGGCTTGCCGGCTTCCTCGATCCGGGCGATGACGGACCGCAGCGTCGGCTCGCGCGTCGACAGTGGCGTGTTGAATTCACGGATCTCGGCGCCGCAGCAAAAGAAGTCGCCGTCACCCGCCAGCACCAGGGCGCTTACCGTGTCGTCGGCCAGCGCGGCGTCGATCGCCGCATGCAGTTCGGTGCGCAGCGCCGCGCTCATGCTGTTGACCGGCGGATTGCGCAGCGCCAGCAATGCGACGCGCCCTCCTTCCATCCGTTCCGTATGGATCAGCATGGCGGTCTCACTCCAGCTCGACCACGACCTGGCCTTCGTCCACCTCGTCGCCCTCGCCGACGAGTACGCGCGCCACGACGCCCGCGCGTTCCGCCTCCACGGGAATTTCCATCTTCATCGATTCGACCTTGGCGACGCTGTCGCCCGCCTCGACGCGCTGGCCCGGGCTGACGGTGACGGCGACCACGCGGCCGACCACGGGGGTTTCCACTTTGAACATTGTCTGCTCCTGATAGTTGTCGGTTTGAACCTGCGAACGGCCTAGGCGGGCTGCGCCTCGGCGAGAATGCGCTCCGCCATGCCGGTGCTGACCCGCCCGGCGCGGAACTCCGGGTCCTCGACCACCCGGAGCACGAACGGAATGTTGGTCTTGACGCCTTCCACGCGGAACTGCGCCAGCGCCGACCTCAGCAGATCGAGCGCCTGCTCGCGCGTGGCGGCATGCGCGATCACTTTGGCCAGCATCGGGTCGTAGTGGCTCGACACACGGCAGCCTTCGGCGTAGCCAGTTTCGACACGCACGCCAGGCATCGCGGGCGGCTGGTACACCCGCAACAGGCCGGGCGAAGGCAGGAATCGCACCGGATCCTCGGCGTAGACGCGTGCCTCGACGGCGTGTCCGTCCAGTGGCGGGACCTGCGGCAGCACGTCCTGCATGCGGTCGCCGGCCGCCAGCCTCAACTGCGCGGCCACGATGTCCACGCCCGTCACGGCTTCGGTCACGGCGTGCTCGACCTGCAGGCGGGTGTTGATCTCCAGGAAGGAGAAGCCCGATTCGGGCGTATACAGCATCTCCACCGTGCCGATCACGTCGTACCCCATGCCCGCCAGTATGGCTTCCAGCCGCGCGCCCATCTCCTTGAGCGCCGCACGTGGCAACCCGGGCGCGGGCGCCTCCTCCAGCACCTTCTGGTGGCGGCGCTGCGTGGAGCAGTCGCGCTCGTACAGGCAGCGCACCTGCCCGTGGCGGTCAGCCAGGAACTGGAATTCGACGTGGCGCGGATTGCGCAGCAGCTTTTCCAGGTAGAGATCGGAGCCGCCGCCGAAGCTGCGTTCGGAAATCTGCCGCGCGCGCGCCCACTGCGCTTCGGCATCCTGCGGCCCCTGCAACGGGATCATGCCGATCCCGCCGCCGCCCGAAGCCGGCTTGATCAGCACCGGGTACCCCAGGTCCCCGGCGGCCTGGCGTAGCGCCGCGAGGTCATCGCCCAGCACCGCGCTGCTGGCCGCCATCGGCATGCCCAGCGCGCGCATCGCGTCGCGCGCCTGGGTCTTGTGCCCGAGCATGCGGATCCAGCGCGGCGACGGGCCCACGAAGATCAGGCCCGCCTGCTCCACGGCCTCGGCGAACGCCGCGTTCTCGGAGAGGAAGCCATATCCCGGGTGCAGGCCGTCCGCGCCCGTTTCGCGCGCGACGCGCAACAAGGTCTCCTGGTTCAGGTAGCTCTGCACCGCGGGCGGCGGCCCGATCGGCACGGCCAGGTCCGCTTCGGACAGGTAGGGCATGTCGCGATCGGCCTCGGCATGGACCGCGACCGACTCGATGCCGAGCACGCGCAAGGCGCGGATGACGCGGCGGGCGACGGCGCCCCGGTTGGCCACGATGACTCGTTTCATGTTGGGCTCCTGGCGAGGCGTCACGGACGGTAGCCGAAGGCGCGCGGGCCGGGTTCGCGCAGCGGCGCCACCAGTTCCACGAATTCCTCCAGCACCTGGCGGGTCGCGGCGGGATCGATGATGTCTTCCACGACGAAGGCTTCGGCGCTGCGGAACGGCGAGGTCAGGCTGCGCACGCGCGCTTCGATTTCGCGCATCTTGGCCTGGGGATCCTCGGCGGCTTCGATCTCGGCCTTGTACGCGACCTCCAGCCCACCCTCGACCGGCAACGAGCCCCACTGGGCCGATGGCCACGCGTAGCGGAAATTGAAGCGGCCCGCACTTTGGTGTCCGCCCGCCGCCACGCCGAATGCCTTGCGCACAATGATCGAGCACCATGGCACCGTGGATTGCGCGACAGCCGTCAGCGCGCGCACGCCGTAGCGCATGGCGCCGGCCTTTTCGGCACTGAGCCCGATCTGGAAGCCAGGCACGTCGACCAGGTTCACGACCGGCAGATGAAAGGTCTCGGCCAGGTCCAGCAGACGGGTGAATTTCTCGGCCGCCGGGCCATCCCAGCCACCGCCGTAGTGATAGGGATCGCTCCCGAACACGGCCACCGGCCAGCCGTCGATGCGCGCCAGGCCGGTAATGACGGCGCGCCCCCAGCGCCTGCCGACCTCCATGAAAGAGCCTGCGTCGACCAGCGCTTCGATGATGGGCCGCATCTTGTAGACCGCGCGTGGGTCGGTGGGGATGGCCGCGCGCAGCCAGTCCTGCGCGCCCGCCTGGCCGGACTCGGCGGCGCGCGGCGGCAGTTCGTGCACCGAGCGCGGCAGGTAGGACAGGAAGCGCCGGACCATCGCGAAGGCGGCCTCTTCGGAATCGGCCTCGTCGTCCACCACGCCGTTGCGGGTATGGATATCGCTGCCGCCCAGCTCGTTCTTGTCCAGGTTCTGGCCGATGCGGGCGACGACGGGCGGTCCCGCGATGAAGAGCTGCGAGGTGTCGCGCACCATGACCGAATAGTGGCTGGCCGCCACCCGCGCCGCACCCAGGCCGGCCACCGAGCCCAGCGCGAGCGACGCGACAGGCACGGTCGCGAGGTTTTGCGCCATCAGCGGCCACATGCGCAGCTTGGGCAGCAGGGTGTGGCCCTTGATCTCGATGCTGCGCACCGAGCCCCCTCCGCCCGTGCCGTCGACCAGCCGGATGAGCGGCAGGCGCAGGTCCTGCGCCATGCGCTCGGATTCGACCAGCTTGTCGCCGACGGCGCCATCGTTGGCGCCGCCACGCACGGTGAAGTCATCGGCCGCGACGACCACCGGGCGGCCCTCGACCTTGGCCCGGCCAATCAGCAGGTTAGACGGCGTGAAGTCCGTCAGGCGACCTTCGGCGTCATATTCCCCGCTGCCCGCCAGCGCGCCCACTTCCCGGAACGATTCCGGATCGACCATCCTGCCGATACGTTCGCGCACCGGCAGCTTGCCGGCCTCGCGATGCCGGCGCACCTTCGCCTCGCCCCCCATGCGCGCCGCCAACTCCTTGCGCGACGCCAGTTCCCGCAGTTCTTTTTCCCAGGACACCTTGTGCTCCTTCCTGCCAGTTGCCGACGCAGTCCGCGCGCCGGTCAGTCGATCTTGATGTTTGCGCGCTTGATGAGCGATTCGTTCTGCTTGAGCTCGTCGGCGATCTTCTGCCGGAATTCCTTGGGCGATTGCGTCGACGGATTGCCCTGCGCCGCCAGCCGCGCTCGCACGGCGGGGTCCTTGGCGACCGAGGCGATCTCCCGGTTCAGCCGCTCCACGATGGCCGGCGGCGTGCCCACCGGCGCGAACACGCCCACCCAGAACGAAATGTCGAACTCCGGATAACCCAGCTCGGCCACGGCGGGCACGTCGGGCAGGTCATGCCAGCGCTGCGCGGTGGAGACGGCCAGCGCCTTCAATTTGCCCGACTTGATGAGCGGCACGCCCGACAGCGTGTCGAAGCCGAAATCGACCTCCCGGGACAGCAGGCCCGCCTCCATCGGCGCCGCGCCGCGGTAGGGGACATGCAGCATCTGCACATTCGACATCGTGGCGAGTTGGGCGCCCGCCAGGTGCATCAGGTTGCCGTTGCCGGCGGAACCGTAGCTGACGGTGTTGGGATTGCGCCGCGCCAGTTCGATCAGCGACTTGACGTCATCGACACCTGCCACCCGCGGATTCTCGGCGTTGATGGTGAGGATGAAGGGCACCGAAACCACCGTGGTGATCGGCTCGAAATCCTTCAGCGGGTGGTATTGCAGGTCCTTGTAGAGCAAAGGATTGACGGTGATCGAGCTGGAATTGCTGACCAGGATGGTGTAGCCGTCGGGCTTGGCCTGCGCCACCATGCGTGCGGCGATCATGCCGTTCGCGCCGGTCCGGTTTTCCACCACGAATGTCTGCCCCATGCGCGTGGACAGCGCATCGCCGACGATTCGCGCCACCAGATCGATCGTGCTGCCGGGGCTGAAGCCCACGACAAACTTGACCGGGGCATTGGGATATTCAGCGGCGCCGGACGCCGCGGGTAATGCGGCGCACCACGCGAGCGCGCCTGCTGCCAGCCATTTTGCAACTGCCATGATGTGTCTCCTCCGTGTCTGCATGGATCCGCGCCGGGCGCTGCATAGGCGCGCAGCTGCGGATTGCGTGGGTGTCTACTGCGCTGCGACGGCGCCGGAAGCCTTGACGGCCTGGCCCCATTTCTCCTCTTCCTGGTTCATGAACGCGGCGAACGCCTTGGGTGTGCTGTTCACGACTTCTCCGCCCAGCCCTTCGAGGCGCTTCTGCATGTCCGGCGTGGCGACGATCCGGGACACGTCTTCATAGATGCGCTGCGCCTGTTCCTGCGGGATCGACGCCGGCGCCAGCAGACCAAACCACGTCGCGGCCTCGAAGCCCGGCATGCCGGCTTCGGCGAACGTAGGCACGTCGCGCAGCGCCTGCACCCGCTTGCCGTTGGCGACGGCCAGCGCGCGCAGCTTGCCGGATTCGATCAGCGGCAGCGCCGACGTGATGGTGGCCAGCATCATCTGCACCTGCCCGCCCGCGAGATCCGTGAAGGCGGGCGCGTCGCCGCGGTACGGCACGTGGGTGATGCCCGATTGCGTGGCGATCTTGAACAGTTCGCCGCTCAGGTGCTGCGCCGTGCCGTTGCCGGGCGAGGCGAAGTTCACCGAGCCGCCGTTCTGCTTCAGGTAGGCCAGGAACTCCGGCAAGGTCTTCGCCGGAACGGCTGGGTTGACCACCAGCACCAAAGGCACCTTGGTGACCAGCGTGATCGGGGCGAAATCCTTGACCGGGTCGTAGCTCAGCTTGTTGTACAGATGACCGCTGATCGTGTGCGCGGACGTGGTCATGAACAGCGTGTAGCCGTCGCCCTTCGAGCGCGCCACGGAGCTTGCGCCGATCGTCGTGCCGGCGCCAGCGCGGTTTTCGACGATGACCGATTGCCCCCACGACTGGGTGAGGCGTTCGGCCACGGCGCGCGCGACCACGTCGGTCGCGCCGCCGGCCGGATAGGGCACGACCATCGTCACGGGTTTCGAGGGATAGGTGTCGGCGTGCGCCGTCGCCGCGAACAGGGTCGCGGCACAAGCCAGCGCGCGCAGCCAATTGCATTGCATGGGTAGGTCTCCTCTTGTCATCGGTTGAAGATTCGGTTTATTCTTATCGTTCCATTAGACAGAACGCTTATTCTATTTTATATTTTTTCAAACCCAGGCTGTCAACGAATAAATGCGCCCGGCCGTTTGCCGCCGGGGCGAAACAGAGCCCATCAAGAGAGGAACGACACTTCATGTCCGAATCATCGGAAACCCTTAAATCCATGTTGATCGGCGGCGAATGGATCGCGCAGGAAGACGCCGCGTTCGAATCCGTCAACCCCGCCACCGGGACCCGCAACTACCTGATCAGCGCGGCCTCCGAGGCCCAGGTCGACCAGGCGGTGGAGGCCGCCTGGCAAGCGCAGCGCCAGCCCGCGTGGCGCGACATGCTGCCGCACCAGCGCGCCGCGATCCTGCGCCGCATCGCCGACGGCATGGACCAGAACGCGCCCCTGCTCGCCCGCCTGCAGATGATCGAGAACGGCAAGGTGTGGGCCGAATGCAAGGCCCAGGTCGCCAGCGCCGCCGCCACCTTCCGCTACTACGCCGGCGTGTGCGAGACGCTGGGCGCGGAAGTCACGCCACCGCGCGGCAACTACCTGTCCATGACGCATTACGACCCGTATGGCGTGGTCGTGGCGATCACGCCGTGGAACTCGCCGCTCACGATGGAAGCGCAGAAGGTCGCGCCGGCGCTGGCCGCGGGCAACGCCGTGATCCTCAAGCCGTCCGAAATCACCTCGTCGCCCGCGCTGGCGCTGGGACGCATCGCGCTCGAAGCCGGGTTGCCGCCGGGCATCCTGAACGTCGTGACCGGACTCGGCGCGACGGTGGGCCGGCGCCTCGTCGAACACCCCGGCGTGCGCATGGTGTCGTTCACGGGCGGCACCGCCAGCGGCCGCGCGATCGCGCATGCGGCGGCCGAAAAGCTGATGCCCGTGGCCCTGGAGCTGGGCGGCAAGTCGCCGCACATCGTGTTCGAAGACGCGGACCAGGACGCCGCCATCGAAGGCGTCATCGGCGGCATCTTCGAAGGCAGCGGACAGTCCTGCGTGGCGGGCTCGCGGCTGTATGTCCAGCGCAGCATCGCCCAGGGCTTCATCGACAGGCTCGTGGCGCGCGCCGGCAGCCTGAAGGTCGATCTGCCCGACGCCGACGGCGCGCAGATGGGGCCGATCGCATCCTTTGGCCACCGCGAGAAGATCGAAGGCATGGTCGATGCCGCGCGGCGCGACGGCGCGCACGTCCTGCTGGGCGGAGAACGACCCGGCGGCGATGCCCTTGCGGCGGGCGCGTTCTACCGCCCCACCATCCTCGGCGGCCTGTCGCGCGACGCGCACGTGGTCCGCGAGGAGATCTTCGGGCCGGTGCTGTGCGCGCTGACCTTCGAGGACGAGGACGACCTGGTCGATCAGGCCAACGACAGCGCGTACGGCCTTGCCTCGGGCATCTGGACGGCGGACTACCGCCGCGCCTGGCGCGTCGCCAAACGCCTGGAAGCGGGCAGCGTGTGGATCAACACCTACAAGCAGCTTTCCATCTCCACGCCCTTCGGCGGCTTCAAGCAGAGCGGCATCGGCCGCGAGAAAGGCGTGAGCGGGCTGCGCCTGTACCAGCAGTCCAAGGGCATCTACTTCGGCATGTAGGCCGCGCGCCTTTTCCCAAGACCAATCATGGCCGCGCGCCGCGGCCTATCCATTACCTCATCGGAGACCATCCTCATGCCTGAATTCCAACGAGCCGGCTTCATCGGCCTGGGCGTCATGGGCGAACCCATCTGCCGCAACCTGGCCGCCAAGGGCGGCGTGCCCGTGCTGGGCTGCGACAACGACCCCGCCCCCTTGCAGCGCCTGGCGCCGCACAACGTGGCCGCGGCGACGGCCCCGCAGATCATGCGCGAGTGCGACGTGGTGTTCCTGTCCTTGCCGTCCGGGGAGGTCGTCGCGCAACTTGCCCGCGCGGCCGACGGGCTGCTGGCGAATGCGCGCAGCGGCCAGTTGATCGTGGACCTGAGCACCTCGCCTGTCGACGTGACGCGCGAATTGGCCGGCGAGTTCGCCGCCAAGGGCGCGACCTTCATCGACGCGCCCGTGGCCCGCACGCGCGCCGCGGCCGAGGCCGGCACGCTGTCGGTCATGATCGGCGGGGATGAAGCGTCGTTCGCGCGCGTCAAGCCGCTGGTCTCGACCTTTGCGAACGAAATCACGCATTGCGGCCCCGTCGGCAGCGGCCAGGTCGTGAAGATCCTGAACAACATGGTGCTGTTCGAAACCGTGCTGGCGCTGTCCGAAGCCCGTGCGATCGCGCGCCGTTCGGGCGTCGATCCGCGCGTCCTGCTGGAGACCTTCACGCGTGGATCGGCGGACAGCTTCGCGTTGCGCAACCACGGCTTAAAGGCTATCCTGCCCGCAGACTTTCCCGAAAAAGCCTTCCCCGTGGACTACGCCCGCAAAGACCTGCGCTATGCGCTGGCGCTGGCGGAACAGACCGGCGTACAGGCGCTGGGAGCCCGCAACGTGGATCACTGGTTCGACGCAGCGATCGCCCAGGGGCACGGCAACCGCTATTTCCCGGTCATCAGCCGGGTGATCGATCCGGAGTCGGGAACCCCCACGTAATCACCCCCTATCTTTCCCATGAGTCGTACCCCTACTCAGGATAATTCCACCGACGGCGTCGCCGCCGTCGAACGCGCCCTGACCATCGTCGGGGCCGTCGCGCAACGCACCGATCCCATCACGCTTGCCGATCTTTCCCGGGCCACGGGGTTCTACAAGAGCACGCTCTTGCGGCTCATCGCTTCATTGGAAAAGGCCGCCCTGGTGGTGCGCCGCGCCGACGGGCGCTATGCCCTCGGCCCCTACGCCCACCACCTGGGCCGCGCCTACGAAGCCACCTATCGACTGACCGAAACCATCCTGCCGCTGCTGCAGGCGCTGGTCGACAAAGGCACTGAAAGCGCGTCGTTCCACGTCTACCACGACGCGCAGACGCGCGTGTGCCTGCTGCGGGTGGATTCGCACCACTCCACGCTGGATCGCATCCGCGTCGGCGACCTGCTGCCGCTGGACAAGGGCGCGGCGGGCAAGCTGCTGACGGCCTATCTGGTCGATGGAAAATCCCCCGCCGAGGCCGGCCTGATGCTCACGTCCATGGGCGAGCGCGATCCCAATTGCGCCGCGGTGGCCAGCCCCGTGTTCGGCCCCGACGGGGACCTGTGCGGCGCCATTTCCCTGTCCGGTCCGAAAGAGCGCTATTCGCCCGCTGCCGTCAAGAAAATGGGCAAGCTGGTGCAGGACGCGGCGGCCGAGGCCACCCGCGCGCTGGGCGGCCGCTGGCCGTCAGGCAAATAACAGGAAGGCGGGCGTACGCTGTGGGCTTTGGACCGCGAGCCCAGCCCATGCACAGCAGACGCGATTTCCTGCGCGGCAGCGCCACTCTGGCAGGCGCCGGCAGCGCGCTGGCGCTGTTTCCCGCGGCCATCCGCCGCGCCCTGGCCATCCCGGCCAACCGCCGTACCGGGTCGATCCGCGATGTGGAGCACATCGTGATCTTCATGCAGGAAAACCGGTCGTTTGACCATTATTTCGGCGGCCTGGAAGGGGTGCGTGGCTTTGGCGACCGCTTTCCGATACCGGTGCCCGACAGCCCGCAGGCGCGTCACCGCACCGTCTGGGCCCAGTACAACGACAAGCCGGACGAAGGGGCGCCGCGCACCGTGCTGCCGTACCGGCTGGACACGCGGGCGGCCTACGAGGCCATGCGCCTGGCCAGCACGCCGCACACCTGGTCCAACGCGCAGGACGCCTGGGACGCCGGCCGCATGGGCAACTGGCCGGCCGCCAAGAAAAACCACTCGATGGCCTATTACGGCGAGGCTGACCTGCCCTTCCAGTACGCGATGGCGCGCGCCTTCACCGTGTGCGACGCCTACCATTGCTCGTTCACCGGCGGCACCAACACCAACCGCCTGTTCCTCTGGACCGGCACCAACGACGGCCTGGCGCAAGGCAACGGCCCGGCGCTGGGCAACGCGTACAACAAGCTCACCGGCGGCGATCCGGCGCGCGCCTATACCTGGACCACGTATCCCGAACGGCTGGAACGCGCCGGCGTCAGTTGGCGCATCTACCAGGACATGGCGGACAACTACTCGCTCAATCCCACCGCCGGGTTCAAGGCCTACCGCGACGCGTATCGCGGCCTGCCCGGCGCCGTCGCGGCATTGAAGGACAAGGCGCTGACCACCCGCGGGCTGGATCTGCTGCGCCAGGACGTGCTGGACGGCACGCTGCCGCAGGTATCGTGGATCTGCGCGACCCGCGCGGGGTCCGAACATCCCAGCCCGTCCAGCCCGGCCCAGGGCGCGGACTACACCGCGCGCGTGCTCGATGCGCTGACCGCCAATCCCGCGGTGTGGAGCAAGACCGTGCTGCTGCTGATGTTCGACGAGAACGACGGCTTTTTCGATCACATGCCGCCGCCCGCGCCGCCGTCGCGCAACGCCGCGGGCGAACTGGCCGGCGCGTCCACCGTCGACACCCGGGGCGAATATCACGAACATCTTTCCGGCGTCGAACAGGACGACACGCCCGCGCACCTGCACGGCGTCTACGGGCTGGGTCCGCGCGTGCCGATGTACGTGCTGTCGCCCTGGACGAAGGGCGGCTGGGTCAATTCGCAGGTCTTCGATCACACCTCGGTGCTGCGCTTTGTCGCACAGCGCTTCGGGGTGGACGAGCCGAACATCTCGCCGTGGCGCCGGGCGGTCTGCGGCGACCTCATGTCCGTGTTCGATTTCGCCGCGCCGGACGACCAGGACATGCTGCGCACCCTGCCCGCCACCGCCGAGCGCGCGGCGCGCGCCGCAGCCCTGCCCGGCACCGTCAAGCCGCCGGCGCCGCTCGCACCCGCGCCGGCACGCCAGCATCCCGGCGTGCGGCCGTCGCGCGCCCTGCCCTATGCGCTGCAGGCCCACGCCCGCGTCGAAGACGGCCGCGTGTTCCTGCGGTTCGAAAACACGGGCGCCGCGGGCGCGGTGCTGCACGTGTACGACCGGCTTGACCTCGCAAGCGGGCCGCGGCGCTACACGGTCGAGGCGGGCAAGGTGCTGGAAGGCGCATGGAACACCGCGCCGCACGGCCGCTATGACCTCTGGGTGCTGGGCCCCAATGGCTTTCACCGGCACTGCGCCGGACAGGCCCGGCCCGCGTCACCCGCGCTGGACGTGACGGCTGACTACCCAGGCGCTGGCGCGCTGTTGCGACTGTCGCTGCATAATCCCGACGCGCGGCCGCGCGCCTGCCGCATCGCCGCCAATGCCTACGACCACCCAGGCACAACCGAGATCGCGCTGGCTCCCGGCGAGACGCGCGAGCTCGCCTGGGACATGTCCGCGAGCGGCGGCTGGTACGACATCAGCGTGCAAGATGGGGACGACGCGGCGTGCCTGCGCCGCCTGGCCGGGCGCATCGAAACCGGCGCGCACGCCACGTCGGATCCGGCAATGGGCAACGAATTGATCCTGCAATGGACGCCGCTGCCCTGAGCGGGCCGGCAAAAGAAAACGCCGGCGCCTCTCGGCGGCCGGCGTTCTTGCGCGCGGTGCGGTCCCCGGTCAGGCCGCCTCGGCGCCCTTGCCCAACCCCAGGTAGCTTTCGATGACCTTGGGATCGCCGGCCAGTTCGCGCGCCGGGCCGTGCAGGATGACCTCGCCGGTTTCCAGCACGTAGCCGTAATCGGCCACCTGCAGCGCCGCGCGGGCGTTCTGCTCGACCAGCAGGATCGCCACGCCGGTCTCGCGCAGCCGCGCGATGATGTGGAAGATCTCGCGCACGATGCGCGGCGCAAGCCCCAGGCTGGGCTCGTCCAGCATCAGCAGGCTGGGCTTGGCCATGAGCGCGCGCCCCACGGCCAACATCTGGCGTTCGCCGCCGGACAGGGTGCCGGCCTGCTGGGCGCGCCGCTCGCGCAGGCGCGGGAACAGGTCGAACACTTCGTTCAGCGTGTCGCGCCAGCCGCTTTCGCGGGCGCGGTAGCGGCGAAAGCCGCCCAGCAGCAGGTTGTCTTCCACCGACATGGTGCCGAAGAGCTCGCGGCGTTCGGGCACCAGCGACATGCCGGCCGCCACGCGGCGCTCGACCTGCCAGCCCGACACGTCCGCGCCGGCATACTGCACCGTGCCGGCCGCGTGACCGGTCTGCGGCAAGGAGCCCATGATGGCGTTGAGCATGGTGGACTTGCCGGCGCCGTTGGCGCCGATCACCGTGACGATGCTGCCGGCCGGCACGCTGAGCGTGGCGCCCACCAGCGCGCCGACCTTGCCATAGCGGGCCGACAGGTTGCTGACTTCGAGAACAGGAGTCGTCGTTGCGTTCATCACACGCCTCCCGCGGGCACGGGCTTGGCCTGGTCCGCTTCGGGCAGGTCGTCGTCGATGCCGCCAAGATAGGCTTCCAGCACCGCCGGGTCCTTTTGCACGTCGGCCGGCACGCCTTCGGCCAGCTTCGTGCCGAAATCCATCACCACGAGGTGGTTGGTCAGGCGCATCACAAAATCCATGTCATGTTCGACGAGCAGAATGCTCATGCCTTCCGCGCGGAGCTGTTCCAGCACGCGCGCCAGGTCCTGCTTTTCCTTGTAGCGCAAGCCGGCAGCCGGTTCGTCCAGCAGCAGCAGCACCGGATCGCAGGCAAGCGCCCGCGCGATCTCCAGGATGCGCTGCTGGCCGAGCGCAAGGTTGCCCGCCTGCTCGTACAGGAATTCGCCCAGGCCCACCCGCTTGAGCTGCTGGGCAGCTTCATGCAGGAGCTGCGCCTCGCGGGCGCGGTCCGAGTGCAGGGCGCCGGACAGCACGCCGACGTCCGAGCGCAGATGCGCGCCCAGCGCCACGTTTTCCAGCACGGTCATGCCCGGCAGGAGCTGGACGTGCTGGAACGTGCGGCCCACGCCCATCTTGGCGATCTCGCGCGCCGAGCGGTTGTCGATGCGCTGGCCCATGAAGGTGACCTGGCCGCGCGTCACCGGCAGCACGCCGCTGATCAGGTTGAAGGTGGTGCTCTTGCCGGCGCCGTTCGGGCCGATCAGGCCCATGATCTCGCCCGAGCTGACCTTGAAGGAAATGTCGTTGACGGCGACCAGGCCGCCGAATTCCTTGCGGATGGCGTCGACCTCCAGCACCACCTGGCCGGCTTGCGGGCGCTCGCGCGACGGCAGCGCCGGCGCCGATGCGGGCGGCGCCAGGTTGCGGCGCGATCCGTCCGCGCCGGTGACACTGCCCCACCAGCCCGCCAGGATCGGCCACAGGCCGTTGCGGGCGAACTGCAGCATCAGGATCAACAGCACGCCGAAGACGATCATCTCGAAGTTGGCGTTGGTGTCCAGCAGCCTGGGCAGCAGGTTCTGCAACTGGTCCTTCAGCACCAGGATGACGCTGGAGCCGAGCAAGGCGCCCCAGACGTAGCCGGCGCCGCCGACCACCGCCATGAACAGGTATTCGATGCCGTAGTTCAGGCCGAAGGGGCTGGGACTGACGGCGCGCTGCATGTGGGCATACAGCCAGCCCGACAGGCAGGCCAACAAGGCCGCCCACACAAAGATCACGATCTTGTAGGCCGCCGTGTTGACGCCCATGGACTCGGCCATGCCCGCCCCGCTCTTGAGGGCGCGAATGGCCCGGCCCGGACGCGAGTTGAGCAGGTTTCGCGTGGCCCACAGCGCCAGCAGCACGAACACCCAGATCAGGTAGTAGATGTGGCGGCCGCTGGCCAGCGAGATGCCGAAGATGCTGATGGGCTCGATGCCGGCAATGCCGTCATGCTTGCCCAGCCAGTCGATGTTGCCAAAGAGGTAATACAGCGACAGGCCCCAGGCGATGGTGCCCAGCGGCAGGTAATGGCCGGACAGGCGCAGCGTGATCGCGCCCAGCAGGTAGGCCACCACGGCGGTCAGCACCAGGCCGGCGGGCAACGCCAGCCAGGGCGACACGTCGTATTGCGTGGTCAGGTAGGCGGTGGTGTAGGCGCCCAGGCCCACGAAGGCCGCCTGGCCGAAAGACGTCAGGCCGCCCACGCCGGTCAGCAGGACGAGCCCCAGCACGACCAGGCTGGCCAGACCGATGTAGTTGAGCTGTGTCACCCAGAACTCGGGCGTGGCCGAGACCAGCGGCAGGCCCGCCAGGACGACGAGAAATACGGCAAGCAGAATGCGGTTCATGGCTTTATTCCTCTTCGTCCGCGTGATGGATGCTGAACGAACGCCAGACGAGAACCGGAATGATCAGGGTGAAGACGATCACTTCCTTGTAGGCGCTGGCCCAGAACGAAGAGAACGATTCCAGCACGCCGACGAGCAGCGAGCCCGCCGCCGCGATGGGATAGCTGGCCAGGCCGCCGATGATGGCGCCCACGAAGCCCTTCAGGCCGATGAGGAAACCGGTGTCGTAGTAAACGGTGGTGATGGGCGCGATCAGCATGCCGGACACCGCGCCGATGCCCACGGCCAGCGTGAACGTCAGCGAGCCCGACATGTTGGTGCTGATGCCCACCAGCCGTGCGCCGCGGCGGTTGACGGCGGTGGCGCGCAGCGCGCGGCCGTACAGCGTCTTGCCGAAGAACAGCCACAGGGCCAGGATGAGCAGCGCGCAGGTGGCGACCACGAAGAGGCTTTGCGCCGACCAGGACATGAATCCCAGGTCGACCTGCCCGCTGACGAACGCCGGCGTGCGCCAGCCCTCGGCGCCGAAGAACACGAGCGCCAGGCCCATCAACGCGAAATGCACGGCGACCGAGACGATCAGCAGCACCAGCACGGTGGCTTCGGCGAGCGGCTGGTAGACGATGCGATAGACCATCGGACCCATGGGGATCACCAGGAACAGCGTCAGCAGCATGTTCAGCCACAGCGAGTTGTCCGGGGCGGTGTAGGTCTTGGTCAGCCAGAACAGCGCCAGCGGCAGCACGACGCAGGTGGCAATGGTTTGAGGCAGGCCCGCGGCGTTGCGGGTACGCAGCGCCCGCAGCAGTTCGAGCGCCAGGCAGACGAGCCCCAGCAGCGGCAGCAGATAGGCGGTGCCCGGCACTTTGCCGTCCACCAGCATGGCCAGGGTCAGGGCGCCGAACGCCACGAACTCGCCCTGGGGAATGAAAATGACGCGCGTGACGGCGAAAACCAGCACCAGAGCCATGCCCAGCAGGGCATAGATGGCGCCGTTGACGACACCGTCTTGCAGCAGGATCAGCGCAATTGATGAATCCATCGAACAACTACCTTGTGGTTTCTTGGTGTCCCGACCCCATTCGGAACACTGATACGACACACCGGCCGGAAAGGCCGGTGCGACGTACTGACGGGCTGCGCGGCAAACGGTGAGCCGCCGCGCGCCGAGCGCCCGTGGATCGGGCCGCCCGGGATAGGGCTGCCCGCGATGGGGCTACCCGATCGCGGGCGATCTGGGGAATCACAGGCCGGGCTGGTAGACCCACTTGCCGTTTTCCACCTTGACCATGACGCGCGAACGCTCGTCAAAGCCGGCGTGGTCCGTGGGCGACATGTTGAACACGCCTTGCGAAACGGCCAGGTCCTTCACGCCTTCCAGCGCGTCGCGCATTGCGGCGCGGAATTCCGGCGTGCCGGGCTTGGCGCCCGTCTTCAGGGCCACGGGCAAGGCGGCCACGACCAGTTGGCCGGCGTCCCACATGTGGCCGCCGAACGTGTTGGTCGAACCGGCGCCGTGGGCCTTTTCGTAGGTTTCGACGTAGGCCAGGGCCGACTTCTTGACCGGGTTGCTGTCGGGCAGTTGCGCGGCGACCAGCAGCGGGCCGGCCGGCAGCAACATGCCGTTGCAGTCCTTGCCGCAGACGCGCAGCACGTCGTTGTTGGCGGCGCCGTGGGTCTGGTAGATGGTGCCGCCGTAGTTGCGCGCCTTCAGTTCCTTTTGCGGCAGCGCGGACGGGGTGCCGGCGCCGGCGATCAGGATGGCGTCGGGCTTGGCGCCGACCAGCTTGAGCACCTGGCCCGTCACGCTGGTGTCGGTGCGGCCGTACTTTTCGACGGCGACGATCTCGATGCCCTTGGCCTTGGCGGCCTTTTGCATCACGTCCAGCCAGCCGTCGCCGTAGGCGTCGGCAAAGCCGATGAAGCCCAGGGTCTTGACCTTGGACTTGGCCATCGCGTCGGCCAGGGCGCCTGCCATCAGCGCGTCGTTCTGCGGGGTCTTGAAGACCCAGCGGCGCTTGTCGTCCACGGGCTCGACGATCTTGGCGCTGGCCGCCACGCTGATCATCGGCACCTTGGCCTCGGCGGCCACGTCCACCATGGCCAGCGATCCCGGCGTGATGGAGGTGCCGATCAACACGTCGACCTTGTCGTCCGACGCCAGCTTGCGCGAGTTCTTGACGGCTTGGGTCGTGTCGGTGGCGTCGTCCAGGACGATCCATTCGATTTTCTGGCCGGCAACTTCCTTGGGCAGCAGGGCCACGGTGTTGCGCTCGGGGATGCCCAGGGAGGCGGCGGGACCGGTGCTGGCCACCGTGACGCCCACCTTGACCTGTGCGCTCGCCAGAAGCGGCAGAGTCAGGGCTACAGCGGCGGCGGCCGCGGACAAGCCGAAGTGCTTGCGCATGTTTTTGTCTCCTGTGTATGGCTCTTGTGTGCCTCGAACGAGGCGAAGCGAGCCTGTTTAAAGTTATACAGAAAAAAATATTATATGGTTAAAACAGTATCAGATGACCTGGCGCAACTACGGTAATTCCCTGATGTGCTACGGAAATGTGCTCCGGAAACCACGATCTGTCTAACGCATTTGTTAATGGCGAACTTGTACTTGAAAGGGTGGCGAGCGTCAGTTGGGGGATTCCCTTGGGATGATCGGGGGCAATGCCGGCCTCAGCGGCCCAGCATCGGCCACACCCGCTCGACGCGCGACGCCACCCAGGCGGCCACCACGGCCTTGACCAGGTCGCCAGGCAGGAACACGGCGACCGCCGCCGCGGCCTTGGCCAGGTCCATCTTCGCCACCGCCGACAGCCACGGCACGCCGAACGCATACACCACGGCAATGCCGCCCACGACGCAGGCGGCCACATAGCCGGCCAGGCCCATCCAGGTGCCCGATTTGCGGGCGGCCAGGCGGCGCGCCAGCCAGCCCGTCACGAAGGCGCCCGCCACCATGCCGACCAGAAACCCGCCGGTGGGACCGAAGAACGCACCCAGGCCGCCACGGCCGCCGGGCAGCACCGGCAGGCCGACCGCCGCCAGCGCCAGGTACAGCAGGCACGCCAGCGCGCCGCGCACCGGGCCCAGCATCGCCCCGGCCAGCATGGCGCCCAGGGTCTGCAGGGTGATGGGCACGGGAATGCCGGGCATCGGAATCGGCGGCATCAGGCTCAGAACGACGATCAGCGCCGCGAACAGCGCGACCAGCACCGTGTTACTGGATTTCATGGCTTTTCCCCCTTTGTTGATGGTTACGGCGCGCAGCCGTCAGACGCTGCGCGCATCGATCGCTTCGGAAACTTCCTGGGCCCGCTTCAAGGTCAGCACGATCAGCGGCACGATCAGCGCGACCGGGTTGGCGCCCAGCCCGCGCGCGGCCTGGGCTTCGCGGATCTCCTGGAAATTACGCCAGATTTCCGGCACGAAGCGCAGCGCCAGCGCCAGGGCCAGCGCCACCTTTTCGGCATCGACAAGGCCCGTGCGCTCCAGCGGCCGCAGCGCCCCTTCACAGACGGCGATCAGGTCCGAGGTGCGCGTGGCCAGCGTCACGGCCAGCGCCAGGCCGACCATGGCCGCCACCCGCAGCACGACCGCCAGGGCGTCGGCTGGCCCCTGAAACCAGCCGGTGAACGACGCCACGGCGAGCAATATCCAGATCAGTCCGCGCACCTGGCGCCAGACCGCGGCGGCGCCGACGCCGGTCGACCAGACCAGCGCCGCGGAAAATCCCAACGCCAGCGCCAGCCAGACCGGGTCGCGCAGCAGGAAGAGCCCCGCGCCGGCCGCCATCAGGGCCAGCAGCTTGACCCACGCCGGCAGGCGGTGCAGCGGCGTGGCGCCCGGGACGTACAGCGGCTCCATCATCCGCAGTGCTCCCGGTACCAGCGCAGCGCGGCCGCGGGCGTGTCGTCGGCCGCGATCGCGCCGTCGCGCACGACCAGCACGCGGTCAAAGTCCTCGAGCAGCTCCAGGTCGTGGCTGACGACGATGGCATCATGGGGCAGCCCGGCAATGGCGGCGCGCACGCGGTTGCGATTGCGCAGGTCGAGCTGCGTGGTGGGTTCGTCAAAGACGATGAGCGCGGGCTCCATGACCAGCACGGCGGCCAGGGCCACCAGCTGGCGCTCGCCGCCGGACAGCGTATGGCTGCTGCGGTCGGCCAGGTGGCCGACGCCCAGGCTGTCCAGCCCGGACTCGATGCGGGCCTCGCGCTGCCGCCGGTCCGGCGCCAGGCGCTTGAGCCCGAAGGCCAGGTCCTCGCGCACGATGGGAAAGACGATCTGGTTTTCCGGGTTCTGGAAGACGAAGCCGACGCGCGCGCGCACGGCCTTCAGGTCGTGCCGCGTATCCAGCCCGTCCACCCGCACCTTGCCCGAGGATGGAATCACCAGCCCGTTGACCAGGCGCGCCAGCGTGCTCTTGCCGGCGCCGTTGGGGCCGACGATGCCGATGCGGCGTTCGGCCAGGGTGACGCTCACCCCGCGCAACACTTCCGCCTGGGGCGTGGATACTACCGCCTGGTCAAACTCGATTAACATGGGGCGGGATTATGCCCGAACCATTTCGGGCATCGCGACTCCAAGAGCTCATATGGAAAAAGTACGCAAAACCGACGCCGAATGGCGCGCCCAGCTTTCCCCCGAAGAATACGTGGTCACCCGGCAAAAGGGTACCGAACGCGCGTTCACCGGACGCTACTGGGATACCTTCACGCCCGGCATCTACCGCTGCGTGGGCTGTGGCACGGCGCTGTTCGCATCCGACACCAAATTCGACGCGGGTTGCGGCTGGCCCAGCTACTTCCAGGCGCTGGATCCCGAACTGGTTCGCGAAGAACGCGACACCAGCCACGGCATGGTGCGCACCGAGGTGCTGTGCAATGTGTGCGACGCGCACCTGGGCCACGTCTTTCCCGACGGCCCCGAGCCCACCGGCCTGCGCTACTGCATCAATTCCCTGTCGATGACGTTTGAACCCCTAGAAGACTGATGAAGAAGTTTCTGTTCGACCTGTTCCCGCTGCTCCTGTTCTTCATCGCCTACAGGTTTACGGACATCTTCATCGCCACGGGCGTCGCCATGGCGGCGGCCGTGGCGCAGATCGTCTGGCTCAAGGCCACCGGCCGCCCCACCGAAGCCATGCACTGGATCAACCTGACGGTCATCCTGGTGTTCGGCGGCGCCACCATCTGGCTGCACAGCGACGTCTTCATCAAATGGAAGCCGACGGTGCTGTACTGGATGTTCGGCGGCGCGCTGGTCTTCGCCCGCCTGTTGTTCGGTCGCAACCTGATCCGCCGCCTGATGGAAAAGCAGATCCAATTACCCGACGTGGCCTGGGACCGGCTCAACATGCTCTGGGCCGCCTTCTTTCTGGTCGCCGGCGCCCTCAACCTCTACGTCGCGTTCTCCGGGCACTTCACCGAGTCGCAGTGGGTCAGCTTCAAGGCCTTCGGCCTGATGGGCCTGATGATCGTCTTCGTGATCGGCCAGTCCCTGTGGCTGGGCAAGCACATCCAGACCGAGGAAAACACCCCGGCCGGCCCGGGCACCACGCCGCCCGGCAAGCCCTGAGCCTCCTGCGCCGCCCCTGCGCCACTCTCTTCCCAGGCGCGCGCGCCCCCGAAGCGGGGCCGCCGCGCCGGAACTTCCCCCTTGCTCCCATGTCAGAAACCACCGATCGCATTGCCCTGATCCGGGAACGGCTAGCCGCCCTGGAACCCCTCAGGCTGGAGATCCTGGACGACTCCCATTTGCATGCCGGCCACGAAGGCAGTAAAAACGGCGCCGGCCATTATCGCGTGATCATCGTGGCGCCTTGCTTCGCGGGGCTCTCGCCCGTCGCGCGGCATAGGCTGGTGTATCATCATTTGCAAGATTTGATCCCCTATCCGATTCATGCGCTTGCGCTTGACGCCCAGGCTCCCAAATAGAAAGTAAAAGGATATTCATGAAACGCATCGTCATGCTGGCTGCGGCCTGCGTCATCGCCGTGCCTGCTTTTGCGCAAAACGTGGCTACCGTCAACGGTAAAGCCATCACGCAAAAGAGCCTGGATCAATTCGTCAAGCTCCTGGTCGGCCAGGGCGCCACCGATTCGCCGCAACTGCGCGAACAGGTCAAGCAGGAAATGATCAACCGCCAGATCTTCGTGCAGGCCGCCGAATCCGGCGGCATCGCCAAGCAGGCGGACGTCCAGACCGAGATCGAACTGGCCCGCCAAGGCATCCTGGTCCGCGCCCTGATGGCCGACTACCTGGCCAAGCACCCGGTCACCGATGCCCAGGTCACCGCTGAATACGAGAAGATCAAGAAGGAACAGGCCGGCAAGATGGAATACAAGGTCCGCCACATCCTCGTCCAGGACGAGAAGACGGCGAACGACCTGCTGGCCCAGATCAAGAGCAACAAGGGCAAGTTCGACGACCTGGCCAAGAAGAACTCCAAGGACCCCGGCAGCGCCGAAAAGGGTGGCGACCTGGGTTGGGCGCCCCCGACCAACTACGTGCAGCCGTTCGCGCAAGCCGTGACGCAGCTCAAGAAGGGTCAAGTGGTCGACAAGCCGGTCCAGACCCAGTTCGGCTGGCACATCATCATGGTTGACGACACCCGCCCGGTCGAATTCCCGCCGATGGATCAGGTTCGCCCGCAACTGGAAGAAATGATGCGCCAGCAAACCCTGGCCGACTACCAGAAGCAACTGCGCGAAAAGGCCAAGGTCCAGTAAGGCCCCGCCAGACGAAAAACTGCCCGCTTGAAGCGGGCAGTTTTTTTTGCGCGACGCGCGGGCGCTCGCGGTGCAGGCAGACAGGCAGGCAGACAGACAGGCAGGCCTGATCGGGAGACCCCGGTCAGGACATGCCTAGCAGTGCCTTCAGGCCATCTTCGTCCAGCACCGGCACGCCCAGTTCCTGGGCCTTGGTCAGTTTGCTGCCGGCGTCTTCGCCCGCCACCAGGTAGGCGGTCTTCTTGGACACCGAACCGCTGACCTTGCCGCCCGCCGCCTGGATGTGCATGGACGCTTCTTCGCGCGTCCAGTTCGGCAGCGTGCCGGTCAGCACGAAGGTCTTGCCGGCCAGCGTGGTGTCTTGCGGCGCGGCTTCCGCCACGGGGTTCACGCCCTGCGCCTTGAGCTGCTCGATCACGTCGCGGTTGTGCTCCTCGGCAAAGAAGTGGCGGATCGAGGCCGCCACCACCGGCCCCACGTCCGGCACCGAGGACAAGGCTTCCTCGTCGGCGTCCATGATGGCGTCGATGCTGCCGAAATGCCTTGCGACGTCGCGGGCCGTCGTCTCGCCCACGTGGCGGATGCCCAGCGCGAACAGCAGGCGCGCCAGGCCCGGCGAGCGCGCCTTCTCGATGGCGGCGATCAGGTTGTCGGCGGACTTCTGGCCCATGCGGTCCAGGCCGACCAGTTCCAGCGGACGCAGCCCGTACAGGTCGGCCAGCGTCTTGACGCGGCCGCTGTCCACGAGCTGATCCACGAGCTTTTCGCCCAGCCCCTCGATATCCAGCGCCTTGCGGCTGGCCGCATGCCACAGCGTCTGCTTGCGCTGCGCGCCGCAAAACAGCCCGCCGGTGCAGCGCGCGATCGTTTCGCCTTCCAGGCGCTCGATGGCCGATCCGCAGACCGGGCACTCGGTCGGCATGACGAATTCCCGCGCATCGGCGGGCCGCTTGTCCGGGACAGGTCCCAGCACCTCGGGTATGACGTCGCCCGCGCGGCGCACGATGACCGTGTCACCGATGCGCACGTCCTTGCGGCGGATTTCGTCTTCGTTGTGCAGCGTGGCATTGGTCACGGTGACGCCGCCCACGAACACGGGCTTGAGCCGCGCGACGGGCGTGATGGCGCCGGTGCGGCCCACCTGGACTTCGATGTCCAGCAAGGTAGTGGTCGCCTCTTCGGCGGCGAACTTGTGCGCCAGCGCAAAGCGGGGCGCGCGCGCCACGAAGCCCAGCACCTTCTGTGCCGGCAGCGAATCCACCTTGTAGACCACGCCGTCGATGTCGTAGGGCAACTCGGCGCGCATGGCGCCGACCTTGGCGTAAAAGGCCATCAGGCCTTCGGCGCCCGTGGCCCGGTGGTTGTGCACGACGTTGACGGGCAGGCCCAGCGAGCCCAGCCATTCCAGCATCGCGCCGTGGGATTTCTCGGGAAGCTGCGAGGCCTGCGCCGCGCCGGCCGAGGCCTCGTCGAACAGGCCGTTCTGCGTGCCGGGCAGGCCATGGACCTCGCCCCAGCCATACGCAAAGAACCGCAGCGGCCGCTTGGCCGTGATGCGGGGATCGAGCTGGCGCAGGCTGCCCGCGGCCGCGTTGCGCGGATTGACGAAGACCTTTTCGTCGCGCTTGGCCTGCGCCTGGTTCAGTTTTTCGAAGTCGGCGCGATTCATCAGCACTTCGCCGCGCACCTCCAGCACCTTCGGGGCCGCGCCCTTCAGTTGCAGGGGAATCGCCTTGATCGTGCGGATGTTGGAGGTGACGTCCTCGCCCGTCTGCCCGTCGCCCCGGGTGGCGGCCTGCACCAGGCGGCCGTCCTCGTAGCGCAGGCTGATCGCCAGGCCGTCGAGCTTCAGTTCACAGAAGTAATCCGGTTGCTGCGCCGGGCCCAGCATGCCGGCGCCGCGCAGGGTGTCGGTGACGCGGCGGTCGAACGCGGCGACCTCTTCCTCGGAGAAGGCATTGTTGAGCGACAGCATGGGCACCACGTGGCGCACGCTGCCAAAGGCGGACACGGGCGCCGCGCCCACGCGCTGCGTGGGCGATTCGGGCGTCACCAGTTCCGGATGCTCGGCCTCCAGGGCCTGCAGTTCCCGCATGAGCCCGTCGTACTCGGCATCCGAGATGGAGGGCTCGTCGTAGACGTAATAGCGGACGTTGTGCTGTTCGATCGCGGCGCGCAGCCGCGCCGCCGCCTGCGCCGGATTCTCGCCGGACCCACTGGCCATCAGGCAAACACCCGCTGGGCGCGCTCGCTGCCGGCAGGCAGGCCCGCCTGTTCAAGCTGGCCGAACAAGACCTGCAGACGCTCGTCGATGACCGCTTCGGAGCCGTCGGCCAGGGGCTTGCCCTGGTCATCGACCAGTTCGGCGCGCAAGCGCGCCGCCAGGTCCCGGCCCACGTCGACCATGCGGCCAAAGGCGCGGGTGTCCGCCGGGCTGCACGGGACGTCAAGCAGCAGGTAGAGGCGTTCGATGCCGCCCATGCCCGCATCGAAGGCCGCGCCGTCCGCGCGGGCCAGCGTGAAGCGGGTCACGCCGTTCTCGTTGGGCCAGGCCAGGCGGTTGCCGTCGGGAACAAAGCCGGCGTCGCGCGCCACGGCCAGCACCTCGGCGGCCGGCTGGGCCGAGCCCAGCAGCAGCGTCAGGCCGACCTGGGTGTCCAGCGCGGCGCAGGTGTCGTCCAGGCGGGCGCCCTGCTCCAGGACCGCCTGCTGGTCGGGGCCCTCGATGGTGGCGTCGAAACGTTCGGCCATGTCCTGCGCACGCGCCCAGGCCTGCGACCATTCAATCGCGGTCAGGGGACCGCTGCGGTTGGCCAGCAGCACGGCAAGCTGCATGGACGCATAGGACTCGCCGGCATGGATGCGCGCACGGTGGCGGCGCTGATCGGTCGAGGCGAACACGCGCATGGGCTTGCGGCCCACGCTGCGCAGGCTTTGCATGTAGGGCAGCAGGTCGGCGCCGCGCACCGGCTCGGCGAAGTTGATCTCGATGACGACTTCGCAGGCGGGATCGGGGTCTTCGGTGTCGTCGGCGTCGCTGCCCGGATCCACGCGAGCGGGCTGGCCGGGCTGCGCGCGGGCCGGTTCGCCGCCCATGCCGGGCTCACGCCGGGCCGCGGCAGTAGCCGCAGCGCCGCCGGCCGCGCCCGCACCCAGCAGCGGATCCTGTTCGGAGGTGGGGAAATGGCTCTGCATCTTGCGCCGGACGCGCCGGTCCTGCCACCAGTTGAATCCCAACACCAGCAGTATCAGCAAGACGCCCAGGGCTATCAGCCCGATCTGCAAATCACTCATGTGTAAATCCCGCGCCAGAAGGCGGCGCCTTTCTCAATATTGGGTTTATGCCGCTTCGGAGGCCATCATCTGGACGGCCGAATCTATGTCTACCGCAACGATACGCGAAACCCCTTGCTCTTGCATGGTCACGCCGATCAATTGCTTGGCCATCTGCATCGCGATCTTGTTGTGCGAGATGAACAGGAACTGCGTCTGTTCGCTCATGTTGGCGACAAGGTTCGCGTAGCGCTCGGTGTTGGCGTCGTCCAGCGGCGCGTCCACCTCGTCGAGCAGGCAGAACGGCGCGGGGTTCAACTTGAACAGCGCGAACACCAGCGCGGTGGCGGTCAGCGCCTTTTCCCCGCCCGACAGCAAGTGGATCGTGCTGTTGCGCTTGCCTGGCGGCTGGGCCATCACCTGCACGCCGGCATCGAGGATTTCCTCGCCGGTCATGCTGAGCTTGGCCTCGCCCCCGCCGAACAGCTTGGGGAAGAGTTCGCCGAAGTGCCCGTTGACGATGTTGAAGGTCTCTTGCAGCAGCTCGCGGGTTTCGCGGTCGATCTTGCGGATGGCGTCTTCCAGGGTGTCGATGGCAGTCATCAGGTCCTGATGCTGCGAATCCAGGAAGCCCTTGCGCTCGCGCGAGGTGTTCAATTCGTCCAGCGCGGCCAGGTTGACCGAGCCCAGGGCCTCGATCTGGCGCGAGATGCGTCCGACTTCCTGTTGCAGCCAGCTTGCGCGGCGCCATTCGTCGGGCTGGTTGGCCAGGAACTGCGCCAGTTCCTCGCGGTCGACTTCCCGGGCGTTGAGCTGCTCGGTGAACTGCTCTTCGGCCAGGCGCGCGGCCTGTTCCTGCAATTGCAATTCCATGATGCGCGCACGGCGCGGCTCCAGGGTCTGCTCCTGCTGCTGCCGGTCTTCATCGGCGCCGCGCAGCAGCGCCGCCAGGTTTTCGAGTTCCTGGCGCGCGCGCGACAGCGCTTCCTCGCGCTCGGCGCGCATTTCCAGGGCGTCCTGCAGGCCGGCCTGCGACGCGGACGCGTCGAGTTCCGCCAGGTCGCCCATCAGCTGTTCCAGCTCGACCGCGCCGCGCTGGCTCTGGTCCGCGGCCAGTTGCCGGTTGCGCTGCAGGTCGGTGATGCGGACCTGGATGCCGCGCTCGGCGAATTCGGCCTCCTGGGCGGCGCGTTCCAGTTCGCGCAGCCGGGTGCGGGCCGCCTCGGCCTGCGCGGCCAACGTCTCGCCGTCCATTTCGGCGTCGGCAAACCGGGACTGATGCTCGGCAAGCTCTTCGTCCAGGGCCTCGAAGCGGGCCTCGGCCTCTTCGCGGGTGGCGCGCAGGTCTTCCTCGTGCGCCTTGATTTCTTCCAGGTCCTGGCGCAGGCGCGAGGCGCGCTCGCCGGACTGTTCGGCCTGCTGCTGCAGCCGGGAATGTTCGAGCTGGATGTCGTGCACCCGGCGCGTGACCTCGGCCACGCGCGTGCGCGCCGGGGAGATGGCCTGGGACACCTGCTGCCAGGCGGCTTCGGCCCGGGCGACCGCGGCACGCGCCTGGTCGGTGATGAGCTGCTGGGCCTTGATCTCGCGCTGCAGGTTTTCGATTTCCTGCTGGCGGGCCAGCAGGCCCGCCTGTTCAGAGTCGGGCGCGTAGAAGCGCACGCTGTGCGCGTCGATGAGGTGACCGGCCTTGACCACGCAGGCGGCGCCCGCGGGCAAGGTGGCCCGCAAGGACAGCGCCTGGGTGAGGTCATTGGCGGTGTAGACGCCGGACAGCCATTCGTTCAGCAGCGTGCGCAGGTCGGGATCGGTGATGCGCAGCAGGCTGGCCAGCGGCGTGAAGCCGGCGGGCGCGGGCGGCGTCGGGGCCGCGACGGGCAACTGGTGAAATGCCAGGCGGGCGGGCGGCGCGTCCTCGGCAAAGGCGCGCGCCCAGTCCAGGGTGCGCACTTCGATCGAGGCCATGCGCTCGCGCAGCGCGGATTCCAGGGCGGTTTCCCAGCCCGGTTCCACATGCAGCTTCTGCCACAGGCGCGACAGCCCGGCCAGCTCGTGTTTGGCCAGCCAGGGCTCCAGCGCGCCCTGCTTCTGCACGTCTTCCTGCAGCTTCACCAGCGCCGACAGGCGGGCTTCCAGGCGGGCCAGGTTCTGGGCTTCGGTCTGGGCGGCGGCCTGGGCGCGGCTGCGCTCGGCGTCGGCCTCGGGCACGCGGCCCTCGAGGACCGCCAGTTCTTCCTGCGCCGCTTCAAGCTGGTCTTCGCCCGCGGCGCGGTCGCCGGCAAGTTGTTCCAGGCGCTCGGGATCGGGGCTGTGCAGTTCGCGCAGTTCCTGTTGCAGGCGTTCGCGCCGCTGGTCCAGGGTCTGCATCTGGCGGTCGGCGTCGCGCTGGGTCTGCGCCACCAGGGCGAGGTTCTGCTCGACGCGGGCCAGCGCGGCGCGCATTTCGTCGCGGCCAGCGGCCGCTTCGCGGACGCGCTGCTCGACGGCCGGCAGGCCGGCCTGGGCGTCTTCAGCGGTGGCGCGCGCTTCTTCGGTGCGCGCGGCGGCGGCAGCCAGGTCATCCTCGGCCTGGGCGATCTGTTCGGTGCAGTGCTCGCGCTGGCTGGTCCATTCGGCGATCTGCTGCTGCAACTGGTCGCGGCGCGACTGCAGGCGGTTGCGGGAATCGACGACGTGCCGGATCTCGGCCTCCAGGCGGCTGACCTGGGCGTTGGCTTCGTACAGCGCACCCTGCGCGGTGTGAACGGCGTCGCTGGCGGCGTAATGGGCCTGGCGCCGGGATTCGAGCGCCGCCTCGCCTGCGCGCAGGCCGGCAATGGCGGCTTCCAGTTCGTTCTGGGCCTGCGCCATTTCCTGCGCCTTCCTGGCGCGTTCCTCGCGGGCGCCCGTCTCCTTCAGCAGCCACAGCGAATGCTGCTTCTTTTCGCCGTCGGCCTGGAGTTCGCGGTAGCGCGTGGCCACTTCGGCCTGGGCTTCCAGCTTTTCAAGCTGGCTGTTCAGTTCGCGCAGGATGTCTTCGACGCGGGTGAGGTTTTCGCGGGTGTCGGACAGCCGGTTCTCGGTTTCGCGGCGGCGTTCCTTGTAGCGCGACACCCCGGCCGCTTCTTCCAGGAATACGCGCAGTTCTTCGGGCCGGGCTTCGATCAGGCGGTTGATCATGCCCTGGCCGATGATGGCGTAGCCGCGGGCGCCCAGGCCGGTGCCCAGGAAGATGTCGTGGATGTCGCGGCGGCGGACCTGCTGGTTGTTGACGAAATAACTGCTGGTGCCGTCCCGGGTCAGGACGCGGCGCACCGCGATTTCGGCGTAGCTGCTCCACTGTCCGGCGGCGCGCCCCTCGCTGTTGTCGAACACCATTTCCACCGACGCCCGCGCCGCGGGTTTGCGGTTGCCGGACCCGTTGAAAATGACGTCCTGCATGGACTCGCCGCGCAGTTCCGATGCCTTGGCCTCGCCCAGCACCCAGCGCACGGCGTCGATGATGTTCGACTTGCCGCAGCCATTGGGACCCACCACGCCGACCAGCTGGCTGGGCACGGGGATCACGGTGGGGTCGACGAAGGACTTGAAGCCGGCGAGTTTGAGCTGAGTAAGGCGCACAGTACGATGACGACGGGGTGGGTTGAACGAAAGGCGTTAACGGACCTGCCGCACAGATTGCAAACCGGCCCAAAAAGGGCCGGCTCTCATATGGACCGTATGATACCGCAGGCGGTCTGTCCCCAGAGGTTGGCACCGGTCAACCCGCGGGCAAACGCGCGATGGCCCGGCGCAAGGCTCCGGCTATACTCCCTGACACTTTTTGGCACGACACATCATCTTCAAGCGGACTGGTCAGCCTCTGGCCGAAGAACGGGGACATTCTTGAAACGTGGTTTCTATCTGGTCATGGCCGCGCAGGCCTTCTCGTCATTGGCGGACAATGCGCTGTTCATCGCAGCAATCGCCTTGATACAGGAACTGCACGGTCCTGACTGGTTGGCGCCCATGATGAAATGGTCGTTCGCGCTGGCCTACGTCGTGCTTGCCGCATTCGTCGGCGCCCTGGCGGATTCCTATCCCAAGGGCCGCGTCATGTTCTCGACCAATGCCCTCAAGGTCGCGGGCTGTCTGCTGATGTTCTCGTATGCCAGCCTGGGCATCGCCCCGCAATACCAGACCTGGCTGGTGTGCGCGGCCTACGGCGTGGTGGGCATCGGCGCCGCCGCCTACTCCCCCGCCAAATACGGCATCGTGACTGAAATGCTCCCCCCGGCGCTGCTGGTCAAGGGCAACAGCTGGATCGAGGGCCTGACGGTCTTCTCCATCATCCTGGGCACCGTCCTGGGCGGACTGTTGATATCGTCCTCGGTCTCCAGCGCCCTGCTCAGCCATTCCTTTATTGGCAAGCTGGTCAGAACGCCCGCCGAGGCGGCCATTCTGGTCATCGCCTTTGTGTACCTGCTGGCGGCGCTGTGCAACCTGCTGATCCCCCACACGCACGTGCGCTATCCGCCGCAGCAGAAAAACCCCGTGCGGCTCGTGCGCACCTTCTGGGGCTATGTCTGCGTGCTCTGGAAGGACAAGCTGGGACAGATCTCCCTGGCCGTCACCACGCTCTTCTGGGGCGCGGGGGCCACGCTGCAGCTCATCGTCATCGAATGGGGCCGCAGCCATCTGGGCTACCAGCTCGACAAGGCTTCGATGCTGATGGGCGTGGCCGCGCTGGGCACGGTGGTCGGGTCCATCCTGGCTGGCCGCATCCCGCTGCGCCGCGCGCTGGCCGTGCTGCCGGTGGGCGCCGCCATGGGCCTGGTCGTGCTGCTGATGCCGCTGGTCTACCAGCCTTGGAGCGTCTATCTCCTGTTGCTGCTGACGGGCGGCCTGGCCGGCTTCTTCGTCGTGCCCATGAACGCCCTGCTCCAGCATCGCGGCCACGTGCTGCTGTCGGCGGGCCATTCGATCGCCGTGCAGAACTTCAACGAACAGCTCAACATCCTGCTCATGGTGGCCATGTATACGCTGCTGCTTTGGCTGGAGCTGCCGATCAACATCATCATCGTGATCTTCGGCACCGTCGTGGCCGTGCTGATGGTCGTGTTCATGCGCTGGAGCAAGCGCAACATGCTGGCCAATCCGGACCTTCACGACCAGATCGGGCAGGAAGGCCACGGCCGCGCGCTGGATTCGACACACTGACCCCGTGCGCCGCGCACGCGCTGCGCCACCAATGACAACACCCGGGCGCGCCCGGGTGTTTTTCGTTGTGGCCGGTGCGGGCTAGAGGTCGCGCGCAGCCAGCTTCAGGTCCTGCCAGGCGCGTGCCTTCTCGGAGGGGCTGCGCAGCAGATAGGCCGGGTGGTAGCTGACCACGACCGGAATCTGCGCGCCCTCGTCCGTCTTCAGCTGATGGACGCGGCCGCGCAGACTGCCGATGGTGGCGTCGGTGCCCAGCAGCGTCTGCGCCGCGAAGCGGCCGAGCACCAGGATGCGTTCGGGCTTGAGCAGGGCGATCTGCCGCATCAGGTACGGACTGCAGGCGGCGATCTCCTCGGGCTTGGGGTTCCGGTTGCCGGGCGGGCGGCACTTGATCACGTTGGTGATGAATACGTCGCGCTCCCGGCTCATGCCCACGGCCGCCAGCATGGCGTCCAGCAACTGGCCCGAACGCCCGACGAAGGGCTGGCCCTGGCGATCTTCCTGTTCGCCGGGGGCTTCGCCCACCACCAGCCAGCGGGTCGGCTGCGCGCCGTGGCCCACCACCGCATGGCGACGGCCCTGGCACAGGCCGCAGGCGGCGCACGCCACGACCTGCGCGGCCAATTGTTCCAGATCGGCATCCTTGACCGCCTCGGCCACCGGGATGGGCGGCGGCGCTTCGTCCTTGATCTCGACCTTCGGCGCCGGACGCGGCGGCGGGCCGCTGCGGTTCAGGATCGAGGCGGGGATGGCCGATGCGCGTCCCGATGCCGGCTCGGCCGCGGGGGTTGCCGCGGCAGCCGGCGCGGGTTTGGATACGGGTGTGGGTACGGCGGCCGGTTCGGCGGCGGACACCGGGGGAGCGACGGGTGATCGAACTGGCGGGGCGGGCGGCACCGCGGACGCCGCCTCCGGCGCGACGACACGCGCCGTGACCGGCGCCATGGCTGGCGGCGCAACCGGCGGGGTGCGCAGCCAAAGCCGCTCCATGCCGATCTCGCGCAGCCAGATGCGCTGCAAGGGGTTGATACGCGGCGGCGCCGGCCGCGGCACGGCATCCATGGGGCTCATGCCGGTCCCCCGCCGGTGTCGCCGAAGCGTTTCTGCATGACCAGGGCGTCCTCGCGGCCGCCCTTCTCGGCCGGGTAATACGCACGCCGCACGCCGATCTGCAGATAGCCGTGGCGCTTATAGAAACTGATGGCGGATGTGTTGGACGGCCGGACCTCCAGCAGCAGGCCCTCCAGCCCGCGCTCGCGCGCCTGCTGTTCGCACCAGTCGAGCAGCACGCCGCCCAGGCCCTGGCGGTGCAGGTCCCGGGCCACGGCGATCACCAGCAGGTGCGCCACGTCAGGCGCGAACATGAGAATGGCGAAGCCCGCCAGCCTGCCCTCGCGCCGCAAGGTCCAGGCGCCATAGCCTGCCGCCAGGGCGTCCGTGAAATTGCCGCGAGTCCAGGGGAAGGACTGCACGTGCGCCTCCAGCGCAACCACCTCGTCCAGGTCGGCCTGCGTCATGGCCTGCGGAATCTGCGGCGCCAGCGAGGGCTGCGCCTTCGGATTGCCCCCCTCGCCACGCAGGCGCTCGGCGGTGGTGAACGCCACTTTGTCGCGGACATAGAGCGGCGCGGCCAACTCGGGCGCCACGGTTTCGCCTCGCAGCCAGCCCAGGCGCGCCAGCCGCGCCACACTGGCCGCCTGCGGCCGCTGCGCGTCGCCGGCCCGGCGCCATTGCGCGGGGCAACGCATGTCGGCCGGATAAGCCTCCCAGGCGTCCCCGGCCAGGAGCGGTTCGAGCGGCTGCCCCGCCTGGGCCGACCAGTTCGGCAGATGATGCGCTGTCCAGGGCACCACCTCGGCCGCGGCGATCAACATCGGCGCCTGCAGCGTGTCCCAGACGGAATCCTCGCCAGCCGCGTCCCGGCGGCGGTAGACTGCCAGATAGACCTCGTTCATGCGGGCGTCCAGGGCCACGACGATGGCATCGGCCGGCGTCCCGGCAACCTCGGCGGCCACCGCCTGGTGCGAAACAATAGGCAACACCGGGATCCCCAGGCCGAGGGCCATGCCCTGGGCCACGCCGCAGGCCACGCGCAGACCGGTAAACCCCCCGGGGCCCTGCCCGAACGCCACGGCATGCAGGTCCGACGGCGGGATGCCGGCTTCGGCCAGGAGCTCATCCGCCATAGGGAGGAGGCGCTCGGCGTGTTCCTGGGCGCCTTCGTGTTCGCGCACGCGGATGTCCAGGCGGCCGTCGACCGCCCGCAAAAGGGCCACGCCACAGCGCGACGACGACGTTTCCAGAGCCAGCAGGTTTAGTTCCATAGAAGCAGATTGTACGAAATAAGCCGCTGTTACCCCCGGGTGTAAGGGGGATTTCAACCAGGGTTCGCAATGTGTAATATCTTGTGAACGCCCACTAGCCGCTGGTTCTTGTCACTGTTACATTTCCGGCCATGAATACGCAAAACACCACCCCCACCCGAAAAATCCTCGTCGTTGACGACGATCCGCGCTTGCGCGATCTGCTGCGCCGGTACTTGTCCGAACAGGGATTCAACGTTTTCGTCGCCGAAGACGCCAAAGAGATGGGCAAACTCTGGCAACGCGAGCATTTCGACCTGCTCGTGCTGGATCTGATGCTGCCCGGCGAGGATGGCCTGTCCATCTGCCGCCGGCTGCGCGGTGGTCACGACAACACCCCCATCATCATGCTCACGGCCAAGGCGGAAGAGATCGACCGCATCGTCGGGCTGGAGATGGGCGCGGACGACTACCTGTCCAAACCGTTCAATCCCCGGGAACTGCTGGCGCGCATCAATGCGATTCTGCGCCGCCGCGGCACCGAGGAACACCCCGGCGCCCCCAGCCAGGAGAACGAGTCCATCGCCTTCGGCCCCTACGTGCTGAATCTGTCCACCCGCACGCTCACGCGCAACGGCGAACAGGTGCCCATCACCACGGGTGAATTCTCGGTGCTCAAGGTGTTTGCGCGCCATCCGAAGATTCCCCTGTCGCGCGACAAGCTCATGGAACTGGCCCGCGGCCGCGAATACGAAGCCTTCGATCGCAGCCTCGACGTCCAGATTTCGCGCCTGCGCAAACTGATCGAACCGAACCCGTCCAAGCCGGTATTCATCCAGACGGTCTGGGGTCTGGGATACGTGTTCGTCCCGGACGGTGGTAGCTGATCGACTCGCCCGCCCCGGGCAGGAGCGCAGCTTCGTGCCGCGCCTGCGCAGAACATTCAGGAACCTGACATCACGTTTGCGGCTGGGTTTATTCGGCCGCACGTTCCTTTTGCTCGCCGCACTGATGCTGGTCAGCCTGGGCGCGTGGCTCCAAGTATTTTTCAGCATGGAGCTGGGACCGCGCGCCAATCAGATGGCGCAGCGGGTGATCACGGCCGTCAATATCACGCGCACCGCGCTGATCTATTCGCATAACGGCGAACGCAGCAAACTTCTGCTCGACCTGGCCACCAATGAAGGCATCCAGGTCTATCCGCGCGAAGTCACCGACTTTGCCGAAGCCCTCCCCGACGACGACTACTGGCAGCGCGTGGCCCAGCACATCCGTACGCGCTTCGGTCCGGAAACGCAGATCGCCTGGGGCGTGAACCAGGTGCCGGGGTTCTGGGTCAGCTTCCAGATAGAAAAAGACCTGTACTGGCTGGTGTTCGAACGCGAGCAGATCGGGCTGACCGGCGGCATCGAATGGCTGGGCTGGGGCGCCACCGCGCTGCTGCTGTCCCTTGTCGGGGCCGCGGTCAGCGTCGGATTCGTCAACCGGCCGCTATCGCGCCTGGCCCGAGCCGCCCAGGTCCTGTCGCGCGGTGAAACGCCCGCCCCCCTGCCCGAACAGGGGCCGCTCGAAATCCGCGACCTGAACGCCTCGTTCAACCGCATGGCCAAAGACCTGCGCCAGGCCGAGGCCGACCGCGAGCTCATGCTGGCCGGCATTTCGCACGACCTGCGCACGCCGCTTGCGCGCATGCGGCTGGAAATCGAGCTGAGCGGCGTGTCCGAAGACGCCCGCCAGGCCATCGACGAAGACCTCGGCCAGATCGACCACAGCATCGGCCAGCTCATGGAATACGCCCGCCCCGCGGGCACGCTCCCGCAACTGGCCACGGACATTTCCGCGGTGCTGGCCGAACTCTACGAACGCGAGCGCAGCCACACCGCGTCGCTGGGCGGCGATCTGGAAGCCGTCCTGGAACCCGGCCTGCGCGCCCGCATCACCGCCCTGGACCTCAAGCGCATCGTCAGCAACCTGATCGAAAACGCGCGCCGCTACGGCCGGTCCGACGACGGCCTGGCGCACCTGAACATGACGCTGCAGGCCGAAGGCAGCATGATCGTCATCGAGGTGTCCGACCGCGGCCCCGGCATCGCCCCCGAGGACGTGGATCGCCTGTTGCGTCCGTTCTCCCGCGGAGAAGCCGCGCGCACCGGGGTCAGCGGCGCGGGCCTGGGCCTGGCCATCGTCGAACGCCTGCTCAAGCACGTCGGCGGCTCGTTGCGCATGCTGCCGCGCGAGGGTGGCGGCCTTACCGCAAGGATAGAGCTGCCCAAAGCCAAGTTTAGGAATTATCAATTAGACAACGATAATCCATAGCGTAGAATTTATGGTTTGAGGCACTGCCTTATCTCCACCCAACAACTACGGGAGTAAACATGAAAACTGTTGGCGACAAACTCGAACCCTTCAAGGTCACCGGCGTCAAGCCCGGCTTCAACCAGCACGAAGAAAACGGCGTGTCGGCGTTCGAAGACATCACCGAAAGCTCCTTCCCCGGCAAGTGGAAGGTGATTTACTTCTACCCGAAAGACTTCACGTTTGTTTGCCCGACCGAAATCGTCGGCTTCAACAAGCTGGCCAAGGACTTCGAAGACCGCGACGCCGTCCTGCTGGGCGGTTCGACCGACAACGAATTCGTCAAGCTGGCCTGGCGCCGTGAGCACCCGGACCTGAACAAGCTGGGTCACTACCAATTCGGCGACACCACCGGCGCGCTGATCGACCAGCTCGGCGTGCGTGAGAAGGGTGCTGGCGTTGCCCTGCGCGCCACCTTCATCGTCGACCCGGACAACACGATCCAGCACGTTTCGGTGAACAACCTGAACGTCGGCCGTAACCCGGAAGAAGTGCTGCGTCTGCTCGACGGTCTGCAAACCGACGAGCTCTGCCCGTGCAACCGTACGGTTGGCGGCGCCACGCTGTAATTTCCAGCCCGGCCCGGGGCCTGTCCGCAGGCCCCGCCCGGGCTTTAACTGCGCTATATTATAGGTAAAAACTATGGAATTTCTTACGACCATTAAGGAACAGTTGCCGGATTGGGCCAAGGACATCCGCCTGAATCTGGACGCCGTGATCGCCCGCTCGACGCTGGCTCCCGAAGACGCCATCGGCGCTGCGCTGTCCGCCGCCTATGCCGCGCGCAGCCCGGTGCTGGTTGAAGCCTTCAAGAGCGGCCTGTCGGAAGGCGACGCGAACGCCGCGCTGACCGCATCCGCCCTCATGGGCATGAACAACACCTGGTACCCCTACGTCGAGATGACCGGCGACGCCCAGCTCAAGAGCCTGCCGGCCCAGTTGCGCATGAACGCCTACGCCACCCATGGCGGCGTCGAGAAGAAGCGTTTCGAGCTCTTCGCCCTGGTGGCCTCCATCATCGGCAAGTGCCACTTCTGCGTTGCGTCGCACTATGAAAACCTGAAGAACGACGGCCTGTCGACCGAACAGTTGCGCGACGCCGGCCGTATCGCCGCCGTGGTCAACGCCGCTGCCCTGGCGCTGGCCGCCCAAGGCAAGTAAGCGGCTCCGCCGATCGGAAAAAAGCCCACCTGCATGACGCAGGCGGGCTTTTTGCTTGAGGGCGTCATGGACGGCGGCGCGACGGCGCCCCCGTCGCGCCGCTACTTTCCGGCGGCCGGCTTGACCGGCGCGGTGGGCAGGCCATTGGCCACCCAGGCCTCCATGCCGCCGCGATACCAATACGCGCGCCATCCCAGTGTCCCTGCACGCAGCGCCGCGTTATAGGACGAACGGTCATTCATGCCCGCGCCCATGAACACGATGGGTGCGTCGCGCCGGCCGCCCGTGTTCTTCTGGAGCCAGGCGTCGAGCGCGCCCTGCAGGTGATCCGCGACGCTGCCGTCCTGGCCGGCGTCCGCCAGCGGGTAGGCGATGGGCAGCGTGTCCCGCAGGCCGCTGGTGTCGATGATGAGAATGGACTTGTCCTTGTTGATCATCTGCACCAGGTCCGCGGTCGTGATGACCTCGGCGCGGGTGTGCTTGTTGGGCGTCGGGCCCTTGTAGGGGGACGAGAACAGCATGGACGTCGGCGGCACGCCGCTGTCCTTGAGTTCATCGAACGTGCCGCTCGGCTGCGCGGGCATCCCCTGCCCGGCGGCTGGCGGCTGCCGGGGAGCCCCGCCATCCTTGGCCACGACTTCTCCGCCCACGGTGCCCGTTTCAATGTCGGAGATCATCACCGCGATGTTCTCGATCAGGTCGTAGCACATCGTGATCGACCCTTCCCGCGGGCTGTACCAGGCGTTCAACTGGCCGCAGTCCTTGAACACCACGTTGACCGGCCGCGGCAGCACGTAGGTCTGGCCCAGCAGCTTGATATTGTTGGTGATCGCCTCGGACAGGTTGTTCGCAAAGAGATTGCCGATCTTGCGCTTGGACGGCTCGAACACCACATTGACCGGCGCGCCCGGCGCGTCGGCCGGCTGTTGGCCGTCGGGCGTCCACGCGCCGACGCGGGTGTGCGGCGCCAGCAGCCGGCGCCAGGCGCGGTTCTGCTTGTTGAATTCGTCCGTGCAGCGCGCCTTGGTCCGGTCTTCGAAGCCCACGTGCTTGGCCACCGGCTCGAACACCGACGGGTTGCCGCCGTACATGATGCACAGCATGTTGCGGAAACGCTTGAGATCGCCCGTGTGCTCGTCCTGCCACGCCGAATTTGCCGACGCGCCGCGCTTTTCCGCCAGCATGCCGCTGTAGTACCACTGCAGCGCGGCGTACGTCGCGGCCTCGCGGGCCATGATGTTCACGTCCTTGTCGCTGGACGGATACATCGTGGGCTCGACGATCTGCAGCGCCGAATACATGTCGACCGCGTCTTCTTCCGCGCCCGTCGCGGGCAGTTCCAGCTCGCCGATCAGCGCGTGGCCGAATTCGTGCAGGAAAATGCTGCGCATGATCCCGACGTAGACGCCGACGATGCGCAGCGTGTCGCCGCCGAACCGGGGATAGGGCCCCGCGCCGGGCAAGGCGGGCGTGTTGTTCGCGGGCGCGGGCGCCGCGACGGGCGCCCGGGTTGCCCCTGCCCCTGCGCCGCCTTGCCCACCGCCGCCGGCCGGCTGGGCGGCCAGATTGGAATTAATCGTGAAATCGGCGATGCCGAAGGTGCCTTCGTCGTAGGCCATGATGCCGACTTCGCTGCCCAGCGCAGGCTCGTTCTCGACGTCGGCGATCTTCTGGCCATTGACGATGAAACGCGCCGCGCCCGGCACTTCAACCACCTTGATGCGGTCCGTGCCGTCCAGCTTCGCGACGTTGGGCACCGACGCGATGTCGCGCCGCTTCTGGCCCTCGAGACAGAACAGCAGCGTGTTGCGGTCCGCCCGGATCTCCAGCAGGCACAGGCTCTTGCGCGCATTGTTGTTGAGCGCGACGCCAATGGACGCCTTGGGGCTCTTTGAGTTGACCACCACGTTGACGTCGATGATGCGGCCCGATTCGGGCGGCTGGCCCGCGTTGACATAGAACGTCTGCTCGCCGCCGGGCACGTCGCTGTTGCGCAGGGTGAACCAGCCATCCTGTTCGCCGACGTGCCAACCCTGCAGAAGCTGCTGCCTGACGGTGCCTGCCAGCGGGCCGAGCTGCTGCTCATACTCCGCGTGCGCGGAGGTGGCAAATGCGGCAAGAACGAAAAATAGCCCCGCGCCCCGTAATTGCATCTGAATGTCCCTGATTAGTCAGATTTCAAGTGGCGCAGCGTAAGTCAGATCAAATTCACCCGCTTATTCATTTGTTAAAGATGTATGCCAACGTAAATGCCGCCTGGCGTTGCGGCGCAGGCGGCATTGAAAAAGCGTGGGGCGCGTGGCGCGGGCGCCACGGACATGGCGGCGCGCGGGGTCAGCTTTCCACGCGCGCCAGCAACGCGACCACCGTCGCCGCGATGCCTTCCTTACGGCCCAGGTAGCCCAGCCCCTCGTTGGTCTTGGCCTTGATGTTGACCTCGACTTCGTCCAGCCCGGTATCGGCGGCGATGTTCTTCACCATGGCCGGCGCATGCGGACCGATCTTCGGCGCCTGCGCGTGCAGGGTGGCGTCGATATTGACCGGCGTCCAGCCCGCCCGGCGAACCCTGGCCATCGCCTCGCGCAGCAGGACGCGGCTGTCGGCTCCCTTGAAGGCCGGATCGGTGTCGGGAAAATGCCGGCCGATATCGCCCAGGCCCGCCGCGCCCAGCAGCGCGTCGGTGATCGCGTGCAGCAGCACGTCTGCATCGGAATGCCCCAGCAGGCCGTGGGTATGGGGAATCGTGACCCCGCCGATGATCAGCGGCCGGCCCTCGACCAGCGCATGCACGTCAAAGCCTTGCCCGACGCGGAAAGGAATGCTCATAGCCATTTTTCCATCAGTTCGAAATCGTCCGGCCACGTCACCTTGAAGTTGCGCATCGCGCCCGGAACCAGCAGCGGCGCGTAGCCGGCGGCCTCGATCGCGGAGGCCTCGTCGGTGACGGTCACGCCGTCCACGCAGGCCGCGGTCAGCGCATCGCGCAGCACCCCGGCGCGGAACATCTGCGGCGTTTGCGCCAGCCACAGGCCATTGCGGTCCAGCGTGCGCTCCACGCGCTCGTGCCCGCCCTTGACCGTGTCGGCCACCGGCAGGGCCAGCAGGCCGCCCACCGGATCGGCAAGGCAGGCGTCGATCAGGCGGCTCAGCGCCGAAGCGGGCAAGCCCGGCCGCGCGGCATCGTGCACCAGCACCCAGGCGTCATCCGCGACCTCGCTGTCGGCCAGCGCGCCCGCGACCGTATCGGCGCGCGTCGCGCCGCCGCAGGCGCGCCAGACGGTGCGCGGCAGGCCGGCCAGCGCGGCGTCGACCCAGCCGTCTCCCGGCGTCACCGCCACGCGCACCTGCGACACGCGCGCATCGGCCAGCAGGGCGCAGACCGCGTGGCGCAGCATGGGCTGTCCGGACAGTGGACGATATTGCTTGGGAACGGCCTCGTGCCCGGCGCGGCTGGCGCGGGCGCCGACGCCCGCGGCGGGCACGATCGCGATGATTGAGTCAGACATGGTGCGGAGATTTTATAATCTTCCGCTTGATGTCCGCTTCCAGCCTGATGCCCACCCCTTCTTCCCTCGACACGGCCGCGCCGCCCGTCCCCGCCACGGTCCCCACCCTGTCCGCGCTGAAGCCCGGCGCGCGCTACGCGCAGCCCCGGCCGCCCGGCTCGGGCGACGCCTGGCTGCTGGCGGACCTGGCGCGCCAGGCCGGCGCGCCCCTGGTGATCCTGACGGCCGAGCCCCTGGAGGCCCAGCGCCTGGCCGAGGAGATCCAGCTATTCGCGCCGGGCCTGCGCGTCAGGCAACTGCCCGACTGGGAAACGCTGCCCTACGACGCCTTCTCGCCGCACCAGGACCTGATCTCCGAACGCCTGAACACGCTGCATTCGCTGATGATGAAGACGGTGGATGTGCTGACCGTGCCCATCACCACCGCGTTGTACCGGCTGGCCCCGCCCTCGTTCCTGGCCGCCTACACGTTTTCGTTCAAGCAGAAGGACAAGCTGAACGAATCGGCGCTGCGCGCGCAACTCACCCTGGCCAACTACAACCACGTCACCCAGGTGACCTCGCCCGGCGAATTCTGCCTGCGCGGCGGCCTGATCGACCTGTTCCCGATGGGCTCGGTGGTGCCGTACCGGCTGGATCTGTTCGACGACGAGATCGAGACCATCCGCAGCTTCGACGTCGACACCCAGCGCAGCCTGTACCCCGTGCGCGAGGTGCAGCTCCTGCCCGGCCGCGAGTTCCCCATGGACGAAGACTCGCGCAACCGCTTCCGCGCCCGCTTTCGCGAAGTCTTCGAAGGCGATCCGTCGCGCGCCCTGCCCTACAAGGACATCGGCAACGGCATCCCGTTCGCCGGGGTCGAGTACTACCTGCCGCTCTTCTTCGAGGAAACCGCCACGCTGTTCGACTACGTGTCTGAAGGCACGGTCATGGTCACCGTCGGCGACATCGACGATGCGATGCAGCGCTTCAGCCAGGACACCGCCAGCCGCCATGGCTTCCTGAAAAGCGACCGCGAACGCCCGGTGCTGCCGCCCTCCGCCCTGTTCCTGGACAAAGAAGCGCTGTATGGGCGGCTGAAGGAATTCCGACGCCTGTCGCTGGCCGCGGGCCAGCCGCATCCAGACTTTCGCGCGGCGCCCGACGTCAGCGTGGCGCGCCGCTCCGATGACCCCATCGCCAAGCTGCGCGCGCTGGTGCAGACGCGCCATACCCGCGTGCTGCTGTGCGCGGACTCGGCCGGCCGGCGCGAAACCCTGGTGCAGATGCTGAACGAGTTCGGCGTCACGCCAGACGCCCAGCCGGACACCATCGAGGCCTTCCTGGCGTCGGACGCGCATTTCGGCATCGTCGCCTCGCCGCTGGGCACCGGCTTCGAACTGCCGGACGCCAACCTGGCGTTCCTGACCGAAAACGATCTGTATCCCGGGCTGGCAAGCACCGGACGCCGCGGCAAGCGCGACCAGGAACGCGCGAGCAACGTCGAAGCCATGGTGCGAGACCTGTCCGAACTGCGCGAAGGCGACCCCGTCGTCCATGCGCAGCACGGCATCGGGCGCTACCACGGCCTGGTCAATATGGACATGGGCGAAGGCGAGATGGAGTTCCTCCATCTCGAATATGCCAACGGCAGCACGCTGTACGTGCCGGTGTCGCAACTGCACGTGATCGCCCGCTATAGCGGCGCCGATCCGGAAGCCGCGCCGCTGCACCAGTTGGGCTCCGGCCAATGGGACAAGGCCCGCCGCAAGGCGGCCAAGCAGGTCCGCGACACCGCCGCCGAATTGCTGGCGCTGTATGCGCAGCGCGCGGCGCGCGAAGGCTTTGCCTTCAACCTGCCGCTCAATGACTACGAAGCGTTCGCCGAAGGCTTCGGCTTTGAAGAAACGGCCGATCAGGCCGCCGCCATCCAGGCCGTGATCAGCGACATGACGTCGGGCCGTCCCATGGACCGCCTGGTCTGCGGCGACGTCGGCTTCGGCAAGACCGAAGTCGCGCTGCGCGCCGCCTTCCTGGCCGTGGCCAACGGCAAACAGGTGGCCCTGCTGTGCCCCACCACCCTGCTTGCCGAACAGCACGCGCAGACCTTCTCCGACCGCTTCGCCGACTGGCCCGTGCGCGTGGTGGAGCTGTCGCGCTTCCGGTCCCCCAAAGAGGTGGCCAGCGCCATCGAGGGCATCAATGACGGCCGGGTCGACATCGTCATCGGCACGCACAAGATCCTGTCCAAGGACGTGAAGTTCAAGCGGCTGGGCCTGGTCATCATCGACGAGGAACACCGCTTCGGCGTGCGCCAGAAAGAGGCCCTGAAGGCGCTGCGCGCCGAAGTCGACGTGCTGACGCTGACCGCCACGCCCATCCCGCGCACGCTGGGCATGTCGCTCGAAGGCATCCGCGACTTCTCCGTGATCGCCACCGCGCCGCAGAAGCGCCTGGCCATCAAGACCTTCGTGCGCCGCGAAGACGGCAGCACCTTGCGCGAGGCCCTCTTGCGCGAGCTCAAGCGCGGCGGCCAGTGCTACTTCCTGCACAACGAGGTCGAGACCATCCACAACCGCCGCGCCCGCCTGGAAGAACTGGTGCCCGAGGCCCGGATCGCCGTGGCGCACGGCCAGATGCCGGAGCGCGAACTCGAACAGGTGATGAAGGGGTTCTACCAGCAGCGCTACAACGTCCTGCTGTGCACCACCATCATCGAAACCGGCATCGACGTGCCCAGCGCGAACACCATCGTGATCCACCGCGCCGACCGCTTCGGGCTGGCCCAGCTGCACCAGTTGCGCGGGCGGGTCGGACGTTCCCACCACCAGGCCTATGCCTATCTGCTGACGCCGGGCGAGGACGCCATCACCAGCAACGCCAAGAAGCGGCTGGAAGCCATCCAGGCCATGGAAGAGCTCGGCTCGGGCTTTTACCTGGCCATGCACGACCTGGAAATCCGCGGCACCGGCGAAGTGCTGGGCGATTCGCAGTCCGGCAACATCCAGGAAGTCGGCTTCTCGATGTACAACGAGATGCTCAACGAAGCCGTGCGCGCCCTGCGGGCCGGCGAAGAACCCGACCTGGACGCGCCCTTCAACCTGGCGTGCGAGGTCAACCTGCATGCGCCGGCGCTGTTGCCGTCCGACTATTGCGCCGACGTGCATGCGCGCCTGGCCATCTACAAGCGGCTGGCGCACGCCGCCGACGAGGACGACCTGATCCACATCCAGGAAGAACTGATCGACCGCTTTGGCAAGCTGCCCGAGGCGGCGCAGACCCTGCTCGCGACGCACCGCCTGCGCCTCGCGGCGCAGCCCCTGGGCATCGTCAAGATCGACGCCAGCGAAAGCCAGGCGCTGCTGCAGTTCGGTCCCAAGACCACGGTCGACCCCGGCCGGATCATCGATCTCGTCCAGCGCCAGCGCCACATCAAGCTCGCCGGACAGGACAAATTGCGCGTCGAGATCAAGGCGCCCCAGCTAGCGGCCCGCGCCGACGCCGTGCGAGCGGTCCTGCGCGCACTGAAATAATCCCAGACACCCTTCCCCATCCCGCCATGACTACCCACAACCTCGTCGTCCAATCCCCCGGCCTTGCCATCGAACATGCGGAACAGCTCGCAGCCCTGGCCCAGGCCCAGGGCATCGCGCGGATCAGCAATACCGCCGCCCGCCTGCTCGACGTGCAGCACGACGCCGAGACCCGCAGCGTGGTCACCGCCTGGGCCGATGCCCGCGGCGTCGACGCCGCCTTCGTGCCGTCCGGCCTGAAGCTGTCGCACTGCAAGGTCCTGGCCATGGACATGGACTCCACGTTGATCAACATCGAGTGCATCGACGAGATCGCGGGCGTGGTCGGCGTGAAGGACAAGGTGTCCGAGATCACCGAAGCCGCCATGCGCGGCGAAATCAAGGATTTCGCCGAGAGCCTGCGGCGCCGGGTCGCGCTGCTCAAGGGCGCGCCGGCCGGCGCGCTGGACGAGGTCTACGAGGAAAAGCTGCGGCTGAATCCGGGCGCCGAACGCCTCATCACCACCGCCCAGTCCGCGGGCATCAAGGTGCTGCTGGTGTCCGGCGGATTCACGTTCTTCACCGAGCGCCTGCGCGCCCGCCTGAACCTGGACAGCGCCCACGCCAATACCCTCGAAATCGAAAACGGCGTGCTGACCGGGCGCGTGCTGGGCGACATCCTGGATGCCGACGCCAAGGCCGCGCATCTGCGCGAGTTCGCGCGCACGCACCGCGCCGACACGCACCAGATCATCGCGATGGGGGACGGCGCCAACGACCTGAAGATGCTGGCCAACGCGGGCTTCCCGGTGGCCTACCACGCCAAGCCGCTGGTTCGGCAGCAGACGCGCTACGCCCTGAACGTGTCGGGGCTGGACGGCGTGCTGAACTGGTTCGAGACCTGATCCGCAGGTGTCTGACACCCATCCAAAAAACAAAAGCACAAAAGCACAAAAGCCACCTCAAGATGAGGTGGCTTTTTCGTAGCGAGTCGGCGCCGGCTGCGCGGCGCCCCATGCTCAATACCGCATGCGCAGGGACAGCAACGCCGCCCGGCCCGTGCCCAGCGCCGCGTAGTGCGCGGCATAGGCCTTGGTGTAGTACGTTTCGTCGAAGATGTTCAGCACGTTCAACTGCGCCGAGATATGCTCGTTGAATTCGTAGGCGGCCATCGCGTCGAAGCGCCAGTACGAAGGCACCCAGCGCGCCTTGGGCGTGCCATCGGCATTCTTCGTGGCGTCCGAGTTGCCGTAGACCTTGTCGACGTAGTACGCGCCGCCGCCGACCGTCAGCTTGGGCAGGACCTTGTAGGTTGTCCACAGGCTGAAGGCATTGCGCGGCGTGTTGGGCAGGTCCTGGCCGACCGCGCCGCTGTTGTACGCGCCCTTGGTCATTTCGCTGTCCATGAACGTGTAGCCGCCGAATACGTTCCACTTGGGCGTGATGGCGCCCGAGAAGCCGATTTCGATGCCGCGCACCTTGGCCTCGCCAACCTGCGCCACTTCGGTCGCGGACACGGCGACGCTGGTGTTCTTGCGGATGTCGTGGAAGGCCGCCGCCGAGAGCGTCAGCTTGTCATCCAGCACCTGCCACTTCGTGCCCAGCTCGACCGTCCGGCTCTTCTCGGGTTCGAGCGACGAGTTCGACAGGGACGTCGCATCGCTGACCGCGCTGCCCGCCACCGCGGACGGCGTGGACGAGGTGCCGTAGGTGGCGTAGATCGTGCCGTTGGGCGCAGGCTTGTATGCCAGGCCGACCTGGTAGTTGAAGAGGTTGTCTTCCCGGCTCGTGCTGTAGAACGCGGGCGTGCCGGCCGGATCGCTGCGGCCGCGCGCGATGTTGCTGCCGCTGGTCCGGTAGTTGTCCCAGCGCGCGCCCAGGCCGGCCTGCCATTGTTCGTTGAACTTGATGGTGTCAAAGCCGTAGAGCGCGATCGTGTCCGTGTTGTAGCGGGCAGGATTGTCGTTGCGGGTCAGCTTGCCCGGGTAGTCGTCGCTGGGATCCGGATCCCACAGCGACGTGCACAGCGCCGGATTCGACAGGTCCGTCGCGCTGACCTTGCAGTCCATCGGGCCACGGGCGATGGTCTGGGTGTAGCCGTCCTTGTCCTGCTTGATGTTGCTGTACTCGAAGCCCAGGTCGAACGAATGCTTCAGGCTGCCGGTCTCGAATTCGCCGGTCAGGTCCGTCTGGTTGGCAAAGGTCTTGGTGACGTAGTAGCCCGACTTGAGCGCGCGATACACCAGCCCGTTGGGAATGTTGCCCTTGCTGTCGTCAGGATTGGTGGCGGCGAAATCGGTCGTGCCGCGGCCGTAGCGCATCACGTTGCGCAGCTGCAGCTTGTCGGAAAAATCATGCTGGAAGTCGACCGTCGCGACGTCGTCGCGCGTCTTCATGAAATCGCGTCCGGTCAGGCCGTAGAACGACTTGCGGCTCACGCCCATGGTCTCCGTCACCGGCTGGCCCGTCTTCGGGTCATACGGGATGGAGTAATCCGGCATGCTGTCGTCTTGGTAGTGGTAATAGCTGAGCGTGATGCGCGTCGGCGTGCCGACGCCCAGCATCAGGGAAGGCGCCACGCCCCAGCGTTCGAAGTCCACCGCGTTGTCGCGGCCGGGCACGTCGCCCTTGTTGCCCATGACGTTCAGACGGAAGGCCGCCTTGTCCGCCAGGCGCCAGTTGCTGTCGATGGTCGCGCGGTAATTGTTGTCCGTGCCGATCTGCGCCGTGGCTTCGGTGAAGTCCGTGGCCTTGGGCGTCTTGCTGACCATGTTGATGCTGCCGCCCGCGCCACCGCGGCCGGAATAGACCGAATCCGGTCCCTTGATGATCTCGACCTGCTCCAGGTTGAACGTGTCGCGAACCTGGGTGCTGGAATCGCGGATGCCGTCCAGGAAGATGCTCCCCGCGGAGTTCTGCCCGCGGATGATGGGCAGGTCGCCGCCCGGCCGGCCGCCTTCGCCGGCGCCGAAGGTGATGCCGGGCGAGTTGCGCAGCACATCCTGCAGCGACGAAGCGGCCTGGTCCTGGATCACCTGCTGGGGCACAACCTGCACCGTGCGCGGCGTATCCAGCAAGGGCGCCGTCAACTTGGGCGACTGGGCCGTCGACGTCTGGTAGGGAGAGCCTTCGCCCTCGACACGGACCGGGGACAACTGGGTCACGCCGGTGTCGGCGGACTGCGCTGCGGCATAGGGGCTGACGAACAACGCCGGCGCCGCGATGGCGGCGGCCAGCGATGTGGCGAGCGTATTCAGCGAATACGAATCTTGGGGCTTCAAACCAACTTCTCCAGAATGTGAATAGCAACGATTCTTGTTTTTTTGTCGTTTGCGATTCTGAACTTGGAGGCTGAATGAAACCTGAATGATTCGATTCCGCTCATTCAAAAGATGAAAAAACAACACTGCTGAGCGAACTTTCGACGTATTTCGAATGCTCAATTTTTGGGGGCGGATCGGGGCCGGCGATCGAAGGCTCGCGGGGTGCAGGGCTCGTCTTCGGTCCGCCCCTGCCCGCATGAACGGCCCCGCTCGTACCAGCCAGGGATAGGCGTCTCAGCCCTGCTGCCCAACGCGCCAAAACGCGCCACAGGCTGCGCCAGGCACGTTCCACAGCTTTCCATGAGCAAATGAAAAAACGCCCCTGGAGGGGCGTTTAAGGGTCTTGCCGCGCCTTCAAACGCGCAAGCGAGGGTGCCGCTTGAACAGATACCGGTACACGAACCCGGGATAGGCCAGCACCAGGTACAAACTGAGCGTGATGGCGTAGAACTCCCAGGTCTGGGCAAAGCGGTTGCCCAGCGCGGATTCAAACGCAAATCCCAGCGCGCCGACGATCGCGTAGAAAACCAGGACTTCGACCAGGCGGACCCAGAAGGGCTTGACCGCCTTGGCGCCGCCCTGCTTCCAGGGCAGCACGGCAAACACGCGTTCGGTCAGAAAGGGAAGGTTCGCGCTGACGAGCGCCAGCGCGATCAACAGCCATACCGCCAGCGTCTGGTTCATGGCTGTGATCCGTCCCTTACAGGGTCAGCGACGAGCGGATGGCCTGCACGCACAGCGCCATCAGGCCGCCGGGCAGCAGGCCCAGCACCAGGATCAGGGCGCCGTTGATCGACAGCACGCCGCGCTGGCCAGCGGTGGCCACCATCGGCGCGGCGTCGGCCGCCGGCTCGTCGAAGTACACGACCTTGACCACGCGCAGGTAGTAGAACGCGCCGATCAGGGAGAACAGCACCGCCACCACGGCCAGGGAAATATGACCGGCGCTCACCAGGGCCTGGAGCACGGCCAGCTTGGCGTAGAAGCCCACCAGCGGCGGGATGCCGGCCAGCGAGAACATCAGCAGCAGCACGATGGCGGCATGCCACGGGCTGCGGCGGTTCAGGCCCTTCAGGTCATCGATGTGCTCGCACTCGAAGCCTTGGCGCGACAGCAGCAGCACGATGCCGAAGCTGGCCAGCGTGGTCAGCACGTAGGTCAGCATGTAGAACAGCGACGCGCCGTAGGCGGCGGACGACAGTTCCGGCTTGCCCGCGACCGAACCCGACATCAGGCCCAGCAGTACGAAGCCCATGTGCGAGATGGTCGAGTACGCCAGCATGCGCTTGAAGTTCGTCTGCGCGATGGCGGTCAGGTTGCCAATGGCCAGCGACAGGACGGCCAGGATCATGAGCATGGGCTGCCAGTCGGCGGCCAGCCCGTGCAGGCCGTCCACCAGCAGGCGCAGCGTGATCGCGAAGGCGGCCAGCTTGGGCGCGCCGCCCAGGATCAGGGTGACGGCGGTCGGCGAACCCTGGTAGACGTCAGGCACCCACATGTGGAACGGCACGGCGCCCAGCTTGAACGCCAGGCCCGACACCAGGAACACGATGCCGAACACCAGCGCCATCTTCTCGGCCTTGCCGGCGGCGATGACCTTGGAGATCTCGGCCAGGTCCAGGTGACCCGTCGCGCCGTAGATCATCGACATGCCGTACAGCAGGAAGCCCGAGGCCAGCGCGCCCAGCACGAAGTACTTCATGGCGGCTTCGGTGGCCACGACGTTGTCGCGGCGCAGGGCGATCAGCGCGTACAGCGCCAGCGACATCAGTTCCAGCCCGAGGTAGATGGAGATCAGGTTCCCGGAGGAGATCATCACCATCTGGCCCAGCAGCGCGAACAGGGTCAGGACGTACAGTTCACCGCCCTTGACCATGTCGCGCACCTGCGCATAGACCCGGCCGTAGATCAGCGTCACGGCGACCGCGACGTAGGAGGCGATCTTCAGCAGATGCGACAGCTCGTCGGTGACGTACAGCCCGTTGAACGTCGAACCCGCCACGCCGTTCTTCCATTGCACGGCGGACACGACGGTCAGCACGCCCAGGGCAAGCATGGTCAGCAGGAACGTCGGCTTGCGCTCGGGGTGATTGCTGACCGCGTCGATGAGCAGGATAGCCAGGCCGAAAATCAGCAGAAGGATTTCCGGTGTCGCCAGGGCGAAATCGATTTGGGATTGCATCATTGTCTTGTCTTACAGTTTCGAGACGGCAACGTGTTGCAGCAGGGCCTCGACCGACACGTGCATCACGTCGGTAAAGGGCTTGGGATAGATCCCCATGTACAACACGGCGATCGCCATCACGCCAAGAATCACGAATTCGCGGCGATTGATATCGGTCAGCTCGCGCACGTGGTCGTTGGCGACATCGCCCAGGACGACGCGCTTGACCATCCACAGCGAATACGCCGCGCCCAGGATCAGGGCGGTGGCTGCCAGGAGGCCAATCCAGAAATTGTGCTGGACCGCGCCCATGATCACCATGAATTCGCCGACGAAACCGCTGGTGGCCGGCAGGCCGCTGTTGGCCATCGAGAACAGGATGAAGAACGTGGCAAAGCGCGGCATCACGTTGACCACGCCGCCGTAGTCGGCGATGCGGCGCGAGTGCATGCGGTCATAGAGCACGCCGATACACATGAACATGGCGCCCGACACGAAGCCGTGCGAGATCATCTGCACGATGGCGCCTTCGACGCCGGCCGTGTTGAAGATGAAGAAGCCCAGCGTGACGAAGCCCATGTGCGCGACCGACGAATAGGCCACCAGCTTCTTCATGTCGTCCTGCACGATCGCGACCAGGCCGATGTAGATCACGGCGATCAGCGACAGCGTGATCATCAGGCCGGCCAGGCTGTGCGAGGCGTCGGGCGCGATCGGCAGCGAGAAGCGCAGGAAGCCGTAGGCGCCCAGCTTCAGCATGATCGCGGCCAGGACGATGGAGCCGCCCGTGGGCGCTTCGACGTGAGCGTCGGGCAACCACGTGTGGACCGGCCACATCGGCACCTTGACCGCGAAGGCCGCCAGCAGCGCCACGAAGATCAGGATCTGCGGGGTGTAGCCCAGCTTGGTCTGCTGCCAGGTCAGGATGTCGAACGAACCGCCCGAGACGTTCCAGAGGTACACGAACGCAACCAGCGTCAGCAGCGAACCCATCAGGGTGTACAGGAAGAACTTGAACGCCGCATACACGCGGTTCGGTCCGCCCCAGACGCCGATGATGATGTACATCGGGATCAGCGTGGCTTCGAAGAACACGTAGAACAGCATGCCGTCCAGCGCGCAGAACACGCCCACCATCAGACCCGAGAGGATCAGGAAGGCGGCCATGTATTGCGCGACACGGCTGGTGATGACTTCCCAGCCGGCCAGCACCACGATGATGGTGATGAACGCGGTCAGGAGCACGAACCAGAGCGAAATGCCGTCGATGCCCAGGTGGTAGTTGACGTTGAAGGCCTCGATCCAGGAGGTCTTCTCGACGAACTGCATGGCAGCCGTGGAGGAATCAAAACCCGTGTAGAGCGGAATCGTGACCAGGAAGCCGGCGATCGAGCCGACCAGCGACAGGCCGCGGGTCAGGCCGGGACGATCGTCGCGGCCCACCGCCAGCACCAGCAGGCCGAATACGATCGGGACAAAGATCGCAAGCGTGAGCCAGGGAAAAGTGTTGGATGCCATCTCGCTTGCCATCATTGGGGAATCAGCACAAAGAAAGTCACCAGCGCCATGACGCCGATGATCATTGCGAACGCATAGTGATAGATGAAGCCGGACTGCAGGTGGCGGCTGATGGCTGCCACCCAGCCCACCAGGCGGGCGCTACCGTTGATCAGGATGCCGTCGATGATGCCGCGATCGCCGGTCTGCCACAGGCCGCGGCCCAGGCAGCGCAAGCCGCGCGCGATCACCTGCTCATTGAACCAGTCCACGTAGTACTTGTTCTCGAGCACCTTGTTCACGCCCGACAGGCTGGACTTGATGGCGGCCGGAACCTTGGGATTGATCAGGTAGCAGTACCAGGAGATGACGAAGCCAGCCACGACCAGCCAGAACGGCAGGGTCTGGAAGGCATGCAGGCCGTAGGCGACCCAGCCGTGCCATTCCTCGCTCAGCACGTGCATGGCCGGATGCTGCAGCGGCAGCACCTTGATGGTGCCTTCGAAGAACTTGCCGAAGACCATCGGGTCGACGGCCCAGGCGCCGATCAGCACGGACGGGATCGCCAGCAGCACCAGCGGCAGCGTGACCACCCAGGGCGACTCGTGCGGCTTGCCGCCGTGGTGGCCATGGCCGTGGTCGTCGTGGCCGTGGTCGTCATGACCGTGGCCGTGCGCGTCATGGCCGTGGCCATGGTCGGACGTATCGAAGCGTTCCTTGCCGTGGAAGACCAGGAAGTACACGCGGAACGAGTACAGCGAGGTGACGAACACGCCGATCAGCACCGCGTAGTAGGCAAAGCTCGCGCCCCACACGTTGGCGTGGCCGGCGGCTTCGATGATGTTTTCCTTCGAGTAGAAACCCGAGAAGAACGGCGTGCCGACCAGGGCCAGCGTGCCCAGCAGGAAGGTGATCCAGGTGATGGGCATGTACTTGCGCAGGCCGCCCATGTTGCGGATGTCCTGGTCGTGGTGCATGCCGATGATGACCGAACCCGCGCCCAGGAACAGCAGCGCCTTGAAGAACGCGTGCGTCATCAGGTGGAAGATCGCGACCGAGTAGGCCGACGCGCCCAGCGCCACGGTCATGTAGCCCAGCTGCGACAGCGTGGAGTACGCGACGACGCGCTTGATGTCGTTCTGGATGATGCCCAGGATGCCCAGGAACAGCGCGCCGATGGCGCCGATCACGATGATGAACGACAGCGCCGTGTCCGACAGCTCGAACAGGGGCGAGAAACGCGCCACCATGAAGATGCCGGCCGTCACCATGGTGGCGGCGTGGATCAGCGCGGAGATCGGGGTCGGGCCTTCCATCGAGTCGGGCAGCCAGGCGTGCAGCGGAACCTGGGCCGATTTACCCATGGCGCCGATGAACAGGCAAATACATGCAACGGTCAGCAGCATCCAGTCGGAACCGGGCAGCGTCATGCCGGCCAGCTTGTCGGCCTGGGCGAAGACTTCGCCGTAGTTCATGGTGCCGGCGTAGGCGAACAACAGGCCGATGCCCAGCACGAAGCCGAAGTCGCCGACGCGGTTGATCAGGAACGCCTTCATGTTGGCGAAGATCGCCGTGGGACGGGTGTACCAGAAGCCGATCAGCAGGTACGACACCAGGCCCACCGCTTCCCAGCCGAAGAACAGCTGCACCATGTTGTTCGACATCACCAGCATCAGCATGGAGAACGTGAACAGCGAGATGTACGAGAAGAAGCGCTGGTAGCCGGGATCGTCGGCCATGTAGCCGATGGTGTAGATGTGCACCATCAGCGACACGGAGGTCACCACGACCATCATCATGGCCGAGAGCGGATCGATCAGGAAGCCGATTTCCAGCTTGGTCTGGCCGATGAGGCTCCAGGTGTAGACCGCGCCGTCGAAGCGCAGGCCGTTCAGCACGTCGCCCAGCACCACCACCGAACCGATGGCGGAGATGAGCACGCCCAGGATGGTGATGACGTGCGAGGCGCGGCGACCGATGGGACGGCCAAGGAACCCGGTGCCGAAAAGGCCCGCGAGAATTGCTCCGGCCAGCGGCGCCAGCGCGATGAGCAGGTAGAGATTGGGTGAGCTAGACATTTTCTTCCAATACCCCGTCAGCCCTTCAGGCGATCGAGTTCGTCAACGTTGATCGTGTTCAGGTTGCGGAACAGCAGCACCAGGATGGCCAGGCCGATCGCCGCTTCAGCGGCGGCCACGGTCAGGATGAAGAACACGAACACCTGGCCGGCGGTGTCGCCGAACCAGCTGGAGAACGCCACGAAGTTCATGTTGACGGCCAGGAGCACCAGCTCGATGGACATCAGGAGAATGATCAGGTTGCGGCGGTTCAGGAAGATGCCGAAGATCCCGATGGCGAACAGGATCGCGCCAAGGATCAGATAGTGGGCCAGCGTCAACGTCATTCTTTTTCTCCTTGGGGCGCGGCAACGCCGTTCGAAGCGTCACGCTTGGCCTGGGCGCGCTCGCTCTGGGCGGGCATGCTCACCATGCGGAAGCGGTCCTTCGAACGCACGCGGACAGCGGCGACCGGGTCGTTGTACTTCACGTCGCGGCGGCGGCGCAGGGTCAGCGCAATCGCGGCGACCATGCCGACCAGCAGCAGCGCGGCGCCGACTTCAACGGCATAGACGTACTGCGTGTACATCGCCTCGCCCAGGGCGCGGGCGTTGTTGTAGTCGCTGGCGAGCTGCGCCTGGGGGCCGGAGCCGTACCAGATGGAGCCCAGCACGAAGGACACTTCCAGCACCAGCACCAGGCCGATCACCAGGCCGAGCGGCAGGTAGGTCTTCATGCCCTGGCGCAGGGTGTCCATGCGGATGTCCAGCATCATCACGACGAAGAGGAAGAGCACCATCACGGCGCCCACGTACACCAGCACCAGCAGCAGCGCCAGGAATTCCGCGCCCAGCAGCATCCACAGCATGGCGGCGTTGGCGAACGCCAGGATCAGGTGCAGAACAGCGGTGACCGCGCTGCGTGCGGTGATCACGCGGAACGCCGCGATCACCAGCACGGCGGCCAGTATGTAGAAAAGGACAGTGGTAAAAGTCATGGATCGGACCCTGGGCTTCAGCGGTAAGGCGCGTCTTCGGCCCGGCGGCGGGCGATGTCGGCTTCGTAGCGGTCGCCCACGGCGAGCAGCATGTCTTTGGTGAAATACAGGTCGCCGCGCTTTTCGCCGTGGTATTCGTGGATATGGGTTTCCACGATGGAGTCCACGGGGCAGCTTTCCTCACAGAAGCCGCAGAAAATGCACTTGGTCAGGTCGATGTCGTAACGCGTCGTGCGGCGGGTGCCGTCCTCGCGCTGGTCCGACTCGATCGTGATCGCCAGCGCCGGACACACGGCTTCGCACAGCTTGCAAGCGATGCAGCGCTCTTCCCCGTTGGGGTAGCGGCGCAGCGCGTGCAGGCCGCGGAAACGCGGCGACGCAGGGGTCTTTTCCTGGGGGTAGCGCAAGGTGACCTTGCGCTTGAAGAAATACTTGCCCGTCAGGCGCATGCCCTTGAGCAACTCGGTCAGCATCAGGCTGCCGAAGAAATCCTTGATCGCTTCCATATCGTGCCTCTGCTTGGCGGCTTAGCGCCAAATGTTCCAGGGCGTCTGCATCCAGATCGCCACCACGACCAGCCAGACGCCGGTCAGCGGGATGAAGATTTTCCAACCCAAACGCATGATCTGGTCGTAGCGGTAGCGCGGGAACGAGGCCCGGAACCACACGAACAACGAGACCACGACGAACGTCTTGAGACCCAGCCAGATCCAACCCGGAATCCAGGTCAGCGGCGCGATATCGATCGGGGAAGCCCAACCGCCCAGGAACATGATCGACGCCATGCACGACAGCAGGATCATGTTGGCGTATTCGCCCAGGAAGAACAGCGCGAACGCCATGCCCGAGTATTCGACCATGTGGCCGGCCACGATTTCGGATTCGCCTTCCACCACGTCGAACGGGTGGCGGTTGGTTTCCGCGACGGCCGAGATCACGTAGATCACGAACAGCGGCAACAGCGGCAGCCAGTTCCAGGACATGAACGTCAGGCCCTTCTCGGCAAACCAGCCGCGGTTCTGGACGTTCACGATCTCGGACATGTTCAGGCTGCCCGACACCAGCAGCACCGTCACCAGCACGAAGCCGATGGCCAGTTCATACGACAGCATCTGGGCCGAGGCGCGCAGCGCGCCCAGGAACGCGTACTTGGAGTTCGAGGCCCAGCCGGCGACGATCACGCCATACACGCCGATGGACGTGATGGCCATGATGTACAGCAGGCCGGCGTTGACGTTGGCCAGCACGACGTCCGGACCGAACGGCACGACCGCCCAGGCGGCCAGCGCGGGCATCAGCGTGACCACCGGGGCCACGATGAACAGCACCTTGTTGGCCTGGCTGGGAACGACGACTTCCTTGGTCAGCAGCTTGAACACGTCTGCAAAGGGCTGCAGCAGCCCCTTGAAACCGACGCGGTTCGGACCCATGCGCACGTGCATGGCGCCGATCATCTTGCGTTCCCAGTACGTCAGGTAGGCGACGCACAGGATGATGGGCACGGCAATGACCACGATCTTGATGAGGGTCCAGAGGACCATCCAGACCGTCGGGCCCAGCAATGCCTGACCGTGGCTTTCAAGAACATTGAGCCATTCCATCAGGCACGCTCCACGCTGATTTGACCAAATGCGCCACCCAGGGCAGCGGTAGTTTCGAAGGCTGCGGAAATGCGCACGGCGCGGTCGGCCACGGCATCATCCTGCACGGTTTCCAGTTCGACGGCGCCCTGCCCGCCCGACACGCGCACCTTGACGCCGGCCGTCAGGCCCAGGCTGGTGAGCGTGCGGCCGTTCATGGCGGCGGCGGGCTTCTTGGAAGCCGGCGAGGCCTGCAGCGGTTCCGAACGGCGCACCATGGCGTCGGTGCGGTAGATCGGCACATCGGCGACGCGTTCCAGGCCCGTGAGCGCCTGGCCCAGGCCCAGCGGCGCCTTGATGTCGTTGGAAAGACGGCCTTCGATGCCACCGGCCAGCACGGCGTCGCGCACGGACTCGGAGGTCTCGTCGTCAAAGCCCGCCAGGTGCAGGACGTTGCCCAGCACGCGCAGGACCTTCCAGCCCGGACGGGTCTGGCCGAACGGCGTGACCGTGCCCTTGAAACTCTGGGCAAGACCTTGCGCGTTGACGAAGGTGCCGGAGGTTTCGGTGAACGGCGACACCGGCAGCATCACGTCGGCCCATTCGGCCGCGGCCGAACGGTAAGGCGTGAGCGCGACGGCGAACTGCGCGCCGCGCAGCGCGGCGATGGCCTGCTGGCCGTTGTCGGCGTCGAGCAGCGGCTCGGCGTGCAGGACCACGTAGGCCTTGAGCGGTTCGGCCAGCATGGCGGCGGCGGTCTTGCCGCCCTTGCCCGGGATGGCGCCGGCGAGGTAACCGCCGACCGTGTTGCCGCCCGAGGTCAGGAAGCCGAACTTGCCGCCTGCCAGGTCAGCCACGGCGCGGCCGTTGGCGGCCAGCGTGGTGGCCTGGGCGCTGGCGACGGCCAGGTTGCCCATCAGGACGGCGGTGTTGGCGCCCGACGCGAGGCTGGCGGCGATGAGCTTGGCGTTTTCGCCCGGCGTGACCGAGGCGAATTCGGCCGGCACGGCCTGTTCCTTGGCCTGGGCCAGCGCGACGGCCACTTCGGCCAGCGCGCGCGCCAGTTCGGACGGCGCGACGGTGATGCGCGCGGTCACGGGCAGCAGGGGATCGTCGGCGGCGCTGTCGACCATCAGGACCTGCGTGCCGCGCTTGGCGGCCTGACGCAGGCGCTGAGCCATCAGGGGGTGATCCTTGCGCAGGAACGAGCCGACGACCAGGACGCGGTCCAGGTTGTCGAGTTCGGCGATGGGCATGCCCAGCCACGGCGCGCCAGTCAGCGCGGCGTCGAAGGCCGGATCGGTCTGGCGCAGGCGGAAGTCGATGTTCTCGGAACCCAGCGCGCGGACCAGGCGGCCCAGCAGCGCGTATTCCTCGGTGGTGGCGTACTCGGAGGCCAGCGCGCCGATCTGGCCGGCGCCGAAGCTGTCACGCACGCGCGACAGGCCCTGGGCCACGGCCTGCAGGGCATCGGCCCAGGAGGCTTCCTGCCACTTGCCATCGGCGCCCTTGATCATCGGGGCGGACAGGCGGTCTTCGCTGTTCAGGCCTTCATACGAGAAGCGGTCGCGGTCGCTGATCCAGCATTCGTTGACGGCTTCGTCTTCGAACGGCACCACGCGCATCACGCGGTCGCCCTTGACCTGGACCACCAGGTTGGCGCCCAGGCTGTCGTGCGGGCTGACCGAACGGCGGCGAGCCAGTTCCCAGGTGCGCGCGCTGTAGCGGAAGGGCTTGGAGGTCAGCGCGCCCACCGGACAGATGTCGATCATGTTGCCCGACAGTTCGGACTCGATCGAGCGGCCCACGAAGGTGGTGATCTCGGAGTGTTCGCCACGGCCCAGCATGCCCAGTTCCATGACGCCGGCAATTTCCTGGCCGAAGCGCACGCAGCGGGTGCAGTGGATGCAGCGGGACATTTCCTCGGCGGAAACGAGCGGGCCGAGGTCCTTGTGGAACACGACGCGCTTTTCTTCCTGATAGCGCGACGAGGATCCGCCATAGCCCACGGCCAGATCCTGCAACTGGCATTCGCCGCCCTGATCGCAGATCGGGCAGTCGAGGGGGTGATTGATGAGCAAGAATTCCATCACCGACTTCTGAGCGGCGCGAGCCTTCTCCGAGCAGGTGTGGACGACCATGCCGTTGGTCACGGGCGTGGCGCAGGCGGGCAGCGCCTTAGGCGCTTTTTCCACTTCAACCAGGCACATCCGGCAGTTGGCCGCGATGGACAGTTTCTTGTGGTAGCAGAAATGCGGCACGTAAAGCCCGACTTTCTGGGCGGCATGCATGACCATGCTGCCTTCGGGCACTTCGACCTTGTTGCCGTCGACGGTTAGTTCAACCATTGCTGTTCCTGAGACCTACAGATATTGCGGGACCACACAAGACTTGTGCTCGATGTGGTGCGCGAATTCGTCGCGAAAATGCTTGAGGAAGCCACGGACGGGCATGGCGGCGGCGTCACCGAGGGCGCAGATGGTGCGGCCCATGATGTTCGCGGCCACGTTGTCCAGCAGCTCCAGATCTTCCGGACGGCCTTGACCGTTTTCGATGCGATGCACCATGCGGTAGAGCCAGCCGGTGCCTTCACGGCACGGCGTGCACTGGCCGCAGCTTTCTTCGAAATAGAAGTAAGACAGGCGCAGCAGCGACTTGACCATGCAGCGCGTCTCGTCCATGACGATGACGGCGCCCGAACCCAGCATCGAGCCGGCCTTGGCGATGGAGTCATAGTCCATCGTGCAAGCCATCATGATGTCGGCGGGCAGGACCGGGGCGCTCGAGCCGCCGGGGATGACGGCCTTGAGCTTCTTGCCGCCGCGCATGCCGCCCGCCAGTTCCAGCAGGGTCGAGAACGGGGTGCCCAGCGGGATCTCGTAGTTGCCGGGACGCTCGACGTCGCCGGTGATCGAGAACAGCTTGGTGCCGCCGTTGTTCGGCTTGCCGACTTCCAGGTAGGCCTGGCCGCCGTTGCGGATGATCCACGGCACGGCCGCGAACGTTTCCGTGTTGTTGATCGTGGTGGGCTTGCCGTACAGGCCAAAGCTGGCCGGGAACGGCGGCTTGAAGCGCGGCTGGCCCTTCTTGCCTTCCAGGGATTCCAGCAGCGCGGTTTCTTCGCCGCAGATGTAGGCGCCGTAGCCGTGGAAGGCGTGGAGCTGGAAGCTGAAGTCCGAACCGAACAGGCGGTCGCCCAGGAAGCCGGCGGCGCGCGCTTCTTCCAGGGCTTCCTCGAAGCGCTCGTAGACTTCGAAGATTTCGCCGTGGATGTAGTTGTAGCCGACGCTGATGCCCATGGCGTAGGCGGCGATGGCCATGCCTTCAATCACGATGTGCGGATTGAAGCGCAGGATGTCGCGGTCCTTGAACGTGCCGGGCTCGCCTTCGTCGGAGTTGCAGACCAGGTACTTCTGGCCGGGGAAGGCGCGCGGCATGAAGCTCCACTTCAGGCCGGTCGGAAAGCCCGCGCCGCCGCGGCCGCGCAGGCCGGAGGCCTTGACCTCGGCGATCACGTCTTCCGGCTTCATGCCGGTGGTGAGGATCTTCTTCAGGGCTTCGTAGCCGCCGCGCTTGACGTAGTCTTCCAGGCGCCAGTTGGCGCCGTCGACGTCGGCCATGATCTGCGGCTGGAGGTGCCGGCCGTGCAGGCACATCGAATTGGACAGATCGTTCAGGGGGTTGGGATCCAGCCCCTGGGCGAACTGCTTGTACAGGTCGGGCGCGTTCATGCCGACTCTCCTTGCACCTTGAGGGCCGCGACCAGCGCGTCCAGCTTCTCGTCGGTCATGCGCACGCACATATGCTTGTTGTTCACGATCAGCACGGGGGAATCGCCGCAAGCGCCCATGCATTCGCCTTCGACCAGGGTGAACTGGCCGTCAGCAGTCGTCTCGCGGTAGTCGACGCCCAGCTTGCGCTTGAGGTATTCGCCGGCGCGGTCGCCGTCGCGCAAGGCACAGGGCAGGTTCGTGCAGACGGCGATCTTGTTCTTGCCGACGGGCTTGACGTCGAACATGTTGTAGAAGGTGGCGACTTCCTGGACCGCGATGGGCGGAACGCCAATGTACTTGGCCACATCTTCGATGATTTCGGTAGCCAACCAGCCCTTCTCTTCTTGCGCGATGGCAAGCGAGGCCATGATGGCGGACTGCCGCTGGTCGGCCGGGAACTTGGCCAGTTCACGGTCGATTTTCTGGTAGGCCTGTTCGGAAAGCAGCATAGTTTGAATCCGGGTTATGCGGGCGTGCTCGTGACTGTCTGGACGGATCAGCGATCGATCTCGCCGAAAACGATGTCCTGCGTGCCAATGATGGTGACGGCGTCGGCGATCATGTGGCCGCGCGACATTTCATCCAGCGATTGCAGGTGGACGAAGCCAGGCGCCCGAATCTTCAGGCGGTAAGGCTTGTTGGCGCCGTCGGACACCAGGTAGATGCCGAATTCGCCCTTCGGATGCTCGACCGAGGCGTACGCCTCGCCCGGAGGCACGTGGAAACCTTCGGTGAAGAGCTTGAAGTGATGGATCAGCTCTTCCATGTTGGTCTTCATGGCGGTGCGCGACGGCGGGGCGATCTTGTGGTTCTCGATCATGACCGGGCCGGGATTGTTGCGCAGCCATTCCACGCACTGGCGGATGATGCGGTTGCTCTGGCGCATCTCGGCGACGCGGACCAGATAGCGGTCGTAGCAATCGCCGTTGACGCCCACGGGGATGTCGAAATCGAGCAGATCGTAGACTTCGTAGGGCTGCATCTTGCGCAGGTCCCAGGCCACGCCCGAACCGCGCAGCATCGGGCCGGTGAAGCCCAGCGCCTTGGCGCGCTCGGGATCGACCACGCCGATGCCGACCAGGCGCTGCTTCCAGATGCGGTTGTCGGTGAGCAGCGTTTCGTATTCGTCGACGCAGGCCGGGAAGCGGTTGGTGAAGTCTTCGATGAAGTCCAGCAGCGAGCCCGAACGCGCGTCGTTCATGGCGCGCATTTCCTTGTCGCCGCGGTACTTGCTGGTGTCGCCGTATTGCGGCATCGAATCCGGCAGGTCGCGGTAGACGCCGCCCGGACGGTAGTAGGCCGCGTGCATGCGCGCGCCCGAGACCGCTTCGTAGCAGTCCATCAGGTCTTCGCGCTCGCGGAAGGCGTACAGGAACACCGCCATGGCACCCACGTCCAGGGCGTGCGAGCCCAGGGACATCAGGTGGTTCAGGAGGCGCGTGATTTCGTCGAACATCACGCGGATGTACTGCGCACGCAGCGGGGCTTCGATGCCCAGCAGCTTCTCGATGGCCATGACGTAGGCGTGCTCATTGCACATCATGGACACGTAGTCCAGGCGGTCCATGTAGGGCAGCGCCTGGATGTAGGTCTTGTGTTCGGCCAGCTTTTCGGTGGCGCGGTGCAGCAGGCCGATGTGCGGGTCGGCGCGCTGGATGACTTCGCCGTCGAGCTCGAGCACCAGGCGCAGCACGCCGTGCGCGGCCGGGTGTTGAGGACCGAAGTTCAGGGTGTAGTTCTTGATGTCTGCCATGATTCAACGCCCCATGCCGTAGGTGTCTTCGCGCACCACGCGCGGGGTGATCTCGCGCGGATCGATCGTGACCGGCTGGTAGATGACGCGCCGTTGCTCGGGGTCGTAGCGCATTTCGACGGTGCCCGACAGCGGGAAGTCCTTGCGGAAAGGATGGCCGATGAAGCCGTAGTCGGTGAGGATGCGGCGCAGGTCGGGGTGGCCTTCGAAGACGATGCCGTACAGGTCGAAGGCTTCGCGCTCGAACCAGCCCACGGCCGGCCAGCATTCCATCAGCGAGGCGACCATCGGGAATTCGTCGTCAGGCGCCCACGTACGCACGCGCAGGCGCCAGTTGTTCTCGATGGAGAGCAGGTGCGCCACGACGGCATAACGCGAACGGTGGACCCGGACGTTGGCTTCCTCGGGGAGCTGGCGCGTGCCGTTGCCCCAGGTCAGGTAGTCGACGCCGCAGAGGTCGATACAGGTTTCAAAGCGCAGGCCGGCTTCGGTGCGCAGCTTGTTGCAGACGGAGAACCACTGCTCCGCGGGCACTTCGAGCGTCAGCTCGCCCAGCGCCTCGGTCAGCGCGATGTCCGCGCCGAGGGTGGTCTGCAAATTGTTTTTCAGGGATTCGAGCCTGGTCATCATCTTGTACGCTTAGGTGAACCGATACGCTGGCTTCGCGGGGTCCGAGGCGGCGGGGCCTGCCGTCGAACCCGTGAAGCATCAGCGCGCAATCGTGTTGGTCAGGCGGATCTTGTTCTGCATCTGCAGCAAGCCGTAGACCAGCGCCTCGGCCGTGGGCGGGCAGCCCGGCACGTAGACGTCTACCGGTACGATGCGATCGCAGCCACGGACCACCGAATACGAGTAGTGGTAGTAGCCGCCGCCATTGGCACAGGAGCCCATGGAAACCACCCAGCGCGGCTCGGGCATCTGGTCGTAGACCTTGCGCAGCGCGGGCGCCATCTTGTTGCACAACGTGCCGGCCACGATCATGAGATCGGACTGACGCGGACTGGGCCGGAAGATGATGCCGAATTGGTCCAGGTCATAGCGGGCCGCGCCCGCGTGCATCATCTCAACCGCGCAACAGGCCAGACCGAAGGTCATGGGCCACATCGAACCGGTCTTCGCCCAGTTCAGGAACTTGTCGGCGCTGGTTGTGATGAAGCCTTGCTTGAGAATGCCGTCTATAGCCATATTCGTCTCTGATAGCGTGCTGTGAAATGAACCCGGAGGTCACTCCCAGTCCAGCGCGCCCTTTTTCCATTCGTAGATGAAGCCGACGGTCAACACGGCGAGGAAAACCATGACCGTCCAGAAACCGACGAGCCCGACAGTGCCCTGGGCAATGGCCCACGGGAACAGGAACGCGATTTCCAGGTCGAAAAGAATGAACAGGATCGCCACGAGGTAGTAGCGCACGTCAAACTTCATGCGAGCATCTTCAAACGCTTCGAAGCCGCACTCGTAAGGCGAGAGCTTCTCAGCGTAAGGACGCCGCGGGCCAAGGAGGGAGCCGGCCGTTAGAAGCGCGAACCCGATAAGGGTGGCCACTACGATAAACAGCAGGACGGGAAAATACTGTTGCAGGTTCATTCAGGCGTCCGTCAAATGCGCAAACCTTAGGATTGTAGCATTCGCGCGGTTACTTCCGGCTGAACTCTGTAGCTTGAATAGCAGGCGAAAGACTGCATTCCTCAAATGGAACAATCGCAGCTTTCACAAGCACTTGTGGAGGATACACGGCTTCAAAGACAAGTCGCCGCAGTATGCCCGAATTCAACCATCAGGCGAAAAAAAACCACCCCAATGGGTGGTTCATGCGAACGGGCCGAAGCCCGTTCGCGTCAGCTTTAAATCCAGGCAGGGCTTGCGCCCTGCATTGGATTAGAAGCGGTGACGGACACCGACGCCGACGGCGGTCGACTTGATGTCTTCCACGAAGGCGTAGTTCTTGGCGTACGAACCGTAAGCGTACAGGTTGGTGCGCTTGGACAGGTCGTAGGTGTAGCCCAGCGAGAAGACGTTCATCGTCTCAGCACCGTTGATACGGTCGTTGCTGGGGTCAACCATTTGCCACGAACCGAACAGCTTGCTTGCGCCGCCGATCGGGGCGGACAGGCCGACCATGTACGAGTTGGCCTTGAAGCCATCGGCGAAGATGTTGGTGCCGATGCTCAGGGAGCCCGTGCCGGTGTTCACGCCTTGGCCAGCGAACCAGCCGTCGGTGGTGCGAGCGTAGGCCAGAGCCAGCTTCACGACTTCGAAGTCATACGAAGCGCCGATCGCGTACATACGCGGGGTGGCGTCGGTGGCTTCCGTCGGCAGACGGTTCGAAGCGTTCAGTTGGTCGTACGACAGAGCGACATTCAGCGGGCCGTTGACGTAGCGCAGACCGGTCGTGATGGCGCGGGTGTTGTCGGCAGTCTTCCAGCCGGTTTGGGCGGTGTTGTTGTCGTCAGCGTTGAACGAGTAGCCGACGCCAAACTGGAAGCCGCTGAACGACGGGGTCTGATACATGACCATGTTGTCGTAGCGTTGCGTGTTGGCAGCGCTCATCGAAACGCCGATGTTGGCTTGACCGAAGCCAGCGCCGAACGGGTCGATGGAACCGAAGTACTTCGAAGCGATGTTGGTTTGACGGCCGAAGTCCAGTTGGCCCCAGCTGTCGCTGGCCAGACCGACGGTGGCTTGGCGACCGAACAGACGGCCACCTTGAGCCGACTTGCCGTTACCCGAATCAAAGCCGGATTCCAGTTGGAAAACAGCGCGCAGGCCGTCACCCAGATCTTCCGAACCACGCAGACCCCAGCGCGAACCGTTTTGGACGCCGTTGATCATGCCGAAGCGGCTGCCGTTAACGGCATCGGGACCACCGCTGATCTTGTTGTAGCCGAGGCCCGTGTCGATGATGCCGTACAGGGTGACAGACGTTTCTGCCTGGGCGACACCGGCGAAACCGGCGAGCAGGGCGGCAGCGAGCAGAGTCTTTTTCATTTAAGAAATCTCCGTTGATTTGAGTGACAAGAGCAGCAATCCAGCAAACCAGCCTGCCGCCCCCCTAACTCCGCGAAGGGAAGTTGACGCTATTGCATCAAAAATCAGGGGGACTGGCTACGGTCGGCATCAGAAAAGTGCAGGTTTGCGACAGGCATGTTGGGAAGTTGCAACATCCCACTGATGCTGGCGGAGCAACGCTAGGGCTTACCCTTATCGAACAGCCCGAGCGCGCAACCATGCGACTTTCGGCCCTGCCCCCAATTTTCCGGGCAATTCCAAAACCCATTCGTCAAGCGACTTTCTTCACGGTTCCCGCTGCCGTCCGAGGGAAATCGGAGGCGGCCGGGATGACTCCGGCACTGAAGACCATCGTAATCACAGGCGGGGCGAATAACGTTGTTATTAATAAAAATCGTCGATATTATCGATGGCATCGAATCGAGCCAGACCGACATGTCCATCCCCTCCCCGCGCGCCGAACGCAACGAACGCCTGAGTGCGCTGCGCAGGCAGATCATCCTGGACGCCGCCTTGCGGGTCTTCGAGCGCGATGGGCTGGAAAAGACCACGATCCGCGCGATCGCCAAGGAGGCCGGCTGCACGACGGGCGCCATTTACCCCTGGTTCGCGGGCAAGGAAGCGATCTATGGGGAATTGCTGGATGGGTCGTTGCAGCGGTTGCACGCGCACCTGGAGCGGGCCGCCGCCGCGCATGAGGACAACACGGCCGCGCGCGGCGCGATCCTCGCGTTCTTTGGCTATTACGCGGAACGGCGCACGGACTTTTCGCTGGGAATGTATCTGGTCCAGGGGCTGGGTCCGCGCGGACTGGGCCGGGACATGGACGAGAAACTCAATGCCCGGCTGCGGCAATGCATCGATCTGCTCGGGCATGCGCTGGCACGCACGAAGGCCTGGGAGGCGGAAGTCGTGCAAACCGAGCAGATGAACGTCTTTACGTATCTGATGGGGCTGTTGCTGCTGCTGCACACCCGACGCCTCAAGTCCCTGGGCCAGCAGGCCGAACCGCTGCTGGACAACTATTGCCACGCCCTGGAACGACGATGACCGCAACCGCCCTGCCCCCCGACACCCGTGCGCCGCTGATCAGCCTGGCCGACTTTCATGTACTGCTGGCCGAACAGCATCCGTTCTCGATGCTGCTGGGCATCGACGTCCTCCATATCGGGCGCGGCACGGCGCACGCGGTCCTGCCCGCGCGCGACGCGCACCAGCGACTGGGAGGCATCGTCGCCGGGCCCATGCTGATGGGACTTGCCGACCTGGCCATGTATGCGGCCGTGGTGGGCGCGACCGGCCAGGCCCACGCCGTCACGGCCAGCCTGACCATCAATTTCCTGCGCAAGAGTCCGGCGGGCGCCATCCATGCCCATGCCCGCCTGCTGAAGGTGGGCCGGCTGTCCGCGGGGGAAGTCGTGCTGACGGGCGATGGCTCGGATGAGCCGCTCGCCCATATCGTGAGCACGTGGTCGGTGCCCAAGCCATGAGCCGGCGCGTCAGCATCGTCGGCATGGGCAGCATCGGCACGCGGGCGGCGCGGCAGTTGCTGGCCGCCGATCCCGACATTGCGCTGACGCTCTACGATGTCGAAGCGGCGCGCTGCGAGGCGTTCCGCGGCAACGCGACGCTGGCGACGTCGGCGCGCGAGGCGCTGGCGGAGTCGGACACCATCGTGCTGGCCCTGCCCCGGGAGCGCGAGATCGACCGCACCCTGGAGCGGTTCAGCGACGGCCAGGTGACGGCGCCCATCGCCGGCAAACTGATCATCGATCTGGACCCGCCGCCCGACGACCGGATGCGGCAACTCGACCGGGCCATCGCCCACGCGGGCGGACGCTACACGTGCGCGCCGTTGCCGACCGATGGCGTCGACCGGGCCGGGTCGCGCCTACTGGAGGCGCTGAACCGCCGCCCCTGACATGTGCAGCCGTTCGCAGGCCGCCACGCATAGCACCAGCCACCCCAGGCTCACCGCCAGCCCGGCGACCACATCGCCCGCAAAATGCACCTGCAGCAGGATGCGGCTCAGGCCGATCGCCACGATGAGCGCGGTCATGCCGGCCACGCAGGGCATGCGCCACGCGGGCGGGGCGAGCCGCCACATCAGGTAGCAGGCCGTTCCGTACACGGCCATGGCGGCCGAGGAATGACCGCTGGGGAAACTCCAGCCGCTTGCCATCGCGTAGCCGTGGTCGTGTTCCGGCCGCACACGTTCGAAGGTGTGCTTGAGCAGCCAGTTGAGCGCCCCGCCCAGGCCGGTTGTGATGGCGCAAAAGAGCGCAAGCTGCCACATCCCGCGCCAGAGCAGGCCCAGCGTCATCAGTACGCTGAAGACCGTGAGCAGGTTGCGGTCGCCCAGATAGGTGATCCAGGACAGCAGCCACAGCATCGACGTGGACATGGACATGCTCAGCGCGTCGGCCAGCGCGCTGTCGAAGGCGACGATCGTCCCGCGGCTGTCGACGGCCAAGGCCAACGCCAGAAACGTCCCGAACGCTGCCAGGGCCGTGGCGGCGAAGAGCGCGCTGCGGCCGCCGGCGGACAGCCGGGCGTGCCAGCGCATGAACAGCAGCGCCACAGCGCCGGCCACGAGCGGCAGCGCGACAAACAATTGGAGGGCATGGGCCGCGGCCCATGCCGCATAGACATCGGTCATGAGTACGCCATCAAATTGAAAAAATGCGCGAAGTGCGCGCTTACTGCAACAGCGTGACCAGCGTCCTGTCGACGGGTGCGAAGGCGTTTGCGCCGGCCGCATAGTCCCACCGCTCGACGTGGCAGACCTGCTGGCCGTCTTCGACCGACCGGGTGATCAGGCCCACCGAATTGGGCACGCTGCCCCGGACACGCTGCGAACAGGCGGTGCCGGCCTGGACGATCCAGCACGCCGGCCCCGACGATGCCGTCAGCGGCAACACGTAGGGCAAGTGTATGTGACCGCCCAGCACGAGGTCGACACCGGCCTGCGCCCACGCGGCGAGCGCGCGCTCGCGGCCGATCAGGAGGTTGGACAGGTCCGATTCCACCTTGGCCCGCACGGGATGGTGCGCCACGACGATGCGCAACTGCCCGGGACGGGCCTGGCGCAGCCGCTGGGCGACGCGGGCGATCTGGGCGTCGGAGATTTCGCCGTCCTTGTGGCGCCTGGGCCGCGTGGTGTTCACGCCGATGGCCAGCACGCCGGGGCTTTCGAACACGGGTTCGAGGATCGGGCCCAGCGCGCGCTTGTAATTGCCGTAGGGGTTGAGCGCCCGCGCGAAGACGTTGAACAGCGGGATGTCATGATTGCCGGGCACCGCCAGCACGGGCAGTGACAGGCGTTCGATGAATCGGCGCGCGGCGGCGAACTGGGCGCGCCGGGCGCGCTGGGTAATGTCGCCGCTCAGCACGACCAGGTCCGGCGACACCTGCCGGGCCACGTCCAGCACGGCCTCGACGACCGCCTTGCGCTCAGTGCCGAAATGCGTGTCTGACAGATGCAGGATCCGCGTCATGAACGGTCCAGGTACTCGGCGTCCGTCGGCACCACCAGGGGCAGGCGATCGTCCGCCACCTTGAATTCGAGCGGCGTGTCCATCCAGGAGATCTCGCCGTCCATCGCGACCTTGACCCGCCGGCGCCCGCGCACGCGCACCGTCAGTGTGTCGAAGGCGAAACTGATGACATGCTCGGCCTCGCCCAGCCGGCTGAGCAGGCCGCGCAGCAACAGGCCGTACAGGGCAAGCGTGCCCACGGGGCGCGCGGCCATGGCGACCAGCCGGTTGCGGTCGAGCTCTTCGTTGTCGATGCCGACGTGCTCGAGCTGCAGCTTGTTGTTGCCCACCACGAGCGTTGGCGACCGCAGGCTGCGCGCCTTGCCCTCGAACTCGAGCTGCAGGCTGAGCTGGCGCGGTTGGCGCATCAGCGTGACCAGGCCCGACCACAGGGCGACCCAGCGCCTGCGGCCGTAGCGTTGCTTGTAGGCTTCGCGGTCTTCGAGCAGTTGCGGATACAGGCCGAGGCTGGCGTTGACGAGGAACGGCCGGCCGTTGAGCAGGCCGACCTGCACCGGCTGGATGCGGCCTTTCAGAAAGCCGCGCAGGGCGACTTCGGTCTCTTGCGAGATGCCGTAGGTGCGGCCGAAATAGTTGAAGGTGCCCTGCGGCAGGATGCCGAAGGGCACGCCCTGCCCCAGGACCGTGGCCGCGACGGCGTTGAGCGTGCCGTCGCCGCCCGCGGCGATGACGACGCCCTGCGCGTCCTGCGCGCGTTTGACCGCCTGCCGCGCGACGTCGGTCAGGCGCGACGGATCGTCCACCGACATCAGGTCGTATCGCCGCCCGGCCTCGTCGAGGATGCGCCGGATGGTGTCCTGCAGGACCTGCGCGTCGCCGCGCCCCGATCCGGTGTTGAGGACGATGAAAAGAGGTTCTGTTCCCGTGAGGGGTCGAGCCGCTGTAGCCAGGCTCTGCTCGGATGGCGTCATGCCACAAACATACCCTATGCGGGTAAGCCGCCGCAAGACGCCAAAACATCCCAAAAGATCCCGAAAGACGCCACAAAACGCCACAAGACACTACAAGACGCCTCAAGTCCCGATGAGTCGCCGGGCGCCGCCATGGGCCGACGTGGGCCTTCGTGAGCCGCCGTCAGCCGTCGAGAACCGCCGCTTCAGCGCCCGACCGCGTAGGCCTGCATCAGGCGCGGCGTGGCCGCCGCGTGCAGCAGGCCGTCGGGATCGCGCGAGGCCGCAGTCAGCCGCCCCACCGACCATTCCGGCACTTCCTCGATCTGGTGCCCGCGGCGGCGCAGCGCCTCGATCACCTCGGCGCCGAAGCTGGCCTCCAGCGCCAGGTGTCCCGGCTTGCGGTCCCGGGGATAGAAGGACGTGGGGAAATGCATGGTGTGCGACATGGGCAGGTCGATGGCTTCCTGCAGGTTCAGGCCATGGTGCACGTGACGCAGGAAGAACAGCAGCTGCCACTGTTCCTGCTGGTCGCCGCCCGGCGTGCCGAACGCCAGATAAGGCACGCCGTCGCGCAGCGCCAGCGACGGGGTCAGCGTGGTGCGCGGACGCTTGCCCGGCGCCAGCGTGCCCGGCAAGCCCTCTTCCAGCCAGAACATCTGGGCGCGGGTGTTCAGGCCGAAACCAAGCGCCGGAATGACGGGCGAGGACTGGAACCAGCCGCCCGAAGGCGTCGCCGAGATCATGTTGCCCCAGCGGTCGATGACGTCCACATGCGTGGTGTCGCCGCGCTTGGCCGAGGCGCGCATGTCGGCGAGCGTCGGCTCGTTGGTGGCGCTGCCCGGCGCGGTCACCGGCGACAGGCGTTCGAGCGTGTCCATGACGCGGGCCACCTGGGCCTCGAAGCCGGGAACCCGGCCCGGCAGCAGGTCGCGCGATGCGGTCTCGCCGATCAGCTTGCGGCGTTCGGCGCTGTAGGCATCCGAAAGCAGATGGTCCAGCGGCACGTCGATGAAGGCCGGATCGCCGTAATAGGCTTCGCGGTCCGCAAAGGCGAGCTTCATGGCCTCGGTGACGCGGTGGATGAACTCGGCGCTGGTGGGGCTGACGCCGGCCAGGTCCATGTCCTTCAGGATGGCGAGCGTCTGCAGGAACACGGGGCCCTGGCTCCAGGCGCCCGCCTTGGCCACCGTGTAGCCGTGGTAGTCGTAGGTGAGCGGCGTGTCGTAGCTGGCGGACCAGCCGGCCAGGTCGTCGGCCGTGATGACGCCGCGGTGGGTCGTGCCGCTTTCGTCGATGACGTCGGTGTTGCGGGCGAAACGGTCGATTTCTTCGGCGATGAAACCGCGGTAGAACGCGTCGCGCGCGGCCTCGATCTGGCGTTCACGGTCGGCGCCGGCGGCTTCGGCCGCTTGCAGCACGCGGTTCCAGGTGCGGGCGAGCGCCGGGTTGCGGAACAGCTTGCGGGCCTGCGGCACCTGCCCGCCCGGCACGTACACCTGGGCGGTCGTGGGCCAGTGCGTCTCGAAGAAGTCCTTCAGGCCGGCGATGGTGTTGGAGATGCGCGGCATCAGGGCGTGGCCGTGCTCGGCATAGTAAATGGCGGGCTCGAGCACGTCGCGCACGCGCAGCGTGCCGTGGTCGCGCAGCAGCAGCATCCAGGCGTCGAAGGCGCCCGGGATCACGGTGGCCAGCAGGCCGTTGCCGGGAATGAGCTTGAGGCCTTCGGCGCGGTAGCGCTCGAGCGTGGCGGCGGCGGGCGTCGTGCCCTGCCCGCACAGCACCTCGACCTTGCGGGTGCGCGCGGAATAGAAGACGGCCGGCACTTCGCCGGCCGGCCCCACGAGGTGGGGTTCGACGACCTGCAGCACGAACGCCGAGGCGACGCAGGCATCGAACGCATTGCCGCCGCGCTCCAGCAGCGACATGCCGGCCGAACTGGCCAGCCAATGGGTGGACGTCACGACACCGAAGGTGCCGAGGATTTCCGGGCGAGTCGTAAACATGGTGGGTCCTGTTGTGGGCGGGTGGGTGTCAGACACCTGCAATGTGCGCCGCGCGTGAAGAGGCCCGCATCTGCGGGCCTGGGGCTTTACTTCCTGGATACGCCCTTGAGGCGGATCAGGCCGTCGGGATAGGGCACAAACCCTTCCACCTTGCTCTGCACGCCGAACGTCCAGGGCAGGTAGAACAGATAGATGATGGGACGCTGGTCCTGCATCGCGGTCAGCACCTGGTCGTACATGGCGCGGCGCTTGGCGGTGTCGGCCTCGGCGCGGGCATCGTCGAGCAGCTTGTCGATGCCGGCGTCGCAGAACTTGCCGTCGTTCAGGTTGCCCTTGCAGCTCAGGTATTGGTGGATATTGCCGCTGGGATCGACACGGCCGGACCAGCCGTTCTGGCCGACCTGGAAGTCGCCGCGCGCCAGCGAGGATTGCAGCGAGGCGAACTCGACGGGACGCAGGGTGATGTCGAAGCCCGCTTCGGCGCCCATTGCCTGCACCAGTTCGAAGACCTGCTGCATCGTGGTGTTGTTGCCGAAGGTGATCTCGAACTTGACGCGGTCGTAGCCGGCCTCCTTCAGCAGGGCCTGCGCCTTTTTGGGATCGCGGCCCGCGCGGTCGAACGACTTGTTGTAGGCGAAGCTGGCCGGCGGAAACGGCTGGTACGCCGGCTGGAACATGCCTTCGCCGATCACCTGGTTCAGCACGTCGCGGTCGATGGCCAGATCCAGCGCCTGCCGGACCCGCTTGTCCTTGGCGAGCGGATGGTCGGCGCGCGCGCCGTTGGCGATGTTCACCGAGATGGACTGGAAGCCCAGGCCGGTCACCGGCGCCAGACGCAGGCTGGGATCGTCCTTGACGGCCTTGGTGTCGCTGGGCGCCACGCGCTCGATGATGTCCAGGTCGCCCGCGCGCAGGTTGTTCAGGCGCACGGTGTTGTCCGGAATCGGCGTGTAGACGAGGCGGTCAAAGTGGTAATTGGCCGCGTCCCAATACTTGGGGAATTTCTCGAGCACGATGCGGTCGTTCTGCACGCGCTCCTTGAACTGGTACGGACCCGAGCACACGGGCTTGCCGCCGGGATCCTTGTCGAAGCTGGCGGGCGAAATCATCATGCCGGCGCGGTCGGACAGTTGGGACAGCAGGGAGGCGTCCGGCTCCGACAGGTTCAGCACCACGGTCTGGTCATCCGGCGCGTCCACGCTGGCGACGGTGGCCAGCTCGCTCTTGCGGTTGCTGTCCGGCAGCGTGCGGGCACGGTCCAGGTTGGCCTTGACGGCGGCGGCGTTGACGGGCGTGCCGTCATGGAAGACGGCATCCGTGCGCAGCTTGAAGGTCAGCGTCTTTTTGTCCGGGCCGACGGTCCAGGACTGCGCGAGCTGGGGCACGAACTTCAGGTCGGGGGTGATGTCGACCAGCTTGTCGCACAGCGACGCGAACACGATGCGGCCGACAAACGTGCGGGCGCGGGCCGGATCGAGCACGTCCGGGTCGTCCTGCAGCCCGATACGCAAGGTGGACTGGGCCTGCGCCAATCCGGTGGCCAGCATTCCCGCCATGGCCATGGCGAGGCAGAGTTTACGCATGAATGATCTCCGTCGGTTCCGACAGGGCTGTCGCTTCGTGCGCCGGCGCACCGCCTGGCGGGAAGGACAGACCCCGGGGTCGTGCCGCGTCGCCGGGTCCATCCCCCGCTGCGCACGTTGTTGTTGGATTCTGCGCCAGGCGCGCGGCGATTGTATAGACCGGCGTGGGCGCGCCGCCCACTATACGCCCGTGGCGGCCGCCTTGCGGACGCCCGGATTCAGGGGATCCGGCAGGGGGCCGAAAAATCGGCGGAGGCGGCGACCGTGCCGCGCAGCATGGCGACCAGCGGCCGGGCGTCGTCGCGCCGGTATTGGAACGCGTAGGGCAAGGCGGCCAGCTCGGGCTCGCCGTGCAGGACGCGCAGGCTGCCTTCGGCCTGCAGCGTGTCGGCCCAGTGGCTGGGCAGCAGCCCCACGCCGGTCCCTTCGATCAGCAGGCCGACGATGGCGCCCCAGTTGTTGCAGCAGAGGCGCTCGCCCGCGGCCTCGCGTCCGCCCAGCCAGTCGTCAATGATGCGCGTGGTGCCCGCGCCTTCCGGCAGGGTCACGAGCGGCAGCCGGGCCAGCAAGGCCATCGTCATGCGGGTGTCGCCAGGTTGCAGCACCGAGGGCGCCGCCGCCCAGGAAAAGCGCGCCTCGCCGATGGGCGACGAGGCAATGCCCGGCCGGGACGAGCGCCCGGCGATCACGGCGAAGTCCAGTTCGCCGTCCGCCACGCGCTGCTCCAGCACCTGCCCGATGTCGACATAGGGTTCCAGCACCAGCTCCGGATAGGCGGCGCGCACGGCGCCGATGAGGCGCGGCAGCCAGGTCAGCGCGGTCAGTTCGCCCACGCCGAAACGGCACCGGCCGCGCAGGCCCGGCGTCTCGGCCATGGAGGCGCGAAGCTGGTCGGCGGCGGCCAGCAGGCTGCGGGCCTGCGGCACCAGCCGCTGGCCCGCGTCGGTGAGTACGGCCTTGTGGCCGCTGCGGTCGAACAGCGGCTGGCCCAGCGCGTCTTCCAGTTCGGTGAGCCGTTTGGAGAGCGAGGACACCGACAGATGCAGCCGTTCAGCAGCCACGGCGAAGCTGGCGCAGGTGGCGGCCCAGTAGAAGGCTTCGAGCTGCTTGAGGGTCATGGGCGTTCGCTGACGCGGTAGGCGCAGCGCCGCGCCCCCGCCAGGATGTGCTCTTCGCGCTCGACCCGCACGCCCTCGCCCAGCACCTTGCGAAACAGCTCCAGCTCGCTGCGGCAAAAGCCCATACAGGCCTTGGCGGCCGAACAGATGGGGCAATGGTTTTCGATGAAGATGAAATCGGCGCCGTCCTGGCGCAGTTCGGCCATGTAGCCTTCCGCGCACCGCACGCCGACCAGGCGCTCGAGCCGCGCCTTCAGGCCGGGCGCGTCCCGCATCGCCTGGCGGTAACTGCTGAACATGGCGCTTTCGCGCACCTGCACGAGCTTGTCGATGCCTTCCTCGCCGAACACCTGGCGCACGGCGGCGATCATCTGCACCGTCATTTCGGCATGGGTGTCCGGGAAGCGGCCGTGGCCGGCCTCGGTCAGGAACCAGATCTGGGTGGGCCGGCCTCGGCCCGCGCTGCGGCTTTCGGCGTCGACCAGCCCGTCCGCGTGCAGCCGCGTCATCTGCTGGCGCACCGCCTCGGCCGTCACGTCCATCGCCCGCGCGATGACCGCGATGGATTGCGGCCCGCGCGTCTTCAGGGTCATGAGCACGCGGTCCGCGGGCTGGTGCGGCATCGCGGCGGCCGGGTGGGACAGGCTGTCAGACATGAGGGGTATCGATGCTCCGGAAGAAGTGCCTATGGTGCCACGGACGGCGGGCCTGGGTCAGCCGGGGCCGGCGCCCGTCCCCGATGCCGGCGATGGCGCCGATGCCGCCTGCCAGCCGCCGCCCAGCGCCTTGACCAGCGCGATCAGGCGCGTATAGGACTCGGTCTCGGCGACGGCCACGGCGTCCTGGGCGCGCAAAAGCGTACGCTGCGCGTCCAGGACGGTCAAATACGGGGCGCTGCCCTCGCGGTAGCGCAGCCGCGCCAGTTCGGCGGCCCGCCCGCTGTGCGCGGCGGCCTGCGCCAGGCTGCCTAGCCGCTGCTGCGTCTGGCCGAACTCCGCCAGCGCGGACTCCACTTCCTGCACCGCCCGCAGCACCGTCTGTTCGTAGCGCGCCGCCTCGCCGTCCAGACGCGCCTCGGCCCCGCGCTTGCGGGCGAAGGCCGTCGGCAGATGGAAGGCTGGCCAGTTGGCGCTGGCCGCCACGCTGAATCCGCGGCTGGCCGCCGAACCGAAGTCCGCCCCGCGCAGCGCGACAAAGCCCAGGAAGCCGCCCAGGTCGATGCGCGGGTAGAGGTCGGCCGTCGCGACGCCCACGTCGGCGTTCGCGGCGGCCAGATTGCGTTCGGCGGCCAGCACGTCCGGACGCCGCGACAGCAAGGTGCCCACGTCGCCGATGGGAAGCCGCGCCGTCAGGGGCGCAAGCGGCCCAGCCGCTTCCAGCGCACCCAGTTCGACGGGGCGCAGGCCCACCAGTACCGCGATCCGGTAGCGCGCCAGCCGCCGCGCCGTCTCCTGCACCGGCACGCTGGCCTGTACGGTTTCCAGTTCGGCCCGCGCGCTGGCCAGATCGCCCTCGTCGCCGCGGCCCGCCGACACCAGGGCCTGGGTCACGCGCAGGCTGTCCTGCTGGCTGGCCAGGTTGGCGCGCGCCACCGCCAGCCGCTGCTCCGCGCCGCGCAGCTCGAAATAGTTGCGCGCCACTTCGGCCGCGACGACGATGCGGGCCTGCGCCAGATCGGCGGCCTGCGCTTCGCTGCGGGCGGCGGCGCCCTCGGCGGCGCGGCGCAGCCTGCCGAAGAGGTCCAATTCCCAGGCCGCATCGAAACCCGCGCGGTAGCTCTCGGCCAGATTGCGCTCGCCGGCCGTGCCAGGGTTGGCCTGCGACAGGCTGCGTTCGTAGCCGCCGCCCAGCGTCACGACGGGCAGCTTGTCCAGTTCCTTTTCGTCCAGGGCCGCGCGCGATTCGGCAAGGCGCGCCTGCGCGATGCGGATGTCGTGGTTGCGCGCCAGCGCCAGGTCGATCAGGCGGTCGAGTTGCGGATCCTGCAATTGCTTCCACCAGTCGCGCTGGAGCTGGTCGGTGGGAAACAGCGCCTGCTCCGGACTGGTCAGAACGACGGGCGCCGGGTTCGGCGGCCGGTAATCGGGGCCGACCGCGCAGCCGGCGGCGGCCAGCGCGGCCAGCAGCACGATGGCGCCGCGGCGCAGCCGGGGGGAGAGATGAAGCGTGTCCATGATCGATTCCTCAGTGCCAGGCGGCCGCGCCCGTGGCGCGCGCGTCCTCGGCGTCCGCCTGCGCCAGTTCGCGGGCGCGCGGCGTGTCGTGGGCCGCCCGGTGGTCGCGGGCGAAAACGGTGTAGACGGTGGGCAGCACGAACAGCGTGAAGAGCGTGCCCACCAGCAGGCCCACCACGATGACCAGGCCCAGGCTGTAGCGGCTGTTCGCGCCCGCACCGGTGGCGAACAGCAAGGGGATCAGGCCCATGACCATGGCGGCCGTCGTCATCAGGATGGGCCGCAGGCGGACGCGCGCGGCCTGCTCCATCGCCGCGCGCCGGTCCAGGCCATGGCTGACCTGCATTTCATTGGCGAATTCCACCATCAGGATCCCGTGCTTGCTGATCAGCCCGATCAGCGTCACCAGGCCGATCTGCGTGTAGATGTTCACCGTGGCCATGCCCAGCGCCAGGGGAATCAACGCCCCGCAGATGGACATGGGCACGCTCACCAGGATGATGAACGGATCGCGCAGGCTCTCGTACTGGGCGGCCAGCACCAGGTAGATGACGATGATGGCGAAGATGAAGGTGATCATCAGGGCCGAGCCTTCCTGCGAGAACTGGCGCGCATCGGACTGCCAGTCATAGCTGAAGCCCGCGGGCAGCGCCTGGGCCTGCTGCGTCAGGAACTGCACGGCGTCGCCCATGGTGACGCCCGGCATGGGTATGGCCTGGAACGTCGCCGCGTTCAACTGGTTGAACTGCGTGAGCTTGTTGGGCTCCACGCCCATCGAGACCGACACCAGGTTGGACAGCGGCACCTGCGCGCCCGTGGCGCTCTTGACGTGGTACTGCGCCAGCGCCTGCGGCGAGATGCGCTGCTCGGGGGAACTTTGCGGAATGACGTCATAGGAACGCCCATCCATGCCGAAGCGGTTGACGTAGTTCTCGCCCACCAGCACCGCCAGCGTGTCGCCGATGGCCTTCATGGTGACGCCCAGGCTGTTGGCCTTGGCGCGGTCCACTTTCAACTGCACGACGGGGTTGTTGTAGTCCAGGTCGCTGTCCACCACCATGAACAGGCCGCTTTCGCGCGCGGCCCGCTTCAGGCCTTCCATGGCCTCGTAGACCACGGCGTAGTCGGACGCGCTCATCAGCACCATCTGCACCGGCAGCCCGCCTGTGGACCCCGGCAGTGACGGCAACTGGAAGGCGAAGATGTTGCTGCCCTCGATCTGGTTCGCCATGGATTGCATGTCAGCCTGGATCTCGTCGGCCGAGCGCGTGCGGTCCTGCCAGTCCACGAAGTCCACGCCGCCGATGCTGTTGGAGACGCCGTCGGACCCGTTGATCAGCCAGCGCCCCTTTTGCTCGGGCAGCGTCTTCATGACGTCGTCCCACTTCCTGCCGAATTTTTCGACATAGTCGATGTTGGCCTGCTGCGGCGACTTGATGGCGGTGAGGACCGTGGACTGGTCCTCGACCGGCGCCAGCTCCTGCTGCGCGGCGTTGTACAGGAACGGCAGGCTGGCCAGCACCGCCACCGCCAGCACGCCGGTGACCCAGCGATGATGCAGCGACACGTCCAGCACGCGCCCGTAGGCGTCGCCCAGGCGTCCGAAGAAGTGTTCCGTCTTGCGGGCCATCCAACCGTCGGCGACCCGGCCGTTCAGGAGGAATGAGCTCATCACTGGCGACAGCGTCAGCGCGATCACGCCGGACACGACCACCGCCCCCGCCAGCGTGAACGCGAACTCCTTGAAAAGCGAGCCTGTCAGCCCGCCCATCAGCCCGATCGGGGCGTAGACCGCCGCAAGCGTGATGGTCATGGCGATCACCGGGCCCGCCACTTCGCGGGCGCCGATGAGCGCGGCGCGCACGGGCGACTTGCCCTCCTCGATGTGGCGGTGCACGTTTTCGACCACGACGATGGCGTCATCCACCACCAGCCCGATCGCCAGCACCATGGCAAGCAGGGTCAGCAGGTTCACGCTGAAGCCAAAGAGCGCCATGATGGCCGCGCCGCCCAGCATGGACAGCGGGATGGTCACCACCGGTATCAGCACGGCGCGCAAGGATCCCAGGCACAGGAAGATCACCGCCACCACGATGACGATGGCTTCGAGCAGCGTTTGCGTCACCCCGTCGATGGACGCGCTGATGAAGCGCGCCAGCTCGAACGGCACCTGCACGCTGGTGCCCGGCGGCAGGTTCTGCTTGATGTCGGGCAACAGTTCGTTCAGGCGCTTCACGATGACCAGCGGATTGCCGACCGGCGTGGCATTCAGGCCGAAATACACGGCGGGCTCGCCGTCCATGAGGCCGCTGGAATCGGTGGAGGCGGCGCCCAGTTCCACGGTGGCCACGTCGCCCAGCCGGACAATGGCGTCGCCTTCGCGCTTGACCACCATGTCGCGGAATTCGGCCACACTGACCAGGTCGGTGTTGACCTGGATGTTGGACACCACGTACAGGCCCTTGGCCTGGCCCGGCGCCGCCTGCACGTTGTTGTCGCGCAGCGCTTCGGCCAGTTCCCCGGCGGAGATGCCCCGCGCCGCCATGCGGTTGGGGTCCAGCCAGACGCGCATTGCCAGCGTCTGGCCGCCGTACAGCTCGACGCTGGCCACGCCGTCGATGGACGACAACTGCGGCTGCACCACGCGCGACAGGTAATCGGTCAGCGCGGCCAGCGACAGGTCGGTGCTGGAAAAGCCCACATAGGCGACGGCGGTCGCCTCGCCGGCGGACTTGACCAGGACGGGGTCGTAGACGTCCTGCGGCAGCCGATACTTGACTTCGTTGACCTTGGCCATCACCTCGGTCATGGCCTTGTTGGAATCGGCGTTCAGCTTCATCCGCACGGTGATCACGCTGCGGCCCTGGGTGGACGACGAGGACAGGTAATCGATGCCTTCGACCGTGGCCACGGACTGCGCAATGGGTTGTGTGACGAAGCCCTGCATCAGATCGGGCGAGGCGCCCGGGTACTGGGTGGTGATGGTGATGGTGGTGCTTTCGGTCAGGGGATACTGCCTGACGGGCAGCCCGCTCAAGGCCTTGATGCCCAGCAGCAGGATCAGCGTGCTGACTACCAGCGCCAGCACGGGGCGGCGCACGAACAGATCGGTGAACTTCATGTCTGCCTCCGGGCCTTACCGCGCCTGCGCCACGGCCTGGCGGGGCGCATCCAGCGCCACGGTGTCGCCGGGCAGGATCTCGACGGCGGCGCCGTTGTGCAACCGCAGTTGTCCGGACGTCACGACACGGTCGCCCGCGCTCAGCCCCTCGGTCACCACCACGCGGCCGCGCAGGCGCTCGCCCGTTTTCACGTAGGTCTGCCTGACGGTCGGGGTCGGGGTCGGGGTCGCGCCCGCCGCGCCGGCTTCGGGCGGCGCCACGACATAGACGGAATCGCCGTAGGCGCTGTAGCTCACGGCCGTCTCGGGCACGGTGATGACGCCGGGCCGGTCGGGCAGGCTGATCCGGCCATGCGCGTACATCCCGGCCGACAGCGCGCCGTCGGGATTGGCCAACTCGGCCTGAACGCGGACGGTGCGCGTGCCCGGGTCCACCTGGGGCTCCACGGTCGTGACCTTGCCCTGGAACTCGCGCCCGGCGTGCGCGTCCACCGTCACCGTCACGGGCTGGCCGACGCGCAGCGCGCCCAGCGCCTGTTCGGGCAGCGTAAGGTTGGCGTACATGGAGGCGCCGTCGGTCAGCGACACCAGCGGGTCTCCGGCGCGCGCAAACTGCCCCAGGTTCACGCGGCGCACGCCCAGCACGCCGTCGAACGGCGCCTTGATGCGCTTCTGGTCGATCAGCGCCTGCACGCGCCGCACGTCGGCGGCGGCCTGCTCGTAGTCGGCCTGCGCCTGGTCGAGCTGCTCGCGCGTGGCGGCCTGCAGCGGCGCCAGCCGGCGCGTGCGATCCAGCAAGGCCCGCGCGTTGCGCGCCTGCGCCTGCAGCCGCGCCAGTTCGCCCTGTTCGGGCGCGTCGTTCAATTGGACCAGCAACTGCCCTGCCTTGACCGCTTCGCCCGGGGTGAACAGTATCTGGGCCACGCGCCCGTCGACTTCGGCCGCCACCAGCACCTGGCGGGTCGCCTCCAGCGAGCCGATGCCGCTCAACACCACCGGGAAATCCGCCTGCACCGCCGTGGCCACGGCCACCTTGGCCGGCGCCATCGTCCACCCGCCCCCCGGCGCCGCGCCGCCGGACTTCCAGTAAAGCGCCCCGCCGGCCAATGCCGCCGCCAACGCCAGGGCGCCCGCCGCCCATGCCCCTGCTTTCGCCTTCATGTCATCGCTCACTTTATTTAAACAAGAATTTGCTTGGATAATCCATGATTCGCGGCTTTTCGTCAAAGCGGATGAAGCAATGGCGCGGATAGGGCCGGGCTATGGACGAAAAAAAGCCACGCGGGCGGCGTGGCGGAATCGGGCAAGCGAGGATGGGCCGATCAGGCGCGCACCATGTGCAGGTAATGCCGGTGGCGTTCGTACTGGTCCAGGATGTCGCCGATCACGGCGTCCCGGCTCCAGCCCATGATGTCGTAATCCTGGCCGCCTTCGCGCAGGTGGACTTCCGCGCGGAAGTATTTGCGCTCTTCTTCGTCGGCGGCCTCGTCGGGCGTCAGGCTGGGCCGCACGAAGGCCTGGGGCTGCACGGCGTAGGAGAAATCCAGGTGCTCGCCATGGGAAACCTCCAGGATCGCCCCGCCCTCGTCCTGGTCTTCCCGCACCTGCACCGCATAGCCCTGCTTGCGCAATTCGTCGGCCACGTCTTCGAAGGCCGGCCGCACCACGTCGGAAATGAAGCGCTGCACATGGGCGCGGCGCGGCATCATCACCATGTTGCGCAGGCGCCGCTCCCAGGACTGCCCGCCGCGCGCCGGCCGCGACAGCGTCAGTGACTGGTAGCGGATGCCGCGCTTGGTCGCATCGAGCTTGAGCGCCTTGAACAGGCCCCACAGCGACAGCAGCAGGATGATCGAGAACGGCAGCGCGCTGGCGATGGTGGCGGTCTGCAACGCGGTCAGGCCGTCGGCCAGCAGCAGGGCGATGGCGACCGCGCCCATCAGCAGCGACCAGAAAATGCGCTGCCAGACAGGCGTGCGGTCCTGCCCGCCGGAAGCCAGCAAGTCCACCACCAGCGCCCCCGAGTCCGCCGAAGTGACGAAGAACACGGCGACCATCGCAATAGCCACCAGCGAAAGCACGCTGCTCAAGGGCAGATGCTCGAAAAAGGCAAACAGCGCCAGCGAGGAATCGGCCTCCACCACCTCCGCGAGCCCCTGCACCCCGTCGACGAAAATCATGTGGATGGCCGTGTCGCCGAACACCGTCATCCAGAACAGGGTGAAGCCCGCGGGCACCAGCAGGACGCCGGTGACGAATTCGCGGATGGTGCGACCGCGGGAAATGCGCGCGATGAACAGGCCCACGAAGGGAGACCAGGCGATCCACCAGCCCCAGTAGAACAGCGTCCAGCCACCGATCCAGTCGGTCGGTTCATAGGCATAGAGGTTGAAGGTCTTGTTGACGATATCGGACAGATAGGTGCCCGTGTTCTGCACAAAGGTCTGGAGCAGAAACACCGTCGGTCCCACGATCAGCACGAACAGCAGCAGCACCACGGCCAATGCCAGATTGGTCTCGGACAGGATGCGGATTCCCTTGTCCAGGCCGCTTGCCACTGACACTGTCGCCAGTCCGCACGTGATGACGATCAGAATGATCTGCGACGTCACGCCGACAGGAACGCCGAACAGATGGTTCAGCCCGCTGTTGATCTGGGCAACCCCCAGGCCCAGCGAGGTCGCCACGCCAAGCACCGTGCCCAGGATGGCAAAGATGTCGACGGCGTGACCGATCGGCCCGTGGATCCGGTTGCCGATCAAGGGGTACAGCGCCGAGCGCAGCGTCAGGGGCAGGCCGTGCCGATAGCTGAAGAACGCCAGAATCAACGCCACGATGGCGTAGATCGACCACGCATGCAGCCCCCAATGGAAGAACGTGATCTTCATGGCCTCGCGCGCGGCGATGACGGTCCCGCCTTCGCCGAACGGCGGAGACAGGAAATGCATCAAGGGTTCGGCCACGCCGAAGAACATCAGCCCGATGCCCATGCCGGCGGAAAACAGCATGGCGAACCAGGTGAAGTTGCGATAGTCGGGTTCGCTGTGGTCGGGCCCCAGCTTGATGTCGCCGTACCGGCTCACGGCCAGGAACACCACCGACAACAGGATGATGGCCACCACCAGGATGTAGAACCAACTGACGTTGCCGAGAATCCAGCGCTGAACGGAGTCAAACAGCGTCTGCGCGGACTCGGGCGCCAGGATGGCAAAGCCCACGAGCAGCAGGGTGACGATGGCCGCCGGAAAAAAAACGGGCCGATTGATGCTGGGTGTTCGGGTTTCCGAAGTCATGCGGCTGCTCCTTACGCCCGAGGGTGAGATCCTGCGGCGCGAGCCCCCTCAGTCCGGCCGCACGCCGTGGCTATTACTATCACGGGACAAACCTGCCTGACAACTCGCGGCCGCGCGGCCTCAATCCGGTGTGGCCTCGCCGAAGACCACGCGGCGGAAGAACCCGGCCAGCACGGCCTCCGTCATTTCGGGCGTGACGCCCTGCGGATCAAAGGCATAGCTGAACTGCATGCCGTCCGACAGCGCCAGCAGCCCCAGCGCAAGCTGCTCGGCCGGCAGCGGAAGCGGGGTGCCCACGTGCGCCGAAAACTGCTTGACGTATTCGGTGGTGGCTTCGCGCAGCTCGCGCAGACAGGCCGCGAAGCCCACGCGGAATTCCGGATCGCGGGCCGCCTGCAGTTTGCCTTCCATCCAGAGCAGGAAGCAGTCGTTCTCGCGGAAATGCGTGCTGTAGTACTGCAGAACGCGCGCTTCCATCTGCGACCGCGATTCGCCGTCCGCGAAGATAGCGCGCATGTCGGCCATGACGCTTTCGTGGTCGCGCCGCAGCAGTTGCAGGAAGAGCTCGGACTTGCTGCCGAAATTCGAATAGAACGCGCCACGCGAGTAGCCGGCCTGCTCGGCGATGTCTTCGACGCTGGCGGCCACAAAGCCCTTGGATAGAAAAATCGATTGCGCGGCGTCGAGCAGACGCTGACGCGTCTGGTCACGGCTCTGCTCTCGAGTTAGGCGGACTTTTGACATGGCGCGAGTTTAGCATCGGTGCGCATTTCAAATTCAACATTGAATCCAGATACATGACTGTATTAGAATCCAGTCCGTATCGAGTCCGGCTCGTCCCTTTTTCACCCCCCTTTTACGCCGTTCCGCGCCGCGAGGTGTTTTGTGAATTGTCCTGGCCCGTGCGCGCGCTCCATTGCGCGCGACGCCGTTGCTGATGCAGCGCCGCCCCTTTCCCCCGCCCCGTCCCGCCGGCGGACACGGCTGATGGCCCTGTCCGCGCTGGTGGCGCTGGCGGCCGCCGTGAGCGGATGCGGCCGCGAACAGGCATCCGCCCCCGCGCCGCGCCCGGTGGTCGCCATGCCGGCGCAGGCCGACGCGGCTCTGCCCGCGTGGACGCTGCCCGGCGAAGTCCAGGCCCGCTACAGCACACCGCTGTCGTTCCGCGTGGGCGGCAAGATCATCGAGCGGCAGGTCCGGCTGGGCGACACGGTCAAACCCGGACAGGTGGTGGCCCGGCTGGATCCGGCGGACGCAGCCAAGAATGCCGCCGCCGCGCGCGCGGCGCTGTCCGCCGCCCAGCACCAGCTGGACTACGCCCGCCAGCAACTGGACCGCGACCGGGCCCAGGCGCGCGAGAACCTGATCGCCGCCACCCAGCTCGAGCAGACCCGCAACGCCTATGCCTCGGCGCTCGCGCAGCGGGACCAGGCCGCGCAGGAAGCGGCGCTGGCGGCGGACCAGCTCAAGTACACGACGCTCCAGACCGACCACGCCGGCGTCATCACCGCCGAAGAGGCCGACACCGGGCAGAACGTGGCGGCCGGCACGCCCGTCTATCAGCTTGCGTGGGCGGGCGACATCGACGCGCTGTGCGACGTGCCCGAAAACCTGCTGGCCAGCCTGGCCATCGGCCAGCGCGCCGCCGTCACGCTGGGGCCGCTGCCCGGCCAGACGTTCACGGCCGTGCTGCGCGAGATCGCGCCGGCGGCCGACCCGCAAAGCCGCACCTACCGCGCCAAGCTCACGCTGGAGTCGCCCACGCCCGAGGTGCGCCTGGGCATGACCGCCAACATCAGTTTCGACAATCGCTCGGCCAACGGCCAGGCGACCTACACCGTGCCGGCCACGGCCCTTTTCCATGACGGGCGCGAGCCGGCGATCTGGATCGTCAAGCCCGACGCCGACACGCTGGAGCTGCGGCGGGTGCAGGTGCTGCGCTACGACGCGCGCACCATAACCCTGTCGGCGGGCTTGCAGGCAGGCGAGCGCGTGGTGTGGCAAGGCGTGCACACCGTGTCGGCCGGCGAAAAGGTGCGCGCGGTGCCGCCGCTGCATCCCGAGGACTTCGCATCATGAGCGCCCCCGGCCAGGACGCCGGTCAAGACGCGGTGCAAGACGCGGGGCACGACGCCCACCGTCACGAGGAAGGCAGCTTCAACCTGTCGGCCTGGGCCTTGCGGCACCAGCCGCTGGTGATCTTCATCATCACGCTCGTCACGCTGTTCGGCGTGCTGTCGTATTCGCGGCTGGCGCAGTCCGAGGACCCGCCCTTCACCTTCCGCGTCATGGTCATCCAGACCCTCTGGCCCGGCGCCACCGCACAGCAGGTGCAGGAACAGGTAACCGACCGCATCGGCAGGAAGCTCCAGGAGACCGCCAACACGGACTTCCTGCGCAGCTACTCGCGGCCCGGCGAATCGCTGATCTTCTACACGATGAAGGACTCGGCGCCCGCCAGCACCGTGGCCGATCAGTGGTACCAGGTGCGCAAGAAGGTGGGCGACATCCGGGCCACGCTGCCCCAGGGCGTGCAGGGCCCGTTCTTCAATGACGAGTTCGGCGACGTCTACACCAACATCTACACCCTGCAGGGCGACGGGTTCTCCCCGGCGCAGTTGCACGACTACGCGGACAAGCTGCGCACGGTGCTGCTGCGCGTGCCGGGCGTGGCCAAGGTGGATTACTTCGGCGACCAGCCCGAGCACATCTACATCGAAATCACCAACACCCAGCTCACCCGGCTGGGCGTGTCGCCGCAGCAGATCGCGCAGGCGATCAACAGCCAGAACGCCGTGCAGGGCGCGGGCACGCTGACCACGGCGGACGACCGCATCTTCGTGCGGCCCACCGGCCAGTTCGCCAACAGCCGTGCGCTGGCGGACACGCTGATCCGCGTCAACGACAAGTCCATCCGGCTGGGCGACATCGCCACGATCCGCCGCGGCTACGACGATCCGCCGACGCAGCAGATGCGCTTTGGCGGCAAGACCGTGCTGGGCATCGGCATCACCATGCAGCCCGGCCAGGACGTGGTGCGCCTGGGCAAGTCGCTGGACGTGAAGTTCAAGGAACTGCAGGCCCAGTTGCCCGCGGGCCTGACGCTGGACGAAGTCTCCAGCATGCCCACGGCCGTGTCGCATTCGGTTGATGAATTCCTGCGCTCCGTGGCGGAAGCCGTGGCCATCGTGCTGGCGGTGAGCCTGGTGTCGCTGGGGCTGCGCACCGGCATGGTGGTGGTGATTTCCATCCCGGTGGTGCTGGCCATCACGGCGCTCTTCATGGAGATGTTCGGCATCGGCCTGCACAAGGTCTCGCTGGGCACGCTGGTGCTGGCCCTGGGCCTTCTGGTCGACGACGCCATCATCGCCGTCGAGATGATGGCGGTGAAGCTGGAGCAGGGCTGGAACCGGACGCGCGCCGCGGCCTATGCCTACACCAGCACCGCCTTTCCCATGCTGACCGGCACCCTCGTCACGGTGGCGGGCTTCCTGCCCATTGCGTTGGCCAAGTCCAGCACGGGCGAATACACGCGCTCGATCTTCCAGGTGTCCGCCATCGCGCTGATCACGTCGTGGTTCGCCGCGGTGGTGCTGATCCCGCTGCTGGGCTATCGCCTGCTGCCCGAGCGCAAGCGCGAGGCGCACCTGCCCCACGACCACGAGCACGACATCTACGACACCCGGTTCTACCAGCGCCTGCGCGGTTGGGTCGCGTGGTGCGTGGACCGCCGCTATCTCGTGCTGGCCGGCACCGTGCTCGTGTTCGTCGTGGCGATGGCCGGGTTCCGCTTCGTTCCGCAGCAGTTCTTTCCCAGCTCAGACCGCAGCGAACTCCTGGTGGACGTGCGCCTGCAGGAAGGCGCGTCGTTCGCCGCGACATTGCGGCAGGTCGAGCGCCTGGAAAAGGCCCTGGAAGGCCGGCCCGAGATCGCGCATTCGGTGAGCTTCGTCGGCACCGGCGCGCCGCGCTTCTACCTGCCGCTGGACCAGCAGCTTGCCACGCCCAACTTCGCCCAGCTCGTCATCACCACGCACTCGGTGGAAGATCGCGAAAAGCTCGCGCAGTGGCTGGAGCCGATGCTGCGCAGCGACTTCTCCGCCTTCCGCAGCCGCCTGTCGCGGCTGGAAAACGGACCGCCGGTCGGCTATCAGGTGCAGTTCCGGGTCAGCGGCGACAAGATTCCCGAGGTGCGCGCGGTGGCCGAGAAGGTGGCGGCCCAGGTGCGCGCCGACCCGCGCTCGGCCAACGTGCAGTTCGACTGGGACGAGCCATCCGAGCGCTCGGTGCGCTTCGAGGTCGACCAGCAGAAAGCGCGCGAACTGGGCATCAGCTCGGCCGACATCGCCGACTTCCTGGCGATGACGCTGTCGGGCTACACCGTGACGCAATACCGCGAACGCGACAAATTGATCAACGTCAGTCTGCGCGCCCCGCGCGAAGAGCGGATCGACCCGGCCCGCCTCGCCACGCTGGCCATGCCCACCACCAATGGCCCGGTGCCGCTGGGCAGCCTGGGGCAGGTGCGCTACGGGCTTGAATACGGCGTCATCTGGGAACGCGACCGCCAGCCCACGATTACCGTGCAGGCCGACGTGACCGCCGGCGCGCAAGGTATCGACGTCACGCATGCCATCGACAAAAAGCTGGACGCGCTGCGCGCCGAGCTGCCGGTGGGCTTTCGCATCGAAGTCGGCGGACCGGTGGAGGAAAGCGGCAAGGGCCAGTCGTCCATCAATGCGCAGATGCCCTTGATGGTGGTGGCGGTGCTGACGCTGCTGATGGTGCAGCTGCAGAGTTTCGCGCGCGTCCTGATGGTGGTGCTGACGGCGCCGCTGGGACTGATCGGCGTGGTGGCGGCGCTGCTGCTGTTCGGCAAGCCCTTCGGCTTTGTCGCGATGCTGGGCGTGATCGCCATGTTCGGCATCATCATGCGCAATTCGGTCATTCTGGTGGATCAGATCGAACAGGACATCCGCGCGGGCCACAAACGTGTGGACGCGATCGTCGGCGCCACCGTCCGGCGCTTCCGGCCGATCACGCTGACGGCCGCCGCGGCGGTGCTGGCGCTGATACCCTTGCTGCGCAGCAACTTCTTCGGCCCCATGGCGACCGCCCTGATGGGCGGCATCACCAGCGCCACGGTGCTGACGCTGTTCTTCCTGCCCGCGCTGTACGCCGCGTGGTTCCGCGTGCGGCACGACGAACGCGACGAACCCGAAGGCGTGCCGCCCGGCGCCAACGCGGGCGACACGGCGGAGCGAGGAGCCTGATCATGACCATGGATTTCACCCGCGCAAGCCGTCGATTCACCGTCCTGCCGCTGGTGCTGATGCTGGGCGCGTGCGCCTTCGCGCCGGACAGCAAGCCGCCCGAGGTGACGCCGCCCGCGCAGTACGGCGTGCAGGCCGTGCCCCCCGCCGGCGCGGCCGCGCAGGGCGTCGCGCAGCGTTTTGAGCGCGGGGCGCACCCCGTGCCGCAATGGTGGAAGCGCTATGGTTCCGCCGCGCTCGATGCGCTGGTCGAGGAAGGCCTGGCCAACAGTCCCGACCTGGCCGCGGCCGAACGCAACCTGGCCGGGGCGCGGGAACAATTGCGCGGACAGGTCAATTCGTCGTTGCTGCCGTCCGTGGACGCGGGCGCCAGCGCCACGCGCAATCGCGCGGTGACGATGCCTGAACTGCCCGAACCCACGGCGCTCTACAACGTCTTTACCGGCCAGATCCAGGCCACGTATGACCTGGACCTGTTCGGCGCCGCGCGCTTTGCCAATACCTCGCTGGCGGCGCAGGTCGAGCAGCAGGCCTACCAACTGGAAGCCGCGCGGCGTTCGCTGGCGGCCAATATCGTCACCGGCGCCATCACCTCGGCCTCTTTGGCCGAGCGCGTGGCGCTGACGGAAAAGCAGGTGGTGTTGCTGCGCCAGGTGGCGCGCGACACGCAGCGCCGGTACGAGCTGGGGTCGGCCTCGCAGAACGACGCGCTGGATGCGGACCAGGACGCCGCCACGCTGGAGGCGTCGCTGCCAGGACTGCGCGCGCAGTGGCATGCCACGCGCCACGCGCTGGCCGTGCTGCTGGGGCGCAGCCCCGACCAGGCGCCGCCGGACCTCGCCTTCGACGCGCTGGCCGTGCCGGACGCGGTGCCGGTGATGGTGCCCTCGGAACTGCTGGCCGCGCGGCCCGACATCCAGGTGGCCGAGGCCGTGGTGCAGGCCGCCGCGGCCGACGTGGGGCTGGCGACCGCGCAGCTCTTTCCCAGCCTGTCGCTGTCGGCGTCCATGGGCAAGGGCGGCTTTGCGTGGGGGGACGCGCTGTCCGGGGCCGGCGCCATCTGGGCCATCGGGGCATCGCTGACCCAGCCCATCTTCCATGGCGGCGCGCTGCTGGCCGAACGCAACGCGGCCAGGGACCGGTATGAAGCGGCTGTCCTGCAGTACAAGCAGACCGTGCTGACGGCGTTCCGCGACGTGGCCGACACCCTGTCGCGCCTGGAAGCCGGCGGGCAGGCGCTGGCGTCGGCCGAAGCCTCGCGCCTGGCCGCGGAGCAGTCCTATCGGAACACGGCCAAGCGCGTGCGGCTGGGCGCCCTGGCGCCCTACACCGAATACGCCGCCGAACAGCACTACGTGGGGGCCCGCCTGCGCGAGCTGGAGTACGCCAACAACCGCATGACGGAGACGGCGGCGCTGTTCCAGGCCATGGGCTCGCCCGCCAGCGCCCCCCAGAAGCCGTAGCGCCCCGGCGTCAGCCCTTCTTGAAAAGGCGCTTGGCGAGGTTCACCACGCCTAGCACCACGGCCCCCGCCACGATGCCGAACAGGGCATTGAGCAAGGTGGACACCAGCGCGTGCACGACGCCGCCCCCGCCGACCGCGGCGGCGGCGTGTTCGATGACCGCATGCACCGGCGGGATGCCGTGCGTCAGGATGGCGCCCCCGACCATGAACATGGCGGCCGTTCCGACCACGGACAGGGTCTTCATCAGGTACGGCGCCGCGGCCACGATCCGCTCGCCCAGCCAGGCGACCCCGCGCGAGGCCTTCTGGCTGAGGTGCACGCCCAGGTCGTCCAGCTTGACGATGCCCGCGACCAGGCCATATACCCCGACCGTCATGCCGACGGCGATGATGGACAGCACCGCGACCTGGCGGGTGAAGTCGGCGCCGGCCACGGCGCCCAGGCTGATGACGATGATTTCGGCCGACAGGATGAAGTCAGTGCGCACCGCGCCCTTGATCTTCTTTTTTTCGAACGCCACCATGTCGACCGACTGGTCCTGCAGGGCCCCGGCGAGCGCGGCGTGGTGGCCTTCGGGGGATTCGCCGTGCGGCAGGTACTTGTGCGCCAGCTTCTCGACGCCTTCGTAGCAGAGGAACGCGCCGCCCAGCATCAGCAGCGGGGTCACGGCCCAGGGCGCGAATGCGCTGATCAGGAGCGCCGCCGGCACGAGGATCAGCTTGTTGATGAAGGAGCCCTTGGCCACCGCCCAGACCACCGGCAGCTCGCGCTTGACCGGCAAGCCGGTGACCTGCTGGGCATTGAGCGCCAGGTCATCGCCCAGCACGCCCGCGGTTTTCTTGGCCGCCACCTTGGTCATGACGGAAACGTCATCCAGGATGGTGGCGATATCGTCGAACAACGCAAAGAAACTGCTTCCGGCCATCGAAACCCCCTCTCCCCTGTAAGGTGTTCCGAGTGTACAGGCGGCGGGCGGCGGATTCACGCCCCCGGCCCGTGCGTCCGGCCCGCGGCCGCAAGGCAGGCAACTTCCTGGGCCGGTATCCCGCCAGCACCGGGCGCAGGCGCCGTCCCGTGGACGCCCAAGCGCATGCCGGGCTACGCCGCGCCCTTGCGGACGTGGCGCCCGAGGCCCGGCAGGCCGCTAGGCCTGCGCGCGCGCGGCTGCGTTGTCGAAGAGGATGTTGTTTTCCAGATGGATGTGCGCCATCAGGTCTTCCTTGAATTGCCTGATGCCCAGGTACAGCGCGCGCCACGTGTTGCAGGCCGCACGCGGCAGCGTCACGTTGTTGGTCAGCGTCAGCAGGCGTTCCAGCGCGACGCCGTGGTCGTCGTGCTCCATGCGCATCACCATGATCGGCATGGTCGCCATGGCCCCGTGACCGCGCGCCAGCATCGGAAACAGCACCTGTTCCTCTTTCTGCATATGGCTTTCCAGTTCCTGCTGCATGGTGCGCAGGTGGTCGGCCAGGCCGGCCGGGCAATCCGGGCTGTCGGCGTGGACCTGCTCCACCTTCAGCGCCAGGCGGATCAGTTCGGGCAGTTGCTGGCGATGGACCTCGTGATAGCGCGCCAGGATGTGGTCGACCAGTTCGGCAGGCGAGGCCTGGCTCCAGTCCGTCTCCTGCGAGGGGTTTTGCGCCAGGGCCATCAGGCGCGCTTCGATCGTGGCCGGATCCAGCGAACGCTGGGCGGCCGCCTCGGCCAGGCTCTTCTTGCCGCCACAGCAGAAGTCCAGCTCGAATTCATGAAACACCTGCGTGGCGCCCGGAATGCTGCGGGCCAACTGCCCCAGGGATTGCTCAACCATGCTCATTGCGTCTCTCCATTGATCATGACGGTGCATCCACCCATGCGAAAACCGTGCCAGGAAAAACTTGCTATTTATCAATTACCTGCAAATTAAAGGGTGAATTTCACCATTGATAACCAGGGTTTAATTCACCCCGCGACGGTAGAATCCACCCATGCAAAACCTCCTGCTTGCCGACCTGGTCGCGGACCTGCCCCCCGCCATCCGCCTGCAGCGCCTGGTCTCCAGCCTGCGCACCCATTTCCGCTGCGGCGCCGTGGCCTTGCTGCAGCTTGAAGAAGACCACCTGCGCCCCGTCGCGGTGGACGGCCTGACGCAGGACGCGCTGGGCCGCCGCTTCGCGGTGCAGCAGCACCCGCGGCTCGCGGCCATCCTTGCGCGCCGCGGCGTCACCTGTTTCCATCACGACAGCACCCTGCCCGACCCGTACGATGGCCTCATCAACGGCATGGCGGGCGAGCCGCTGCCGGTGCACGACTGCATGGGCACCAGCCTGCACGTCGAAGGCAAGACCTGGGGTGTGCTGACACTGGACGCGCTGGAGGTCGGCACTTTCGACATGGACGCCCAGGCCGACCTGCGCGACTACATCGTGCTGCTGGAGGCCGCGTTGCGCACCACCCGCCTGGAGGCTGAAATCCGCGCCCTGCGCGTGGCGCGCGGGCAGGCGCCGGCGGACAGCGCCGCGCCCGCCGGCAGCGAGATCCTGGGCCAGAGCGAATCCATCGGACGGCTGCTGCACGAGATAGCCGTCGTCGCCGACTCCGAACTGCCCATCCTGCTGCTGGGCGAGACTGGCGTCGGCAAGGAGCTGTTCGCGCGCCGGGTGCACGCGCTGTCACGTCGCCGCGACCGGCCGCTGATCCATGTGAACTGCGCCGCGCTGCCCGAGTCCCTGGCCGAAAGCGAACTGTTCGGCCATGCGAAGGGCGCGTTTTCAGGCGCCGTCGCCGACCGTCCGGGCCGTTTCGAGGCCGCCAATGGCGGCACGTTGTTCCTGGACGAAGTGGGCGAGCTGCCGCTGCTGGTGCAGGCCAAGCTGCTGCGCACCTTGCAGAACGGCGAGATCCAGCGGCTGGGCGACGACCGTCCGCGCACGGTGGATGTGCGCATCGTGGCGGCCACCAACCGCAGCCTGCGCGACCTGGTGCGCGCGGGTGATTTCCGCGCCGATCTCTACCACCGGCTGTCGGTCTATCCGATTCCGATCCCGCCATTGCGCGACCGCGGCAACGACGTGCTGCTGCTGGCCGGCCGCTATCTGGAACTGAACCGCGCGCGGCTCGGCCTGCGCAGCCTGCGGCTGTCGCCCGAAGCCGAGGAAATGCTGCGCCGATACCGCTGGCCCGGCAATGTGCGAGAACTTGAACACGTCATCAGCCGCGCCGCGATCAAGGCGGTCAGCCACGGCGCCAGCCGCAACGAAATCGTGACGCTGGGCGCCAAGCTGCTGGACCTGTCGGACGGGGACATGCCGCTTGCCGTGGAAAGCGAAGCGGCGGATGCGTGCGCGCCGGCCGGCCCCGCGCAATCGCTGCGCGACGCGGTGGACGCCTGCCAGCGGCAGGTCATCCGGCGGACACTGGACGCCAACCAGGGCAACTGGGCCATGGCGGCGCGGGCGCTGGAGGTGGATGCCAGCAACCTGCACAAGCTGGCGCGCCGGCTGGGCCTGAAACCCTGAGGCGAAGGCACGGCCCGCGCTCGCGGGCCGGTTCAGTCAATCGGGATTAACCGGGCAAAAACCGGCAAAGACGGGCAAAAAGCGGGCTTAGCCCGGCCGTGCATGCGCATCGACCACGCTGCGACCGTGCTGGATCGCGGCATCCACCGCCATGCCGGGACTGGAAACCACGCCGCCCGAGACGAATAGCGGCACGAGGTGAGGCTCGCCGAGCCTGTCCTGGTCGCCCGCGAGTTCCACGGCGACGGTGGCGGTAAAGGCGGGCTGGCTGCCGCTTGCGGCATCAGCGCGGGAGACGCGCGCGGTAAGGCGGTATCCCTTGTAGACCATGTTGTTATGAAGCATGTGACCTCCAATACGGATCAAAAGGCCTTGCGGCCTTTTGATCACAGCGCGCGGATCTGGGTGGCGTGAGGACCCTTGGCGCCCTGCGCGGTCACGTAGCTGACACGCTGGTTTTCGAGTAGCACCTTATGGCCGTCGCTGACGATTTCCGAGAAATGCGCGAACAAATCCTTGCCGCCATTTTCGGGCATGATGAAGCCAAAACCCTTGGCATCGTTGAACCACTTCACAATTCCGGTTTCCATGATTTTTTCCTTTGACTGCGGGCTGCGGGTTGCCCCGCGAAATGAGCCAGTCAAGGAAAGGACCGCGAACAATGAAGCGCCCCGCAAAGGGTGCAAGACCGGACGAAAATCACGATGCTCGAAAAGCTTCAAAACCCACTATGGGTGCAGGCCGGGGTAATGTCAACCGGCGTTTCCAAATACCACCCTGATGCCCCGATGCGCGGGTTTTCCGCGGTTTTCCGATGCAATGCGCGAGTTTTCGAGCCTGATTGCGCTTAATGCGTAACCAATCGGTCTTTTGCACCGTGCCGGCGCATAAAGGGCGTATGCTCGACGCGTGGTGCTTGAACGCGCGTCGCCTCGCCGTATCGCCATACAGGAGTTCCAACATGGCCATACCGCGCAAGCGCATGCCGCAAGTCCTCGTTTTCCTTGATGCCCACGGGCTGATGGCAGCCGCGCTTTGAGCGCCATCGGAAGGTCCATCGCCCGATTCGCAAACGCGTGCGTCAAACGGCTTCCTTCGGCGCCTCCGCCCCCGGGCGGCGGTGAAACCAAGCGCGAGCCCCGCGCCGTCCACGCCGCGATTTCATCGCCGTGGCGCATCTACCGCATCTACGCCCGTCCCGGCCATCTGCTGATGCGCGACGAACGTGGCCACATCCTGAACCTGGGCGTGATGAAAGGCGCCGAACCCAACCTGACCTATCGCCTCTTCGCGCGCGATCTGCAGGGCAAGGGCTTTGCCACGCGCACGCAGTTGCTGGACGACATCGCACGGCGCATCGAAGCCGGCGAAGTCAGCAAGGAACTGCTCAGCCTGCCCGAATGGGACCAGCCGATGGGCGCGGACCTCGATCGCGGCACGCATACGGACGTGTCGATGAAACTGGGTCGCTAGGCGCGGCCCGGCTCAGGCCATATCCGCCGCGGTATCCAGGATGGCGCGCCGGAACTCGTTCATCAGCGGCGACCAGGTCGTGCCTTGCCGCGAGATCAGCGCGATCGAACGCGGCAGCGGCGGCCCCAGCGCCACCGGCAGCGCCACCACATCCCTGGCGGCCGCCAGCGCGCTTTGCGGCAACAGCGCCACCAGGTCGGAATGCGCCAGCAGCTCCAGCGTTCCCTTGGAGAAATGCTCCACTTCGAGCGCGGCCGCCGGCAGCGGCAGGCCGTTTTCCGCGTACCGCGCGTCCAGCGCATTGCGCGCGATGGATGAAGGCTTGGGCAGGATCCACCGCAGGCCCGCCAGGTCGCGCAACGCCAGCTTGCGCCGCGCGGTCAGCGGATGCCGGCGGCTGGCGGCCACGCACAGCCGGTCCTCGACGATCAATTCCTGGTGCAACGTCACGGGCACGTCGGCGTAGATGGGCGTCACCGCCAGGTCGAGCGCGCCGCTGGCGACAAGCTCGTTCAAATCATCCGACAGGCCCTGCGTCAATTGCACCCGCAGCGCGGGACGCCGCGGCAGCAGGCGGCGCATCGCCGGCATCGCCACACTGTCGACCGTCGCGCCCGTCACGCCCACGCGCAGCAGCCCCGCCTGCCCCACGCGCAATTCGGTCGCGTGCCGCACCGCATCCCGGTATTCCGCCCAGAGCTTTCTTGCGTGTTCCAGGAACACGAGCCCCGACGACGTCAGGCGCAGTCCGCGGCGGCTGCGGTCCAGCAGCCCCAGGCCCGTGTCGGCCTCCAGCCGCTGCAGCGACTTCGACAGCGCGGGCTGGCTCACGCCGCACGAAGCCGCCGCGCGGTCCAGGTTGCCATGCTCGACCGCGGCCAGGAAGTATTCGATGTCCCGCAACGACAGATTCATAACTCTTGGTTATCCATAAGCTCCGTATTGGGAATTTTATGTTCCCCCTCCCCTCCTAGAATCCTGGGATCAACCCGAGCATTCGCAACGGCGCAGGACATGGAAAAAAGGGGGAACCGCAGTTGGACAAGAAGCCCAATATCGTCTTGATCGTGGCCGACAACCTGGGGTGGGGGGAACTCGGCTGCTACGGCGGCGGCGCCCTGCGCGGCGCGCCCACGCCCCACATCGACCGCCTGGCCGCCGAAGGCCTGCTGCTGCAGAACTTCAACGTGGAAAGCGACTGCGTGCCCACGCGCTCGGCGCTGATGAGCGGGCGGCATCCGATCCGCACCGGCTGCCTGCAATCCGTGCCGCCGGGCCTGCCGCAGGGGCTCACGCGCGACGAGATCACGCTGGCCCAGCAACTGTCGGGCCAGGGCTACGCCACGGCGCACTTCGGCAAATGGCATCTGGGCGACGTGCCCGGGCGCTACCCGTCGGACCGCGGCTTCGACGAGTGGTATGGCATCCCGCGCACCACCGACGAAAGCCAGTTCACCGCCTCGGTGGGTTTCGATCCGGCGGTGGCCGATATCCCGCACATCATGCAGGGCCAGGCGGGCGGACCGTCGGAAAACGTCAAGGTCTACGACCTGGACACGCGCCGCGGCATCGACGCCGAACTGGTGGACCGGTCCATCGGCTTCATGCGCAAGAACGCCCAGGCCGCGCGTCCGTTCTTCCTGTATCTGCCCCTGGTGCACCTGCACTTTCCGACCCTGCCCCATCCCGACTTTGCCGGGCGCACCGGCGCGGGGGACTTCGCGGATTCGATGGTCGAAATGGACCACCGGGTCGGCCAGATCGTGCAGGCCGTGGATGCGCTGGACCTGCGCGACGACACCGTGTTCATCTTCTGCAGCGACAACGGCCCCGAGTACCGCAGGCCCTACCGAGGCACCGCCGGCCCCTGGAGCGGCACGTACCACACCGCCATGGAAGGCAGCCTGCGCGTGCCTTTCATCATCCGCTGGCCCGGCCGCGTGCAGCCCGGCCAGGTGTCCAACGAAATGGTCCACGTCACCGACCTGTACACCACGCTGTCGCGCATCGGCGGCGCGGAGATTCCGCAGGACCGTCCCATCGACGGCATCGACCAGACCGATTTCTTCACGGGGGCCAGCGCGACGTCGCTGCGGGAAGGCTTTCTGTTCTACATCAAGAACGACCTGCGCGCCGTCAAGTGGCGCGACTGGAAGCTGCACTTCTACTGGGAGCCCGAGGTCAACGAGGGCAAGGGCAAGCTGGAATCGCCCTATCTCTTCAACGTGAAGCAGGACCCCAAGGAGGAAAGCGATGTCCTCATCTTCAATACGTGGGTGCTGGGCCCCATCCTGAAAATGGTGCAGGCCTTCAACCAGTCCTGCGCCGCGCATCCGAACACCCCGCCCGGAAAACTGGACCCCAGTTGACGCCGTGGCGGTTCACTCGATAGCAGAAATCAAGGGGAAAACATGAAATTCGCTATCCCATGCGGCGCGCTGGTCCTGGCGCTTGCACTGCCCGCCGCCGCGGCCGGCGCGGCCGACGGCAAGCAGGATTGGCCGGCCAAGCAGATCACCTGGGTCGTGGGCTTCGTGCCCGGCGGCACCGCGGACGTGCTGACCCGCATCGCCGCGCAGGAACTGGCGCGCAAGACCGGCCTGAACGTCATCGTGGAAAACCGTCCGGGCGCATCCGGCGCGATCGCCCTGCAACTGGTGGCGCGCAGCAAGCCCGCCGACGGCTATCTCATCACCGTGCCGGGACCGCTGATCTATCCCACGCCGCAACCCGAGATCGGCCGCGAACTGGCGCCCGTGATGCTGATGGCGCAAGGCCCCATGGTGATCGTCGGCCCGGCCCGCGACGCCAAGGACAGCCTGCAGGACGTGCTGGCCGACGCGAAGCGCAGGCCGGAAGCCTGGAGCTACGGCAGCTCCGGCAACGGCACCTCGCAGAACCTGGCGGGCGAACTCCTGAACCAGTACGCCGGCACCCGCATCGTGCACGTGCCGTACAAGGGCGGCGGCCAGGCGGTGGCGGACGTGGCGGGCGGGCAGATTCCGCTGGCCATCCTGGGCTCCGCGCCGGTGATGCCGCAGATCAAGGCTGGCGCCTTGAAGGCCTACGCGGTCACGACGCCCTATCGCCTGGACAGCCTGCCCAGTGTGCCGACCGTGGCGGAATCGGGATTCAAAGGCTACGCCGCCACCCAATGGTTCTCGGTGGCGGCCAGCAACGCGATCACCGGCGAACAGCTCGAACCGATCAACGCCGCGCTGCGCGCCGCCGTCGCAACGCCCGAATTCAAGGCCGCGGTGGACAATGCCGGCATGCTGGCGGGCGGCGGATCGCGGGAAGATCTGCTGACGTTCATCCAGGCCGACAACGCCAAATGGAAAGCCTTGATCGACAGCGGCGCGGTGAAGCTGGCGAACTGAACGGCGCGGTTCAGCGCTTGGGTTCAGCTCATGTACACGCCGCCGTTGATCGCGTAGTTGGCGCCCGTGACGAACGCCGCATCGTCCGACGCCAGCCACACGCATAGCCCGGCGAGGTCCTGGGCCGTGCCCAGCCTGCCGACCGGGACGCTTTCCACGATGCGGTCCAGCAATGCAGGCGGGAAGGCCCGGACGGTGTCGTCGGCAATGAAGCCCGGCGACACCAGGTTCACCGTCACGCCGCGCGCCGCGACCTCCTGGGCCAGTGACCGCGTAAAGCCGATGACCGCGCCCTTGGCCGTGGCGAAGTTGATCTGGCCGATCTGGCCTTTCTCGGCCGCGACCGACCCGATGTTGATGATGCGCCCCCAGCCGCGGTCCGCCATGCGGTCGACCACCTGCTTGGTGCTGTTGAACAGCGTGTCCAGGTTGCTGCGCAGGACCGCGGACCAGTCGGCGTGGGTCATCTGCCGAAAGCGCATGTCCAGCATGGAGCCGGCGTTGTTGACCAGCACGTCGATCTCGCCGACCTCGCGCCGCACCTTGGCGAACGCGGCCTCGGTGGAGGCCCAGTCGGTGGCGTCGCCTTCCGAGGCGATGAAGTCGTAGCCCAGCGACTTCTGCTCCTTGAGCCAGTGGTCCTTGCGGGACGAGCGCGGCCCGCAGCCCGCGACCACGCGATGCCCGGCGCGATGCAGCGCCTGGCAGATCGCGGTGCCCGTGTGGCCCATGCCGCTGGTGACGTAGGCAATGCGCAAAGCCATGGTTCTTCCTTTTGAAAGTCGTGCGGCTCGCGCCGCGGGAGATCAGGCGGCGCCCACCAGGGGGAACAGGCCGAACGCCAGGGCGGCCGCCAGCATGACCAGGCAAACCATCGTGGCCCACTTCAGCGCATAGCGCTGGTGATCGCCGAATTCCACGCCGGCCAGGCCGACCAGCAGATAGGTGGACGGCACGAGCGGGCTGAGCAGATGCACCGGCTGGCCGATGAGCGAGGCGCGCGCCATCTCGACGGGCGTGATCCCGTAGCCCTGCGCGGCTTCGCTCAGGATGGGCAGCACGCCAAAGTAGAAGGCGTCGTTCGACATGAAGAAGGTGAACGGCAGGCTGACCAGCGCGGTGATGCCCGCGAGATACGGGCCCAGCGCGTCCGGGATCACGGCGAGCAGGCTGCGCGACATGGCCTCGACCATGCCGGTGCCCGACAGGATGCCGGTGAAGATGCCCGCCGCGAAGATCAGCGACACGACCGACAGCACGTTGCCCGCATGCTGCGCCACGCGGCGGCGCTGCTCGGCCAGGTTCGGGTAGTTGATGATCAGCGCCACGGCGAACGCGATCATGAACAGCACGGGCAGCGGCAGCACGCCCAGCACCAGGCTCACCATCAGCGCCAGCGTCAGGCCGGCATTCACCCACAGCAGCTTGGGGCGGCGCAGGTCGTGATCGACTTCGATCTCGGGCAGGTTCTTGGGGCCGTCCTCGTCGTAGCCGGCATGCAGCGACGCGCCCTCGGGCAAGGACAGCACGCCCAGCCGGCGGCGTTCGCGCAGGCCAAGAAAGAACGCCAGGACCAGGATGGCGACGATGGACACGCCCATTACCGGCACCAGCGGCACGAAGATGTCGCCCGCGTCCACATGCAGGGCGCTGGCGGCGCGCGCGGTCGGCCCGCCCCACGGCGTCAGGTTCATGACGCCGCTGGCCAGCATCGCCAGGCAGGTCATGGACAGCGCGTTCATCTTCAGGCGCCGGTACAGCGGCAGCATCGACGCCACCACGATCATGTACGTGGTCGATCCATCCCCGTCCAGCGAGATCACCAGCGCCAGCACCGTCGTGCCCACCACGATCTTCAGCGGATCGCCCTTCACCGCGCGCAGGATGCGGCCGACGATCGGGTCGAACAGGCCGGCGTCGATCATCACGCCGAAGTACAGGATGGCGAACATCAGCATCACGCCGGTAGGCGCGATCTTGCGGATGCCGTCCAGCATCATCTTGTCGATGCCGGCGCCGAAGCCGCCCAGCAGGGCAAAGATAATGGGGACAAGGATAAGCGCGACGAGAGGCGACAGGCGCTTGGTCATGATCAGCGTCATGAACGTGATCACCATGCCGAAGCCAAGCAGGGTCAGAAGCATGAGGGGTTATCTCCAGCTAGTCGTTGTTATGTGTGCGTGCCTCCGGCCTGGGAAGCAAGACCGCAAGGCTAGGAAGAAAAGCTGTCTGGAACCTGTCGCTTTTTGTTGGCTGCGCAGATGCGTGCGCGGCGTGGGGGGGGGGGCAGTCCACCATGCGACAATCGCCGCATGCGCATCCTGGTGATCGAAGACGATGAGGATCTGGCCGACGCACTCGTGCGCCGGCTGCGCCGTCTCGGCCATGCGGTCGACTGCCAAAGCGACGGCCTCTGCGCCGACGGCGTCCTGCAATACGAGACCTTCGACCTCGTCATCCTGGACATCGGCCTGCCCCGCATGTCGGGCTTCGACATCCTGCACCGGCTGCGCGACCGCGGCAGCAAGACGCCGGTGCTGGCGCTGACCGCGCGCATCGACATCGAAGACCGCGTCCACGCCCTGGATACCGGCGCGGACGACTACCTGGCCAAGCCCTTCGACTTCCGCGAGCTGGAAGCCCGCTGCCGCGCCCTGCTGCGCCGTCCCAGCCCGCAAGCCACGGGCACCCTGCGCTTCGGCGACCTGGTGATCGACAGCGCGGCGCGCCAGGTGACGCTGGCCGGCCGGCGCATCGACCTGCCCAAGCGCGAATTCAGCCTGCTGGAAATCCTGCTCGCCGGGATGAACCGCGCCGTCAGCAAGACGGAAATCGCGAACAAGCTGTTCGCCTTCGACGACGACGCCGCGCCCAACGCCATCGAGGTCTATATCGCCCGGCTGCGCCGAAAGCTGGAAGGGTCGCCCCTGCGCATCGAGACCCAACGCGGGACGGGCTACCTGCTGACGGCGACGGGCGGCGCGGATGGGGATCCGGCCGCCACGCCGCGCGCCTAGGCGCCGACACATGGACCGGCCGCGCACCCCGCCTCCCCGCCGCATTTCCATCCGCCGCCGCCTGCTGACGGTGCTGCTGGCGCTGTTCGCGGTGGGCCTGGGCGCGATCTTCCTGCTGGTGCGCGGCTACGCCAACCAGACGGCCGACACCACCTACGACCAGCTTCTGCGCGCCTCCGCGCTGTCGATCGCCGACAGCCTGCAACTGGTGCAGGACGCCTGGCAGATGGACATGCCGTATGCGGCGCTCGCCCTGCTGGAACAGGCGCCGCGCGACCGCGTCTTCTACCGCGTCGCCGCCGGCGGCGGCGCGCTCATCTCGGGATACGGCGACCTGCCTGCGCCGCCCGCGCGCGGCCAGGGCGACGCCAGCACCCCGCAGCTATACGCCGCCGCCTACCGCGGCGAGCCCGTGCGCATCGCCTGGATGGAACGCAAGATCGCCGGCCCGCGCGAGACCGAAACCGCGATCATCCAGGTCGCCCAGACGCGCGAGGCGCGCAATGCGCTGGCCCGGCGCATCCTGTGGCAGGGCACGCTGGCGCTCATCGGATTTGCCGCCGCCGCGCTGGCGCTGGCGTACTGGGGCCTGCGGCGCTCCCTGGCGCCGATCCGGCGCGTCGAGCGCGAGCTGGCCGGGCGCAGCGCGTCCGACCTGCATCCCATCGCCGCGCCCGTGCCCGAGGAACTGGACATGCTGGTGCACGCGCTGGACGGCTTCATGGCCCGGCTGTCCGAGAACCTGGACACGCTGCGCCTGTTCATCGCGGAAGCCGCGCACCAGCTCCGCACGCCGCTGGCCGCGCTGCATGCGCAGATGGAGGTGGCGCTGGACGAGGACGATCCGGCCGAGCAGCGCCGCAGCCTGCTGGCCGTGCTGCGCAACGCCGAAAAGCTCTCGCGCCTGGTCAACCAGCTGCTCAGCGACGCCAGCGTCATCCATCGCAGCAACGTCAGGCAGTTCCAGCCCGTCGACCTGGCCGAGCTGCTGAGCCAGGCCGTGTACGACACCGTGCCGCAAGCCGACCCGCAGCCCGACGTCCGCCTGCACCTGCCGCCCGCCGGCGCCGGCGACGCCCCGCGCGTGCCGGGCGACAGCCTGATGCTGCGCGAAGCCTTCAAGAACCTCATCGACAACGCCTTGCGCCACGGCGCCAACGACGCGGGCCACATCGACGTCCGGCTGGACCGCCACGACGGCGGCTGGCGCATCATGGTGTCCGACCAGGGCCCGGGCATCCCGCCCGCGCTGGCCAACACCGCATTCGAGCGCTTTGCGCGGGGTCCCGACCCCCGCTCTCCCGGCGCCGGCCTGGGCCTGTCCATCATCAAACGGGTGGTCGACATCCACGGCGGCAGCCTCAGCCTGAGCAACCGCGTGGGCGGCGGCCTGGACGCCGTCATCACCCTGCCTGCGAGCGCCGGCCATGCGTAGCGCCCTGTCCTTCCTGCGCGTCCTGGCCGCCAGCGCCGCGCTGGCGGTGGCGGTGGCGCTGGCGCCCACGGCCCACGCCGCGCAAGTGAGCGACGGCGGCCTGGTGCTGGGTCCCGCCGACAGCAGCGATGTGCTGGTCGTGCATGCGTCCAACAGCGTGGAGGTGTTTCGGGGCGTGCTGGAAGAGTTCAGCCGCCTGAACCCGTCCGTGCGGCTGGAATACACCGAACTGTCCACGCAGGATCTCTACAACGACGCCGTGGACCGCGCCGCCAAGGCGCCCGGCGTGCCGTCCGGGCCGGACCTCGTCATCAGCAGCGCCATGGACCTGCAGACCAAGCTCGTCAACGACGGCTATGCGCGTCCCCACGTCTCGCCGCAGACGCGGTCCCTGCCCGGCTGGGCCAACTGGCGCGACGAAGTGTTCAGCATCGGCACCGATCCCATCGTCATGGTCTACGACACGCGCAGGCTCGACGCCGCCCGCGCGCCGCACACCCGCCGCGAACTGCTGTCGCTGCTGCAGGCGCCCGACCAGCCGCTGGCCGGACGGATCTCCACCTACGACGTGCAGGGCAGCGGCATCGGCTATCTGGCCGCCACGCAGGACACGCGCCTGGACAGCATGGCGGGCGCGCTCCTTGCCGCCTTCGGACGCAACGGCGTGACGCTTCACGCGTCCACCGAACATGCGCTGGACAAGCTGGAAAGCGGCGACGTCACGCTGGCCTACAACCTGCTGGAATCCTATACCCGGCATCGCATCGACCAGGGCGCGCCGCTCGCGATCATCTATCCGCAGGATTACACGCTGATGCTGTCGCGCTCGGCCATCATTCCGCGGCAGGCGCCGCGCGGCGACCTGGGCGCGCTGTTTCTCGACTATCTGCTGTCCGCGCGCGGCCAGGAAACGCTGGCGCGGGTCTCCGGCATGCGGCCGGTCAGCGCTTCGGTCGTGCCCGCGGCCGGCGTGCGGCCCATGGCGCTGGGCGTCGGCCTGCTGGTGTACCTGGACCCGCTGAAAAAGCGCCACTTCCTGGACCTGTGGCGCGCGGCGATCCTGCCGCCGCGCTGACGCCGCCCTTCAATACGGGCTGGCCGTCGGCCGCACCACCACTTCACTGACGTCCACGTCGTCGGGCTGATCGATGGCATAGGCAATGGCGCGGGCGATGGCGTCCGGGTGCAGCGCCACGCGGCGGAATTCCTGCATCGCCACGCGCGCGGTGTCATCGGTGATGGTGTCCGCCAGTTCTGACTCGACCACGCCCGGGCAGACGACCGTCACGCGGATCTTGTCGGTCTCCTGGCGCAGGCCGTCCGAGATCGCGCGCACCGCGAACTTCGTCGCGCAGTACACCGCCGCCGTCGGCGACACGCTCAGCCCGCCGATGGACGACACGTTGATCACCTGTCCCCGACCCCGGCTTTCCATGCCGGGCAGCACCGCGGCAATGCCGTGCAGCACGCCGCGGATGTTCACGTCGATCATGCGGTCCCACTCGTTCACCTTCAGCGAGGACAAGGGCGACAGGGGCATCACCCCCGCGTTGTTGACGATCACGTCGACCGGCCCGTAGGCCGCTTCCGCGGCACGCACGAAGGCCTGCATGTCCTCGGCCGAGGTGACGTCCAGCGCGCGAAACGCCGCCGTGCCGCCCTTTGCCTGAATCTCTTGCACCAGCCGTTCCAGCCGGTCGGTGCGGCGCGCCCCCGCATACACGCGGTGGCCCTGCGCGGCCAGCAGGCGCGCGGTGGCCTCGCCGATGCCGCTGCTGGCGCCCGTGATGAGCACCACTTTGAATTGACGGGATTGTTGGGATTGCGTCGTGGTCATGGTCGTTCTCCTAAGTTGAAACCATGACTGGAATGCTAAGGACGGCGCCGCCTCGCGCGAATACCCGGCCCTATCGCACCCTTGCCCATTCCTATTGAAGGCCGTTTTTTGCGGGGACGCGGACCGGTAGAATGCCCGGAACCGGAAACCGAATCACGGATGCCCCATGACACTGCCGCCCAATCCGCTGTCGCAAGAGATGATCGCCCTGGTCGAGCGCCTGGCGCCCAACGAGGGATACAGCCTGTCCGCGCTGGACGGGGTGCGTTTCATGCGGTCGGACCGGCCGCTGGGCCGCACGCCGGTGCTTTACGAACCCGGCATCGTCATCGTGTGCCAGGGCCGCAAGCTGGGCTTCCTGGGCGACGAGGTCTATGTCTACGACGCGCAGCACTACCTGGTGCTGTCCGTGCCCCTGCCCTTCTCCACGGAAACGCAGGCCAGCAAGGAAGAGCCTCTGCTGGCCGTCTCCATCCGGCTGGACCTGGCCACGGTGGCGGACCTGGCGCTGGCGATCGACGCGCACGACGCCGCGCGGCGCGAGGGCGGCCCCCGCGAGGGCGCGTCCCGCGATCACGCGCCGCTGGGCATCGCGTCCACGCCGCTGTCCGGCGAACTGGCCGATGCCACGGTGCGCCTGTTGCGCGCGCTGTGCAGTCCGCTCGATGCCCAGGTCCTCGGCCCGGCGCTGGTGCGCGAGATCGGCTTTCGCGTCCTGAGCGGCGAGCAAGGCGGCGCGCTGCGCGCCGCGCTGGCGCACCAGGGACGCTTCGGGCGCGTGGCCAGGGCGCTGCGCCGCATCCATACCGACTTCGCCCAGCCGCTGGACGTGACGCACCTGGCGCAAGAGGCCGGCATGAGCGTGCCCGCCTTTCACGTCAACTTCAAGGCGGTCACGCAGACCTCGCCGATCCAGTACATCAAGTCGACGCGGCTGCACCAGGCAAGGCTCATGATGATCCGCGACGGCCTGACCGCCGCGTCGGCCTCGGCCCGCGTGGGCTACGAGAGCGCGTCGCAATTCAGCCGCGAGTTCAAGCGCTTCTTCGGCCGCGCGCCGGTCGAGGAAGTGCGCGACATGAAGGCGTCGTTCGCGCTGTCGCCCGCCGTCGCCATCGGCGAGTTCGCGGCCCCGCATTGAAATTGCCGGATGCCCAGGGCTTGCGCCGCATCGTGTAGCATTTCGCGCACTTGCAGCCACTCCATGCATCATGAGCTCTGACGTATCCCGCGCCATCGGCGTGCATCACAAGACCGCCCGCCAGATCCAGGATGAAGCGCTCGCCGCCATCCATGGCTGGTTCGACAAGCTGCAAGCGCGCGAGGACGTCGATGCCATCGTGGCCCGCACCCCGCTGCAAGCCGGCATCCACAGCGAGATCCTGCTGGAATACGAGCCCACGCGCATCGTGTTCGATGTCATGCCGGGATGGGAGCCGGACGACGAGGACGGGCTGCACGCCGAGGGCGGCGGCGGTCCGCTCAGCCCCGAAGCGGTCCAGGAGTCCCTGGCGCCCGTGCTGCGCCAGGCCGTGCTCGAACGCATCGCCCGGCTTGCCGGCAAGCCGCACCTGAATCACCACTTCCGTTTTCGCGCGCAGTTCCCCACGACCGGGGGCCGGCTGCGCCTGACGCTGGTCGACCACACCGACGCGCACAAGCAGCAGTGGCTGCGCGAGCGCGTGGCGCAGTACATCGACCAAGCCGTGCTCAATGGCAGCCAGCCCACCGATGCGCTGCATGTCAGCCTGCTGTGCGGCCACCTGCTGGATGCGCGCCTCTTTCCCGAACCGGACCACGCGCGGCTGGTCTGCATCTTCCAGCGCCTGCTCGCCCTGAACGCGGGACAGCCGTCGCTGGCCGAGCTGCGCGGCTCCCTCATCCACGCGCTGCGCTGCTGGTCCGAGCAGCAGTACCTGCCGCGTTACATCGACGTCTCGCAGGACCCCTTCCGCCAGAACATCTATGCGCGCAAACCCGGCGCCGCGCTCGATCCCGAGGACCGCGGCATCGACCTGCTGCTCTACGCCGCGACGCTGATCCTGCGCCACGAGCCCGGCTATGCGCGTCCCACCGGCCTGGGATTTCTGGAAATCGCGCGCGACCTGGGCAGCGCGCGCGCGGCGGCCATGCTGGCCGAAGGCAGCGGCGCGCATCCGGCCGAATGCACCCGGCTGACGGACGAACTCGTGGATTGCGCGGCCAACGACGTGCTCGCCACCGTGACCATCGCGATCCGGCAGGAAACGCCGGCTGCCTACGTCCGGTCGCTGGCATTCATCACGCGCCTGCTGCGCGCAGGCTTTCCCGCCGGTTACCGCATCGCGTTCAAGAGCACGGCGCGCCACTACCTGCCGGTCAAGGGCCTCGCCCGGTCAGACATGCACCGCTTCTTTGCCAACGCCGCGCAGCACCCGCAGGCGCATGACGCGCTGCAGGCCTATGCCTGCGCCGCGATTCAACCCTACGAGTGGTATACCGACGCCGAAGCCGAGAAGGCCTGCCTGTCCGGCACCTATGCCGCCTTTGCGCTGGGCCTGGCCGACGCCAGCCGCTTTGCGCTGCTGCGGCACTACATGGATCAGGTGGATGACGAACATCAGTCGGTGCAGGACCGCTATACCGCCGTCTTTCTTGAACACCATGGCCTGACGCCCGACACCGTCTCCACCGCGGTCGCGTGCCTGCGCCGTTGCACCGACGGCTTCAAGCTGCCCGCCAGGTTCGCGGTCGACGATGCGCAGACACTGACACTACTGGCCGACGCGCTTGCCGCCCTGCCCGAGCACGAACGAGCGCATGTGCGTGCACACGTGCGTGCGCGGCTGTTCGGTTCCGACAAGAAGCTGGCCGCGCTGGCGCGCAAGGCCGACGATGCGCGCAAGGCGCCGCTGCTGCGGCTGCTGGAGCCCTAGCCGGGCGGCGTGCGCGCAACGCCGTTGCGCGCCGGTTGAATTATCCCGGTATCGCCGCATCACCACGCGCGCCGCCCCGATTTTCATGGCCTGTATTCGCAGGGAATCTCGCCGTCCGCGAGGATTTGCGACGATAATTTGCGCTTGGGCCCGCTGCCGATCACGCGTTCATGCGCGGCGCGCCCAGCCGCTTTGATCCGCAGCAGCGGTGCGCCGCCATCCCTGACAGGCCGGCGCCACCTACCACCATCTGTGACACGTAGCAACGTTTACGTCTGAACCAGAGTTGGAGGCACGCCATGCCCGATCATCGAATCGCAATGCGCCGCGCCGTCGAGGCCGTGGACCATCTGACCGACCCGGATCCGCCATGGGCCGACATCCTCAGCACGGCCCGTGACCTGGTCGGCGCCGACAGCGGCGCCCTCATCGTGTTCGATGCCCGGAACAAGCTGCTGACCCTGTCGGCCATCGGGCTGTCCGATGCGTGCGCGGCGGATTACCAGGCGCACTACTTCAGCTGCGACATCGTGGAACAGGACTCCCGCAACGCGCCCGCGGGCACCTGGCTGGACACCGCACGCATGTACGACGCGGCCCAGTTGCGCCGCACCGAGTTCTACGCGGACTTCATGACCAAACACCGCATGGCGCAAGTGCTGGCGCTCATCATCGAATCCAACACCGTGCTGCACGCCGCCATCGGCTTTCAGCGGTCGTCCGTCGATCTCAAGGCCAGCGAGCGGCTGCAATCCGGCGACTATGCGCGGTACTTTCGCACGCTGCGCAACCAGTTGGCGCTGCGCGAGCGCAACCGGACCATCGGCTGGAAATCGCTGGAAAGCGCCTTCTCGGAAGTACAGGAAGCCGTGCTGCTCATCAGCATGGATTGCATGGTGGACAAGTTGTCGCCGCTGGCGGTCGGTTACCTGGGCGACACCAACGGCTGGACCCTGCATGGCCGCAGGCTGCGCCACGCGGATGCCAAGGTGCAGCGGCTGTTCGATGCGCATTGCGCCGCCGTGGCGCGCGACGGCCAGATGCGCTCGATGGCCACGGCCTCCGGCTGGGGCGAACTGTTCTGGGTCGACATCAGCGCGGCGCCGCAGGCGCTCAGCCTGATCGGCGGCAGGATGCTGCTGGTGCGCCTGCGCAAGAAAAGCGCTTTCGCCATGCCCGACGTCACCAAGCTGCAATCCGTGTTCTCCATCACGCATGCCGAGGCCGCGGTGCTGGCGGGCCTGGCCGCCGGGCACAGCGTCGAGGAAGTCGCCACCCTGCGCCATGCCTCGGTGCTTACCGTGCGCAAGCAGGTGGCCTCTTTGCTTACCAAGATGGAGTGCAGCCGGCAGTCCGAACTGGTGAGGCTCGCCTCGCTGCTGTAGGCGCAGGACGACGGCCGAGGCCGCCGGGAGCGTACTCAAATTTGAGTATGCGGGCTGCACCCATGCGGTCCTACGATGAGCACAAAGGCATGAGACCCGGGCCGCCGCGCCCCGCCGGGTCACCCTCCCGGCCTGCCCCCCCGCGCCGAACAGGCCATCGCGCCAGCGCGCCGCGCCGGACCATGACCGTCGCGTATCCGGTCCGCAGCTATCTTCGGCCAGCGCCGCGCCACGGCGCGCGCTTCGAGGACACCGGCCCCAATGCTGCGTCTCCCCCCTGTACCCCTAGGAGTCATCCATGAAGCCTGACCTGACATTCCGCGCCCTCGTCCCGGTCGCACTGGCGGTGTTCGCCGTGCTGTCCGGCACGGCCGGCGCCCAGTCGGCCGCCTCCGCGCCCACCACTGCCGCGCCCGCCCCCGACTACACCCCCACCCGCGCCGACGTCGAGCGCGACCTCGCCGCATGGCGAGAGTCAGGGCTGGAAGCCCAGTGGGCTGGCGATGAAACCCCGGACATCAACAGTCCGGTGTACATCTCCGACTATCGCAAGTACCAGAGCACCGTCCACGGCAGCGGCATGTCGCAGCCGGCATCGCAGTCCCAGACGGAACCGCAGCGTCGCTGGTGACTCGGCCTCTGCACCGTCCCTGCCCACGACGCGCGCGCGCAGTTGCGCCCGCGCGTCGTCGGTGTGACCAAACCTATCCGGGCTGCCCGCCCGGCTTGGCGCCCCGTGCGTCCACCTCGTTACAGGTCCTTCCACATTTAGCCAAATGACACAGTTCCTCCTCCGCTTCTGATTTAGTTCTACTCGTTGCTTGCTGTGGCGTCCGGCGCGACTTTCAGCGCCTGCGTACCGCGGGCAGAGAAAAAATCAATAACCCGGAGGAGAAGTCTATGCGTACGTTCAAACGCAGGGCCGCCGCATTGCTGGCAAGTGGCCTGATCTTGGTGCTGGCCGGCTGCGCCGCGCCCGGCGGCAAGAAAGACACGGTTGCCATGGCGGGCCTGTCGCAGCCCGTGGAGATCGTCAGGGACAAGCACGGCGTGTCCCACATTTATGCCAAGAACCAGGCGGACCTGTTCTTCGCGCAGGGCTTTTCCGCCGCGCGCGACCGGCTGTGGCAACTGGACCTGTGGCGCCGCCAGGGCGAAGGCAAGATGGCCGAGCAGTTCGGACCGCGCTTCATCGAACAGGACCGCGCCGCGCGCCTCTTCCTGTATCGCGGCGACATGCAGGCGGAATTCGCCAGCTACCACCCTGAAGGCAAGGCCATCCTCACCGCGTTCGCCAACGGCATCAACGCCTACGTGAACTGGGTCAAGGCCAATCCCGACCAGATGCCGCCGGAGTTCAAGCTGACGGGCACCGAGCCCGGCTACTGGAGCGCGGAGACTTCGCTGATCCGCATCTACGGCCTGACGCGCAACCTCAGCGAGGAGGTCCGGATGTCGGAGCGGATCGCCGCCCTGGGCCTGAACACCGTGCAGGGATTGAGCACCTTCGAGCCGCCCCTGGCGCTGCAGATTCCCGCCGGCCTGGACGTGCGCCAGATCGACAAATCGGTGCTGGCCACTTACCGGCTTGCGCGCGACGGACAGAAGTTCGAGGCCGGCGATTTCCCGCGCAGCCCGCTCGCCGCCGACGACCGCGCCAGGCTGGCGAGCGCCCTGTCCGAGGGCAGGCTCGCGTCGCTGGACCCCGGCTTCGACCCCCTGGCCGCCCGCTACGAAAGCAATAACTGGACCCTGAGCGGCGAGCGCACCGCCACCGGCAAGCCCATCCTGGCAGGCGACCCGCACCGATCCATCGCCATGCCGTCCTTGCGCTACATGGTCCACCTGAACGCCCCGGGCTGGAACGTGATCGGCGCCGGCGAACCGTCGCTGCCCGGCGTCTCGATGGGCCACAACGACCGCATCGCGTTCGGGTTGACCATCTTTGCATTCGCCGACGAAGAGGATCTCTACGTCTACGACACCAATCCCGCGAACCCCGGCGAATACCGCTACCAGGGCCGGTGGGAAAAGATGCGCCAGGTCGACGAGACCATCCCGGTGCGCGGCGCCGCGCCCGCCGTGCGCAGCCTGAAGTTCACGCGCCACGGACCCGTCATCCACGAAGACCCGGTGCGCCGCAAGGCTTACGCGGTGCGCGCCGCCTACCTGGAATTCCCGGGCACGGCGGCCTACCTGGCCAGCCTGCGGCTGAACCAGGCGCAGAACTGGAATGAGTTCGTGGCGGGCATGGAAAAGCACTACACGCCCAGCGAAAACATGGTGTACGCGGACGTGGACGGCAATATCGGCTGGTTTGGCGGCAGCATCGCACCCATCCGTCCGCGCAACGACTGGTCAGGCATGTTGCCCGTGCCCGGCAACGGCGACTTCGAATGGCGCGGCGTGCTGCCCGGCAACGCCCTGCCCCGCGTCTACAACCCGCCCGAGGGCTACGTTGCCACGGCCAACGAGTACAACCTTCCCGCGGACTACCCCTACCGGGATATGTCGGCCCGCACCTGGGCCGAACCCTACCGCGTCCAGCGCATCCGCGAGGTGGTGGCCGAAGGCCGCGGGCTGACCGTGCAGCAGTCGCAGGACCTGCAGTTCGACAACCTGTCGATTCCCGCCCGTACGCTGGGGGGCTACGCCAAGGCTCTGAACTCGGCTGACGCCAACGTCGGCGCGGCGTTGCGCCTGCTGAAGGACTGGGATTACCGCATGGACACCGATTCGCGGGCCGCGACGGTCTATGCGTTCTGGCTGCCCGAAGTCGTCAAGCGCGTGACCGACCTGTACGTGCCGGCAAGCGGACGTGCGGCGTTCGGCGAGCTTTCCACCCGCAAAACCCTGGAAAAACTCGCCACGCCCGATGCCGCCTTCGGCGCCCGGCCGGAACAGGGCCGCGACGCCCTCTTGCTGCAGGCGCTGGCGGACGGGCTGCAGAAGCTCAGCGCCAAGATGGGACCGGATTCGACGCAGTGGCAATGGGGCAAGCTGCACCACATCCAGTTCGATCACAGCCTGGCCGCCCTGCTGCCGCCCGACACCGCCAAGGCGTGGGGCACGCCGCGCTATCCGGTCGGCGGCGACAACGACACGGTGCATCGCGCCACGTTCCGCAAGAGCGATTTCCGCCAGACCAGCGGCGCGTCGTACCGGCAGGTGATCGACGTGTCCGACTGGGACAACTCGCGCGTGCAGAACGTGCCGGGCCAGTCCGCGGATCCGCGCAGCCCGCACTATCAGGACCTGCTCAAGGGCTGGGCGACCGGGGAATACTTTCCGATGGCGTTCAGCCGGGCGAAAGTGGACAGCCAGCGCTCGGACACGCTGACGCTCACGCCGGCGGGGAACTGACCGGACGCCGCGGGCGTCCGGCTTGATGTTCGTCATGCCGCCCGCCGCGCCGCGGGCGGACAATGTCCCGCGGAACCTCCGGGACCAGGGCGGCAGGCGCCGCGCCGTTGCGGCGCCCCTGCCGCTCTCGCGTCCGCCATACCCCGGGCGCCGCCATGACCGTCTATCCCGTGCTGCTCATCCTGCACCTGCTTGCCGCCTTTCTTTTTGTCGGCACGGTGTCCTTCGAGGTGCTGTTCCTGGAGCCCGTGCAGCGGCGCCTGCCGCCCGACGTGCGCAAGGCGCTGGGCAGCCAGCTCGGTCCGCGTGTGCGCAGCGTGGCGCCGTGGTCGGTGTTGGTGCTGTACGTGGCCGGCATCGGTCTCGCGTGGCAGCACCGGGGCGCGCTGTCCGCGCCCTGGGCTTCGTCCTTCGGACTGCTGCTGTCGATCAAGATCGCGCTGGCGCTCAGCGTGCTGGTCCATGTGGCGAGCGCGCTGGCGCTGGCCCGTCGCCGCCGGCTGACGGGCGCGGTGCAGGGGCGCATGCACCTGAGCGTCTTCTGCCACATGATCGCCATCGTCGTGTTGGCGAAGGCGATGTTCTACCTGACGTGGTGAGCCGGGCCGTGCGGTGCGCTATGCGCTAGCGGGCCTGCTTGCCCGAGGCGTCCTGCTCCACCACCATGTCTAGCACGTAGACCTTGGAGGGCGCATCGGCCGGCGGATTCTTCCAGTCATAGCGCTTGACGCGCAGCACGGTGCGCACGCCGTCCTGGTGCTCGAATCCCTCGATGGACTGATAGAGCGGTTGCCATTTGTCCGGCGCCGGCAGCGCGATGCCCGCGTCGTTGAACTTGCGCTCGCGCACCATCAGGCACTGGTAGTGCGGAATCATGGGATGGCTGCATTCGGCGCGCTTGGCGGCCACTTCCAGGAACATGATCTGCCCCGTGCTGCCGTACAGCGTCTCGGGCGTCGGCTCGCCCACGAACTTGAGCACGGTGCCATCCTGCGCCGTCAGTTCCAGTGCCGGCTCGGCCTTGTCGCCCGACAGCGCGACGCGCAGCTCGCCCTTCAGGCGTTGGCCGATTTCGGCGTCGAGCTGCATCAGGCTCTGTTCGCAGGCCTTCATCGTGGACGCCAGGTTCGCGATGGTCAGCACCCCGTTCTTGTAGGTGTAGCCGCCGAACTGCGCATTGCAGCCGCCGCGGATGTTCAGGCCATCGGCCGTGAAGCTCAGGCGCACCTGGTGCTCGATGCCTTTCTGGAGGGCGGCGATCGACTGGCCCGCCGCATCGGTGGCCGAGGTCAGGCGCCAGTGGTAGGCGGTCAGGGTCGCCTGGGTCTCGGCGGCGGCGGACGGCGTAACGGCGGAAGCAGGCATGGCGGACGATCCTTCGCGGGGAGAGGTAGCGGGCGCGCAGGCGGAAAGCAGCGCGGCGCATACGGATGCAAGAAGGATGGTTTTTTTCATGATTGGTTCCTGTCAGCCGGATGGCCCTGATCGAAAAGCGGCATTCTACGTCCGTGGCGTGGACGAAAATGCCGGACCACCACCCAGACAGTTTCCAAATCTTGCGGTGCGGGCGCGCGGCCGGCGAGCGATTACAGTCTGACACCTTCGCCGCCGGCCGCACGCATGCGCCGACCCCGCGCTACAACGCCGAGGCCATCGCCAGCCGCTCCGCGTAGTGCGGAATCGACAGGCGCTCGATAACGGCCTGCTGCTGCGCGCCGAACACATCGCGCTCGTCCGGCGAGGCCGAGATATTCGGACGGTCGATCGTCAGCTTGATCGCGTTGCAGCTATCCACGAAAAACGCGCCGACGACGCGCTCGGGCGGCACCCCGAGCACCCGCGCCACATTGGCGGGGCAGAACACGTTGGAACGCAGCGCGGCCTCGTAGTCGGCGGCGGAGTTGAACACGATGTCGAACGTGAGCCGGTTGATGCCCGCGTCCTTGCTGCGGATCACCACGGCCATGTCGAGCAGCGGCTGTTCGCGCTGGGGGCTGCCGTCGGGCGGCGCGTCGGCGATCAGCGACAGCGTGCGGTCATCCAGGTTGCCTTCGTAGCGTGTGGTGCCGATGTCGTCGTACCGGGGCCGGCCGGACCCGCTTTCGGTCCATGCAGAACCATTGGCGCGAAAGTACGTGATCGGGAACATGCGCTGCTTGATCAGGTCTTCGTTCTGGAGCAGGTGGTAAAGCGTCCATTCATAGGCGTCGCCCGCGTCCAGGTTCATGCGCGAGCCTTCGCGGGCGGGGGCCAGCGCAAGCAGGCCGTCCAGGTCGGCGCGGTGGCGCGCGGCAAGCCGGGCGGGATCGCGGTCGATGGTGCGCAGCAGCGCCACCGGGCGGTCGGCCCCGGCTTCATGGATCTGCCAGGCCGCGTCGCGCAAGGCATCCGGAAACTCCGCCTGCACCAGCTTGATCACCGCCTCCCTGATCATCGCGTAATTCGCCTGGAACACCGGATCGCGCGTGCCGCTGGGCACGACCGCGCCGTACTGCCCGTCCTCGCGCTGGAAACTCACCAGATTGGGCGACAGCGGATAGGCAATGTTGCCGGCGGTGGCCTTACGCCCGGCATACCCGTAGTGGATCAGGTAGTGGGTGAGCAGGCTGGCCAGCGTTTCGGCGGCCTGGGGCGTGGCGGCGCGCGTCTCCACGATGAGGCCCAGCTCCTCTTCGCCGTCCCGCACGGGCGTGGCCTGCACGCCGTTGCGGCCATACACCAGGACGTCCTCGGGGACGCGCGGCAGGTCGGCGGGGTCCAGATGGACCAGCGACACCTTGCGCTTGCCCAGCAAGCGCGCGCCCTCCAGCTTGATGCTCCACGGCCATGGCTTGCCCGCATGCACGAACTGGCTGTTGCGGATGCCGGCGGTGCGCGCGTCGCGCGCGAAGAATTCGGTGTGTTCCATCGCCAGGATGCCCTCGGGGTAGAACTGGAGCTGGGGATGGCTTTCCTCGTACAGCGAATGCGCCGCGATCGAATAGGGCGTGCAGCGCCGCGCCGGATCCGGCGCCACGAAGAGCGCCGTACCGTCGTCATAGATCTCCGCCACCAGACAATCCGACGGAGACCCGGGGTCGCACGCCAGCGCGCCGCATTCCAGCACATGGCCCACGTGGTACGCGAGGCCGGGATCGATGCCGCGGCGGATCATGTCCGACGCGAACAGCGCAATGTCGCAGGCCCGGCCAGCCAGCACGTACTTGGCGCCGCTTTCCAGCGCGGTGATGAGGGGATGCACGCCCATCTGGCCCACGATGACGCTCTCTTCGAGCGCCGCTTCGTCCAGGTCGGGACCGGCGCCCGTGGCCCGCAGCGCCCCCGCCCGGTATTCGCGGATGACGCTCGCCGGATCCAGCTCGGACCGGATGACCGCCACGCTGCGGTCGCGCACGCCCAGCTCCTCGAAGACTTCCTTGGCGACGGCGATCATCCAGTCCAGGTTGCGGTTGCCGCCCGCCATGCCGCAGCTCCCCAGGATGACCGGTCCGTCGATGCGTTCGCCCGCCTCGACCATGTTGCGAAAGTCCGCCTTCACGGCTTCGCGTTCAAAGTACTCGGTTCCGGTACCCAGGTAATACGGGCCGGCGTCCATCGACCCCGCATCCGAGATCACGGCGTCGATGCGCCCTTCCAGGGCCTTTTGCAGCGATTCCTTGGGAAATCCATATCCCAGCGCGCCGCACGCGGACACCACGCGATAAACCAGCTTTGCCATCGTCACTCTCCTTGTCGCGCAGGCCGCCGAGGTTGGGGAACCTGCATGGGAGTGAAGCTTGCGCCGGTCTGGGGCGCCCAAAAAATACTATGTCGATATGCGGGTATAGGCGGGCGATATGGTCAGGGCGTCAGCAGCTCCGCGCCCGCCAGCCCCTTTTCCCGCACCTGCTGCATGACGACGTCGCTCAGCAGCCCCCGCACCGCCTCCGCGGGCGGGGCCAGCGGCACATCGGCCGACGCGATGACCGCCGCCGTCAGGTAAACCGGCGGCTCGATCAGCGCCGCCGACACCATGGCGCGTCCGGGCAGGCCGGAAAAATCGCCCCGCGGCAGGATCGTGTGGCCGATGCCGGCCTGCACCGCGGACAGCATGCCGGAGAACACCTCGGTCTCGGCCACGACCTGCGGCACGATGCCGGCCTCGGAGAACAGGCGGTCCAGCATCCCGCGCGTGATGTTGGGATGCGCGGGCAGAATGAGCGGCATGTCCGCAAGCCGCTCGAACCGCAAGGCCGATAGCCGTCGCCCGGGTTTGCACGGGCTGACCACGAAAAGCCGCTGCCGGAACAGCGGTTCGCGCGCGAACCCCGTGGTCGGCTGGTCCTCGAACACCAGCGCCAGGTCGAGCGAGCTGTCGCGGATGCGCGCGCCCAACTGGCCGCTGGCGTCGCTGCTGAACCGCAGGCTGATCTTGGGCAGCACGGCCCGGCACTTTTCCATCAGTTCGCCGGCCAGGAACGACGCCAGCGTGGACGACATGCCGATACGCACGACGCCCTGGATCTCGCCGTCGAGCGACCGGACGATCTGCGGAATGCGCTCCATGCGGCTCAGGATGGAGGCCGCCTCCGTGTAGAACGCGGCGCCCGCCGCCGTGGGCCGCGCGCCGCGCGCGCTGCGGTGCAGCAGCACCACGCCCAGTTCCTCTTCCAGCGCGGCGATCTGCTGGCTGAGCGCCGGCTGCGCCACCGGAATGAGCGCCGCCGCGCGGGAGAAGCTGCCCGCCTCGACGATCTTCACGAAATACCGGAGGTGGCGCAATTGCACGGACGGGCTCCGGTCAGAACGTCACCTTGACCGACGGCGCGCTGCGCTCGGCTGCGCCATGGAACACCGCCTCGATGTTGTTGCCGTCCGGGTCCAGCACGAATGCGCCGTAATAACCGGGGTGGTAATCGCGCAATCCCGGCGCGCCGTTGTCCTTGCCGCCGTGGGCCAGCGCCGCCTGGTAAAACGCATCCACCATCGCGGCGTCGCGCGCCTGGAACGCAAGGTGATGGCGCCCGGTCAACTGGCCGAGCGCGGCCTGGCTGTCGGCCGTCGATACGAACAGTTCGTCGGCCCAGAAGTAATCGTCCGCCGTGCCGCCCATCGGCACCTCCAGGGCGTCGAACACGGCCTGGTAGAACCTCAGGCTGGCGGGCAGGTCGCGCACGACGAGCTGGATGTGATCGATCAGGCGGCCGCGATGGATCTCGTGGGTCTGCATGAGGTCTCCGTCCTGGTGAAAAGGCTCGGTTGACTATAGCGCCATCCGCCGCGGATCAACCGGGGCTCGATCAAATGGTGTCCACCCGCCGCGTCCGGCCCCGGAAAAAGCGAGGCCCGCATTCCTCTTGCGAGCAATGCGGGCCTGAAGTGAACCTCAGGTATCCGGAGCGGCGCCCGGCAGGTCGTGCCGCGAACGGTGGCGCACTGGCACTTTCGCCGCTACTTCGCGGCCGGATACGCCGGGTCGGCCAGGCAGGCCTGCACCCATTCGTAGTCGTCCGCGTCGTAAATCTCGCCGTCGATCTTCGGCAGCGGATCGGACGCATACACGTACTGCGGCTGGGCCGGCGTGCGATTCCATTTCGTCTTGCCTTCGCTGTCGGAGCATGGCTGGTCCGCATCGTTGTAGGAGCAGGACGCGACGACCTTGGGCTTGCCGTTCAAGACATTGGCAACGTAGCGCCGGGTATACACGCCGCCCGATGCCCACGACTCGTCGATCGAACACACGTGGTCGTGGTTCTGGTAATGGCGAATCGCAAAGCACGCGTAATCCGTGTAGTCGCGCGGCAGGACGTCGCATGAGGTCCAATAGCCCGCGAACGCCCCGCCGGTGAACTGGGCCAGGAACTGCCGTTGTTCCAGCGCGCGGCGGATCATGCGTGGCGCCGCGTCGCCTTTTTCCGTTTCCTTGAACTGCGCGCTGCGCGCGCGGATGAGCTCGCGCCCGGCCTGGGCGGCGGTCTTGCCGTCGGGCAGCGCGTCGGGCGTGTCGATCAGCGTCTCCAGCGCCTTGTCCCGCGCGACCAGCCAGCGCTTCTGGCTGTTCACCAGCATCGCGCGGATCTCGGCGTCGGGCGCCTGCTTGAGCAGCGCGGCGTAGTTCCGGTTCAACTCGGCATCGGCCGCGACCGCGCCGCGGTCCGAGCAGATCAGTTTCTCGACGTCCGTGGCGGCCTTCCTGCAATCGATGGCCAACGCGGGGGCCGACACTGCAAACAGCCCGGCCAGGGACAACAGGCGCAACGCGGGAGTTCCAGGTTTCATCCGATCTTTCTTGGGTTCAGTGGCGGGGCCGCCGGGCATGGCGGTTGAGGTGCCCGCCATTCTGGCATGAAACGGGGTCTGTCCCGAACATGCCGCGCTCGGTGGCGGACCTGGCCTGCCAACCGGAGGCCCGATCAAATGGCGTCCACCCGCCGCGTCCGGCTCCGGCAAAAACGAGGCCCGCATTCCTCTTGCGAGCAATGCGGGCCTGATACCGCGGTCATGCAGGGCGTACGGGACGCCCCGGGGCGATCAGCCAAACACGCGGAAGCGTTCGGCGTCGTCCATGAAGGGCTTGTCGCCGAAGCCGGCTTCGTTCGAGCCGAACGGCATCTGCGCACGCAGCTTCCACCACGCCGGCACGTTCCATTCGCGCGCCACGGCGGCGTCGATCAGCGGGTTGTAGTGCTGCAGGCTGGCGCCGACGCCGGCATTGGCCAGCGCGGTCCAGACCGACAGTTGGGCCATGCCGCCCGCCTGCTCCGACCAGACCGGGAAATTGTCGGCGTACAGCGCAAACTTTTCCTGCAGGCTGCGCACCACGTCCTGGTCTTCGAAGAACAGGATCGTGCCCACGCCCGCGGCAAAGCTCTTGAGCTTGGCTTCGGTCTTGTCGAAACCCTCGGCCGGCGCAACCTTGCGCACTTCCTCGGTGGCCAGGTTCCAGAGCTTGTCGCTTTCGGCGCCGAACAGGATCACGGCGCGCGAGCTCTGCGAATTGAAGGACGAGGGGCTGTGCTTGATGGCGTCCTGGATCAGGGCCGTCAGTTCTTCCTTGGAGGCCGACAGGTTGCGGCCCAGCGAATACTGCGTGCGGCGTTTCTTGAGTGCGTCGAGATATGCGTTGCTCATGAGATATGACCTTTCGACCAGTAGATAGAGGTGACGATGAAAGGCATTCTACTGGCTGACCCATGACACGAACACCCGTTCAGCCGCACGTTCGCCGGAACAAACTGTTCCATTGATGGCAATAAAGCGGGAAAAGTGCACATACCTGCGCCGAATCAATCGCTGGGATCAGGCCCCGGACGGCCGGCGGCGGACCTCGCCATCCAGCCAGTCCTGCAGCGCCTGCACGCGCGGATCGTCCCGGCTGCCGGCGGGATACACCAGGTGATAGGCATAGTCCGGCGCGACCTTGACGCCCACGTCGAACAGCCGGACGAGCCGGCCCTGCTCCAGTTCGCGGTCCACCAGCTCCAGTTCGACCAGGCCGGCCGCCCCGCCCTCCAGCACCGCCTGCACCACGTGGCTCGACTCGGCGAACGCCACGCAGCGGCTGCCGTCGAAGTCCGGCACGCCCGCCGCCACCATCCACATGGGCCAGTCCGGCCACACGATACCGCCGGGCCGGCAGTCCACGTAGCACAGCGTGTGGGCGGCCAGGTCCTCGGGCCGGGCGATGGCGGGCCCGCGCGCCAGCAAGGCGGGACTGCACACGGGCACGACCACGGTGTCAAACAGCCGATGCGAAACCGCCCCGGCGTACCGGCCCGCGCCGTAGCGGATGGCGACGTCCACGTCGTCGCCCGCGAAATCCCGCAAGTCGTCGCTGATGTCGAAGGTGAGGTCCAGCCCCGGATGCGCGGCGCGCCATTGCGGCAGGCGGGGCAGCAGCCAGTTGGTGGCGAATCGCGCGCCCACCGACAGGCGCAGGTGATGCGCGTCCCGGCCGAGCTTGCGCGCACGCGCGGCGGCGCGCCGCAAGGTGTCCAGCGCTTCGCCCGCCGCCTCGACCAGCACGGCGCCGGCCGGCGTCAGGCGGATGGTCCGGCTGGTGCGCGTGAACAGCACCAGGCCGAGCTGGTCTTCGATCTCTTTGATCTGATAGCTGACGGCGGCGGGGGTCAGCCCGACCTCATTCGCCGCGCGTGTGAAATTCAGGTGCCGGCCCGCGGCCTCGAGGGTTCGCAATGCGCGCGTGCCGGGCAGCAGTCGGTTCATGATCTTCAAGCCGGATTTGATGATGACTTGAAAACTACTGGTTTCCCCTGGCGTTGGCAATCGCGGATAGTAGGAATTCTTGAAGATAAACCGGCGGGACGGCATCGTCCCCCTTCACGCTTGGAGTCTCCCATGTCCGCCAGCCCGGCAACTTTCGTGATTCACCGCAACGGCCAGCCCGCGAGCGCCGCCGATCTGGGGCCGCTCGCCTTCGCGGGCTACGCGCACTTCACCGCGATGCAGGTGCGCGACGGCCGGGTGCGCGGGCTGGACCTGCACCTGGCCCGGCTGTGGTCGGCGTCGATGGAAATGTTCGGCCACGCGCTGCCCGACGACACGATGCGGCGCCGTCTGCGCACGGCGATCCAGGCAAGCCCCGCCGATCATTCGCTGGTCGCCACCGTCTACACGCCGGCCGGCGAGTTCACCGTGGCCGGCCCCGACGCCGGGCTGGACATCCTGGTGCGCACGAGCCCGCCTGCCGATGGGCCATCGGGCCCCCTGGCGCTGGCGGCGTTCGAGCACGAACGCATGCTGCCGCAGGTCAAGCACGTGGGTGAAATCGCGAAGACATATCTGCTGCGCCGGGCCGCCGCACGGGGCTTCGATGACGCGGCCTTCATGGACCGCCAGGGACGGCTGAGCGAGGCGTCGATCTGGAACCTGGCGTTCTGGGACGGCGCGGCGGTGATCTGGCCGGAAGCGGCCATGCTGCGCGGCACGACGATGGGCATCGTGCAGCGGCAGCTCGCGCGACTGGGCGTGCCCCAGCACACGCGTGCGATCACGCTGGCGGACCTGCCCGGCTTGCGCGGTGCGGCCGTGATGAACTCGTGGACGCCCGGGGTGGCGGTCAGCCGGATTGGGGAAGCCCGGATGCCGCCCGCGCCGGCCTTCCTGCAATGGCTGCATCAGGCCTATGCCGCCGAGCCGGCTGCCGCGCCCTGAAGCTGCCGGGCGGCCGGGCGGCCGGGCGGGCCGCGCCCGATTCGGCGCGGCACGTCCGGCGCGTTGCATCAATCGGCCCGAAAGCCCGTCGCCTTCACCACTTCCGCCCAGCGCTTCGATTCCGATGCCAGCAAGGCCTGCAGCGCCTGCCGATCCGAGCCCACGACGGCAAAGCCCGCGTCCCCCAGCGTTTTCACGGCGGCCGGCTGACGCAGCGCAGCCGCGCTGTCCGCCTGCAGGCGCGTCAGCACGGCCTCGGGCGTGCCGGCCGGCGCAAACAGCGCAAACCACGCCCCGAAGTTGACCGCCGGCAAGCCGCGCTCGGCGAAGGTCGGCACGTCGGCCAGGGCGGGCGATCGCTGCGCGCCGGTGGTGGCCAGGGCGCGCAGCTTGCCCCCCTGCACCTGGGGCGCGGCCAGCGCGGTCGTCACGAAGGCCGCCTGGACGCCGCCGGACACCAGCCCCGACACCGCATCGCCGGTCGAGCGGTAATGGATCGCCTCGATCTTCAGCCCCGCCTCGCGTGCAAAGAGTTCGGCGCCGAAGTGCCCCGGCGTGCCCGCGCCAAACGTCGCGAAGTTCAGGCGGTCGGGCGCCTTCCTGGCCGCGTCGATGAAGGCGGTCAGGTCCCGATACGGCGAACTGGCCGGCACCACCAGCACGAAGTCCGCGCGCACCACCTCGGAAATCGGGGCGAAATCGCGCGGCGGGTCGTAGTTCAGGTTGCGGTAGGTCGCGGGGGAAATGCTGATCGAGCCCACCTCGCCCAGCAGCAGGGTCTGCCCGTCCGCCGGGCTGCGCGCCACGGTCTGCGCCGCGATCTGCCCGCCCGCGCCGACCTTGTTTTCCACCACCACGCTTTCGCCCAGCAGCGGTCCCATGTGCTGGGACAGGGTCCGGGCCACGATGTCCGGTCCCGTACCGGGCGGAAAGCCCACGTTCAGGCGCACCGGCCCATTGGGGAACTGCGCGGCCGCCGCAAGCGGCACGCACAGCAGGAATCCGCCCAGCAGGCGGCGCAGCATTGTTTGCATGGTTGTCTCCTGGTTTTTTTAATGCCGCGGCGCATGCCGCGGGGTCAGCAAATGCGATAAAAGCGCAGCTCGACGCGGTCGGGATACCGCGCGCCCGTGCCGATGAACAGGCTCTCGTTCATCCAGCCCAGCGCGGGCGACGACGTTTCAAAGCGCGGATAGCTGCGGAAATAGATGCGGGCGGGATCCACCGCCTCGCCGCGCGCCAGGCGCGCGATGTCGTCGGCGCTGCCCGTGCGGATGCCGGTGTTCTCCACGTAGACGCGTTCGCCGTCGGGCGTTTCGATCACGTAGCGCGCGTGGATATCCGTATACGTGGCCGACCGGATGATCTGGAAGTCTGCCCCGCCCGGCAGCACCTTGCCGCGCAGGCGCGGCCCGTCGACCGTGCCGCCGGTGATGGGAATGACGCGGCGCCGGCCCTGCGGCGTATCGCCGACTTCCTGCGGCGCGCCCACGTCGACCACCACGGTGGCCACATGCTCCAGCCGGGGCGGCGGGATCTCGTTGACAGCAGTGTCGCCGCTCATGGCTTTTCTCCGCGGGCCAGGCGTAGCGCCGCCGGGTCGAAACCCGCAAGCTGCTTGTAGCGCAGCGACACCGCCGCCAGCTCCTCGCCCGAAATCACGTCGTTCACGTCCGCGAACCCTGCCGGGGCGCGCTCTTCGGCCATCTGCATGACCTGCTCCGGCCCGTTCAAGCGGTTGCGCAGCACGATGCCCGCGGTGCGCGGCAGCCGTTCGGCTTCGTACTCCAACAGCGCGATCTCCGGCGAACGCGCCTTGCCCCGCAACGCCTGGTCCAGCCAGTCGGCCAGACAGCGCGCGTCCAGAATCGCCTGGGCCGAGCCGTTCGAGCCGATGGGATACATCGGATGCGCGGCATCGCCCAGCAGCGTGACCCGGCCCCGCGTCCAGCGCGGCAGGGGATCGCGGTCCACCAGCGGGAATTCGTAGATCGCCTGCGCGCCGTCGATGATGGCGGGGATGTCGATCCAGTCCCAGCGCCAGTCGGCGAAGCGGTCGGCAAACACGGACTTGTCGACCTTGCGGTTCCAGTCCGTGGCGGGCAGTTCCGCGCCGGGAATCGACAGCTCGGCAATCCAGTTGATCAGCGAACGGCCTTGCCGGCGCAGCGGTTCCGAGATCGGATAGCAGACGAATTTCTGATCCTGATGGCCCGCCATGAACATGCTGCGCCCATCCAGATAGGGCGGCGCCTCGGTCACCGCGCGCCACAGCATGCGCCCGGAAAACCGCGGCTCGTCCCCCACGGGATGCAACTGGCGGCGCAGCGCCGAGTGGATGCCGTCCGCCCCCACCAGAATGTCGCCCCGCACGGTCTGCAGTTCGCCATCGGCGCGGCGGCGAAATTGCGCCTGCACGCCGGACGCGTCCTGGTTGGCCGATTCCAGCACCATCCCCGGGACGATGGCATCGGGCCCCAGCCGGTCGCGCACGGTCTGCGCCAGCAGCATCTGGAATTCGCCGCGGTGCACCGAGAACTGCGGCAGCGGATAGCCCGCCTCCAGCCCGCGCGGCTCGCGCCAGATGGGCTGGCCGAACTTGTTGTAGTAGTGGAGCTGCGAGGTCTCGATGGCGCGTTCGGCCAACGCGGGCATCAGGCCCAGTTGCTCGATCTCGCTTACCGCGTGCGGCAGCAGATTGATGCCCACGCCCAAGGGCCGCAGTTCCTGCGCGCTTTCATAGATGCGGCAGCCGATGCCGCGCCGATGCAGCATCAAGGCAAGGGTCAGCCCACCGATGCCGGCGCCGGCAATGACGATTTGCATGTCTACCTCCTGGTCTTATTTGTTATGCAACATAACAAAATAGACCGGCTTTCCGCACGAGGGATTTCCCGCAATCCGGTGGCGCGGCGACAATGCCTGCATTAGTGTTGAGGCCCCCGAGCCGCCATCCGCCCCCAATGTCCAGAGCTTCCGTCCAACACCCTCGCCGCCCTGCCGCCCGCGGCGAACACTTCGATCCGCACGTTCCCGGCATCCAGTACGGGGCGCTGGACGATCTGGTCGGCTACGCCATCCGCCGCGCGCAGATCCTGATCTACGAAGACTTTCTCGCGGCGCTGGCGCCGTGGGACATCACGCCGCAGCGCTACTCGGCGCTCACGCTGATCGCCGCCAACCAGCATCTCAAGCTCACCGACCTGGCCCGCATCCTGGGCATCGCGCGCTCGGGCGCGGTGCAGATCGTCAATCAGTTGCAGGAACTGGGCTACGTCGAACGCCAGGAGGCCGAACGCGACCGGCGGGCCTACTCCCTGGCCATGACCCGGGCCGGCCACGAAGCGCTGGCCGCCATCACCCGCGCCGTCCAGGCGCACGACGCGCGCATCAGCGCCAAGCTGGGCGCGGCCGAACGCCGCAGGCTGATCGCACTGCTGGGCAAGCTGGGCTAGCGGCCGCGCGTTCTCCGGTGGCCCCGCGCGCCCTATCAGGGCATTCCCCTATTACTCCCGTCGCGCCGAAAAACTATCGTATTCGAGAATTATCAAATAAGAGAATTATCTAATACGAGAATTATCCAATACGAGAATTCTCGCTTCCGACACAATGACTGCTGACACCCTATACGATTTTGCCGTGGTCGGCGCCGGCATCGCCGGCGCCTCCGTGGCCTACCGCCTGAGCGCCACGGCCTCCGTGGCGGTGCTGGAGCGTGAATCCCAACCCGGGTATCACTCCACCGGCCGTTCCGCCGCCATGTTCATGGAGACCTACGGCACGACGCAGATCAAGGCGCTCACGCGCGCCAGCCGCGACTTCTACGAGCATCCCCCGGAAGGCTTCTGCGAGCACCCGCTGCTGGCCCCGCGCGGCGTGCTGTACATCGCCACGCCGGAGCAGAAGGATCTGCTGCGGGAGGTGTTCGACGACCTGCACCGCCAGTCCCCCAACGTGACCCTGATCGACGCCGCGCAGGCCCTGGCGCGCGTGCCCTGCCTGCGCGAAGACCAGCTCTGCGGCGCGATCGAGGAGCCAGATGCCCGCGACATTGACGTGCACGCCCTGCACCAGGGCTTCCTGCGCGGCATGAGCCGCCAGGGCGCCGTGCTGCACAACAACGCCGAACTCGTGGCGGCGGCGTACGCCGACGGCGTATGGACGCTGACCCTGGCCGATGGCCGCAGCCTGCGGGCGCGCGCCGTGGTCAACGCCGCGGGCGCGTGGGCGGACCACGCCGCCACGGTGTGCGGCGCGGCGCCCATTGGCCTGCAGCCCTGCCGCCGCACCGCCTTCACCTTCAGCGGCCCCGAGGGCGTCGACTTCTCCCACTGGCCCGCCGTCGTCGGCGTGGACGAGAGCTACTACTTCAAGCCCGACGCCGGCCAGTTGCTGGGGTCTCCCGCCAATGCCGACCCGGTCGACGCGCACGACGTCGTCCCCGAGGAGCTGGACGTGGCCACCGGCATCTACCGCATCGAGACCGCCACCACGCTGACGATCCGGCGCCCGAAACACACCTGGGCCGGCCTGCGCTCGTTCGTGCGCGACGGCGATTTCGTGATCGGCTGGGACGCGGACACGCCCGCCTTCTTCTGGCTGGCGGCGCAAGGCGGCTACGGCATCCAGACCGCCGCGGCCGCCTCCGAGCTGGCCGCGGCGGTCCTGACGCGCCAGCCCATCCCCGACCCCCTGCAGGCCCATGGCGTCGACGCCGACGCGATGCGCCCCGAGCGCCTGCGCTGACCCTGCTTTCCACCGACCGAGATCCCGACATGACCGCCATCACCCGTTACCCCAGCACCCTGCCCCTGCCCTTCTCGCGCGCCACCCAGGCGGGCGGCTTCCTGTTCCTGTCCGGCCAGATCCCGATGGACGCAGCCGGCCAGGTCGTGCGCGGCGACATCACCGCCCAAACGCACGCCGCCATCGAGCGCATCAAGGAAACGCTGGCGGTGGCCGGCGCCAGCCTCAAGGATGTGGTGCGCGTGACGGTGTGGCTGTCGGACCTGGCGCTTTTCGCGCAGTTCAACGACGCCTATCGCAGCCATTTTTCCTCGGATTTCCCCTCGCGCTCCACCGTCGAGGCCAAGCTGGCCATGGACGTGGACGTGGAAATCGAAGTGCAGGCGTGGCTGGGCGATGCCCCGGCCAAGGGCCCCGCGGCCGCCGCCTGAAGCCGTCGCCGATCGATAGCATGACACCGCCAGCCCGCAACATGGCCCCAACCGGCAACACATCCCCGCCTGAAATCGTGGGCAAGGAAGAAATGGGCGCCCGCCTGCGCGCCGAGCGCAAGGCCAGGAAAATGACCCTGCAGGCGCTGTCCAAGGCCAGCGGCATCGCGGTATCGACGCTATCGAAGGCCGAACTCGGCCAGATCGCCCTCAGCTACGAAAAATTCGCCGCCCTGGCCCGCGCGCTCGACATCGACATGACGCGCCTGTTCATGCTGCGCGACGCGGCCCAGGCCGCCGTCGCGCCCACCTACGTCAAGAACAAGCTCAGCGACGCCCGCGACTACATCACCGAGAACTACCACTACCGCCTGCTGATGGGCGAATACCCCGGCAAGAAGATGCTGCCCATGGTCGCGGTGATCGACTCGCGCAAGGTCGTCGAGTTCGAAGACTATATCCGCCACCCGGGCCAGGAATTCGTCGTGGTCCTGTCGGGCAAGGTCCGGATCCAGTTCGAGAACGGCGACAGCGTCGTGCTCAACCGGCTGGAGTCCGCGTATTTCGACAGCAGCATCGGGCACGTGTACCTGTCGGTGAGCAAAAAGCCCGCGGAGGTGCTGGCGGTTTGCAGCGAGGCGGAGGACGTGGCGGACAGGCTGAAGGGCGGATGAGGGCCGGGACGTTGCATCCCGAACACGGAAACGGGCCCTGGTCGGGCCCGTTTCTCGTTTCTGCCGTCTGATTCCCGGCGCGGCGGCCGTGCGGATCAGTTGTTCAGGAACACGTTCGCGCGATCGGGCGCCTTCGGCTGGCTGGGCGCCGCCGACGCACGCCGTGGGGCCGGGCCCTTAGCGCCGGTTCTTCCCCGCCGCCATGAGTTTCTTGGTCATCGTGTCGTACTTGCGCAGGATGCGGCGGCCGTTCAGCGCCTTGCTCCACGAATACAGCGGAAACAATTGCTTGGACCCGTATCCGTCCACCAGGTACAGCCCTTCCCGCCCGTTGGCGTTGAATCCCAGGACGATGTTGCTCGCGCTGACGTCGTTGAAGATCACGTGCGCATCGATCAACGCCATGAAGAATTCATGGACGAGATAACGCAGTTGCGGGCTGTATCCCTGACGCGCCACCACTTCCTTGAGCGTGGGGGCAAGGTTTCCGTGCGCGTCGACGATCCGTTCCACGACCAGGCCCAGGCCCTTGGACGTCAGGACCAGGCCAAAGATGCGCGCCATCAGCATGTTGCCCATGTGGGCCCCCTGCTGCGCCGTGGTGGCGATGTATTCGACGGTTTCCGCGATGAAAACGCGATGCGCGTCCTCGCGCTGGAAACGCTTGTGCCAGGGGCGCTTACGACGCAGCTCGCTGCTGCGCGCGCGATTGATGGTCTTGATGAGCAGGGCGTCGTCGGCGGGGTGCAGATACACATCGCGCTCGCTGCCGGCCGCGGCGACAGTCAGCTGCCTCAGGTCCAGGACCTCGAACGGGCTGAATGATCCGGGAGACGCAAGCGCCAGCCGAGGCATGACCTCCAGGCCGCTATAGGGAGCGGCCGCTTGGGTGATGCGCTGCCGGACAGATACATTTAGCATGGCAAGCGTTCAACCCGACTGCTGCACCGCGGCCGGCCCGCAGGCCCCGCGTTGCGCGAGCCATGTCTGGTAGACCTGTTCCGTGCGCTTGGCCAGCCCGGCCAGCGAGAACTTGCCCTCGCCGTACACCATGCGCCTGCCGGCCTCCCCCATGCGCGCGCGCAGCGCCTCGTCATCGATCAGGCTGGCCAGCGCCGCACGGAGTTTCGCGATATCGCCGGCCGGCACCAGGATTCCCGTCTCTCCGTCGTTCACCATCTCACTGACGCCCCCCACGTCCACCCCGACGACGGGCAGCCCCGCGGCCGAGGCCTCGACGTAGACGGTGCCCGAGGCCTCTTTCTGCGTCGCCAGCGCAAAGATGTCGCTGCCGGCCAGGATGCTGGGCACGTCGTGGCGGAATCCCAGCATGTGGATGCGGTCGGCCAGGCCGATCTCGGCGATCAGCGCCTGCAGCTGTTCGAACAACGGCGCGCCGTTGCCGACCAGCACCAGGTGCACCTGAGGCCGCTGCGCCATCAGGGGCCGCAGCGCTTCGATAAGCTCGCGATGCCCCTTTGTCGCCCGGAGAATGGCCACACAGCAGACCACGATGGCATCGGCCGGCAGCTTGAGTTCCTCGCGCAGGCCGGACGTGATGCCGGGCGGCGGCAAGTTGATGGGGGAATAGACGGTTTCCACGCGATCCGCAGGCACGCCCCGCTCGATCAGGTATTCCCTGACGTGATTGCTGACGGTGGTGATGCGATGCGGCACCCAGGTATAGGCCAGCATCGAATTCACCCGATTGGTCAGGTGCCGCGTCCGCACGATCAGCGGCGTGCCGGCCATGCGCGCCCCCAGGCCCGCCAGCAAGGTGTCGATGCGGCTGTGGGTGTTGAGCACATCGAAACGCCCCTTGCGCAGGATGCGGGCAACCTTGGGTGCGCCCCGGAGCAGATTCACCAATCCCCCCATGCGCAGCGTGTGGACCGTAATGCCGGCATCCGCCGCGGCCTGGACGAGTTTCGCCTCCGGCCGGCAGATCAGTTCCACATGATGCCCGCGTTCGCGCATCGCCTGCATTTCCTTGAGGATTCGGCGTTCCTGCCCGGCATAGCCCAAAGCCGCTTCAGCGTGCGCGATGCGCAAAGGTCTTGATGTATCGGAAGACATTAGGAGAGGGAGAGGCAGCCTCTCGACTCGAACGAAAGGACTCGAACGAAAGACGAAAGAGGTAAGACGAAGGAGGAAAGACGAAAGACTGCAATATTTTCTTGTTAGCTCGGTGGGCACATGGTATTCGCGGGAGTTCGCCCGCACAAGCAAGCATTGCAGCGCAAGAGGATGGGGTTTCCCCTGAATTCCCCGTATTTTCACGGGATTGGCGTCGTCGCGCGTCTTTATTCCGGATTGTGGAAATGTGTTTTCCAGCGCCGGGCGGGGACCCAGCAAGAGGCAACCCAGGAACCTACAACAAAAAACCCGCATCCTCATAGGAGAGATGCGGGTTCTTTGCGCCCAGTGACAACCTGGACAAATTCTTGGTGCCGACGGCGAGACTCGAACTCGCACAGCTTTCGCCACTACCCCCTCAAGATAGCGTGTCTACCAATTTCACCACGTCGGCTTGACCATCACGGCAAGGCGTACCTTGCTGGAAAGTCGAGCATTCTATCACGTAAATTTGAAAGCGGGAAAGCCGTCCCGCTTTATCCGTGACGGGTCCGCGCCGGCCCTGTCCCGGCGCCGTTGCGGACCGCCTGCGGGATCAGTTGATCTGCAGGTTGGTCGCCTTGACGACCTCGCCCCATTTGCGGGTCTCGCTTTCCATGAAGGCCTTGAAGGCCTGCGGGGTATTGGGCGGCGGCGGGAGCAGGAAGCCGTTGGTCTGGTAGCTGGCGGCCAGGGCCGAGTCCGAGGTCAGTGCCTTGTTGATGGCGGCGTTGACCTTCTGGACGATTTCGGGCGGGGTGCCAGCCGGCGCGAAGAGGCCAAACCAGGCGGCGACGTCGAAGCCCGGCACGCCGGATTCGGCGATGGTCGGGATGTCGGGCGCGAACGGCACGCGGCTGCCGGTGGTGACGGCCAGGCCGGTCAGCTTGCCCGCGCGCACATGCGGCAGGAGCGGCGGCAGGTTGTCGAAGATGGAGTCCACCTGCCCGCCCAGCAGGTCGGCCACGGCGGGACCGCTGCCGCGGTACGGCACGTGCAGAAGGTCGATGCCGGTCTTCATCTTGAAGAGCTCGCAGCCCAGGTGGGCGGACGAGCCGTTGCCAGGCGAGGCGCAGGTCAGCTTGCCCGGGTTCTTTTTGGCGTAGTCGATGTATTCCTGCACGGTCTTGACCGGCACGTTCGCGTTGACCGCCAGGATGTTGGGCACGACGTTCAGGAGCGCGACGGCGTCCAGGTCCTTGAGCGCGTCGTAGGACATCTTGGAATACAAGGACTGGTTGATCGCCGTGGAGATCGATCCCACGAAAAACGTGTAGCCGTCGGCGGGCGAGCGGGTGACGGATTCGGCGCCGATGTTGCTGTTGGCGCCGGGCTTGTTCTCCACCACGAAGGTCTGCCCGAACTCCTTGCCCAGCACTTCCGCGATCATGCGGGCGCTGATGTCGGTCGTGCCGCCCGGCGCGTAGCCCACGACCAGCCGAACCGGCTTGGTGGGATAGGCGTCCGCCTGGGCCTGGACGGGCCCGGTGACGACGCAGGCAAGCGCCGCCGCAATGCCGGCGAGCCTGGAATGGATTTTTCTCATGTTTCCTCCTTTTGAGAACGGTGGGGCGCGACGGGTCGTGCGCGCCGCTTTTTTTGTTGTGGGTGCCGGCTGGGCCGGCTGGGTTCAGGCAGGGGCCGGCGGGTGCCAGGGGCCGCTCGGGCGCACCGGCGCGATCAGGTCCGGCGTGACCTCGCCCAGCGTGGCGCAGCCGAGCAGCGCCATATTGGTGGAGATCTCGCTGTGGAAAATCCGCGCGACCTTGCGAATGCCCGCCGCCCCGGCCACGGCCGCGCCGAAGAGCTGCGGCCTGCCGGTAAATACGAGGCGCGCGCCCAGGGCCACGGCTTTGAGCACGTCGGCGCCGCGCCGGAAGCCCCCGTCGACCATCACGGGAAAACCAGCCGGCACCGCCTGCACGACGTCGTGCAGCGCCTGCAAGGGCGAGATGCAGCCGTCGAGCTGGCGCCCGCCGTGATTCGACACGATCACGCCGTCGACGCCCGCGGCGCAGGCCTGCCGCGCGTCGTCGGGATGCATGACGCCTTTGAGCACCAGCTTGCCGGACCAGTTCTGGCGGATCCAGCGGATGTGGTCCCACGAGAGCTTGTCGCGCTCGCCCCGGAATCCGTTGGGCGGATCCTGCGTGATGGGCGGGCCGATCTCTTCGTACAGGTTGGAGAACCGGGGCACGCCGCTGCCCAGCAGGGTTCGCATGAAGACGTTCAGGGTCCAGCGCGGATGCCGCATGCCGTCCAGCACGACGCTTGCGCTCATCTTGAACGGGACGGTGAACGCCAGACGCTGCAGGTTCTCGCGATTGGCGCCCACGCAGGTGTCGATGGTGACGACCAGCACCGGGATGCTCGCCTGGCGCAGCCGGTCCAGCAGCTTGCCGATGCGCTCGATGTTGCCCGGCAGGTAGGCCTGGTACCAGCAACGGTTGCCGGTGGCCTGCTGCAGGCGTTCAAGCGGCACGCTGGAGGCGCCGCTGATGATGAACGGAATCCGGGCTTCCTGGGCGACGCGCGCCAGGGCCAGATCGCATTCGTGCATGACGATGGCCGAAAAGCCGGTCGGCGCGAAACCGACGGGCATGGCGTAGTCCTCGCCGAACAGGTTGACCTGGCTGCTGCGCTGTTCCACCACGCGCAGTCCGCGCGGCCGGAAGCCGATGTCGCGCGGGGCGCGGACGCTTTCCGCGAGCGAGGCGCCGTCCTCCGTGCCGCCGCAGATGTAGCCTTCGACGCAGCGCGGCATGATGCGCCGCGCCTCGCGTTCGAAGTCGCCCACCGACAGGCAGCGGTCCAGCCGGCTCATGCGGCCACCGGCGCACCGGTTTGCACGCCCAGCGCCTGCAGGCAGCCCGCCAGCGAGCGCGCCTGGGTGTCGTCGTACAGCGCCAGCTCGTCCATCACCGGGGCGCCCAGCGCCGCTTCAAACGCGACCTGGCTGGCGTTCTGCGCGTACTCGGCCTGCGCCTTGTCGCCCAGGTTCGACTGGAAGATGCCGGCCGCGCTGACCGGCAGGAAGTCTTCGTACACCAGCGGTTCGAACTGGATGTAGCCCTGCTCGATCAGGGCCGGCAGCGTCGATGTTTCCGGGGCGCCTTGCTTGCCGGTCAGGAAATAGCGGAAGTACGCCAGCCCCTGGTCATGCAGTTGCGCGTAGTCGTCCGGAAAGGCCGCAAAACAGTCCTGAAGGTTCTGCATGTAGGCAGCCGCGTTGCCTTCATTGGGCGCGCCGCTGATGCGGCTGCGCGCCAGATCCAGCAGTTGGTCGTACAGGGCGCGGCCCTTGCGGGTCAGCGCCACGCCGCGCTGCTCGATCTCGCCGAAACGGGCCGTATGGCTGCCCACGGAGCTGGCGCCGTCCGGACCGGCAAAGCGCACGGGCTCCTCCAGCGCCTTGAAGCTGGTCTGGCGCAGCAGGATCGGGCACTTGCGCGGCGGCGGGCCTTCGATGACGGCCTTGGCCGACACGCCGCGCCGCGGCATCTCGGCCTGCGCTTCATCGATGTCCAATGTGCGGGGCGTCAGGTGGTTGATGTGCGGACCCTTGAACGCCACCACGTCGGCGATCAGGCGATGCTGGCCGTGCAGTTCGCGGTAGTCGTCCAGGCTGACGGTGGCCTCGCTGTGCCAGCGGAAGGTGTGCAGGGCCTCAGCGACGAATTCCCGGGCATCGGACTCGTCCAGTCCGCCTTGCGTCTCGAAACGCGCGGTCAGCGCCAGCACGCGCTCGGTGAAGATCCGGCGCGCCGCCAGGATGCGCGCGGCCTTCTCGCGCAGGGCCACATCGTCGATCAGTTCCAGGCGCAGCAGCGAGGTGAAGACGCGGAACGGGCTGGCCTGCAGCGCGGCTTCGTGCGTGGCGCGAAAGGCGGTCGAATGCACCGGCACCCCGGCGGGCGACAGGTCGTAGTAGCCGACCGGCTGCATGCCCATCACGGCGAACACGCGGCGCAGGTTGGCCAATTCCTGTGGCGTGCCGACACGGATCGCGCCATGGCGCTCGATGTCCAGGCGCTCGATCTCGCCCGTGCGCGCCAGTTGCGCGGCGAGTTCCGGCTGCTCGGCCATCGTCTTCGCGTTGACCTGGGCGACCAGGTCCAGCAGCGTGTCGTACAGCGGGACTTCCTGCTTGTACATGTCGGACATGGCGCGGGAAAACCAGGCGCGGATCTGATCGGGATTGACGAAATTCTGACTCATGGCGGGCTCGGCACATCGGTGAACAAAGGATGGCCCGCATGAAATCACGCCCGGCGGGGCGCGATCAAATGAAAAAATTCGGCCTAGTCAGTCCGTTTTTTCATGGACCGCCCGCGCGGCCCGCCGCGGCCGTCCTGCTGGCGCGCCTGGTCTTGCACCCACGCCACGAATTGCTTGATCTTCGGCACCTCCGCGGAGTGTTCGGAATACGCCACGAAATACGCGCCGCCGCTGGGCTGCACATAGCCCCAGGGAATGACCAGCTTGCCGGCCTGCAGCTCTTCTTCGGCCAAGAGGCGCGGCGTCAGCGCGATGCCGCAGCCGCCCTCGGCCGCGCGCACGCACATGTAGAAGGTATCGAAGCGCGGGCCGTGGTAGCTGCGGTCGGACTGGAATTGCTGGTGGGAGAAATAATCGTGCCAGGCCTCCGGGCGCGACGCGCACTGGATCAGCGTCTGGGCGCCCAATTCTTCCAGGCTGGCGACCTTGTCGCCACGCAGGAATCCGGGCGCGCACACCGGCACGACGTCGGCCTCGAACAACTCCAGGCATTGCGCGCCGGGCAGCGTGCCATGGCCGAAGAAGAACGAAATGTCGATCTTGGCCTGCATCAGGTCGAACGGCCGGGTTTCGCTGCGCACCTTCACCTGGATGTCCGGATGCGCCGCCATGAAGCGCTGCAGGCGCGGAATCAGCCAGCGCGCGCCGAACGTGGGCTGGGTGCCGATGGTCAGCACCTGCGTCTCGCTGCCGTAGGTGAGGATGTAGCGCGAGGACATGTCCACCTGGTTCAGGATCGCCCTGACCTCGGACTGGTAGAGCGCGCCCGCGGGGGTCAGTTGCAGCCGGCGGCGCACGCGCAGGAACAGCGGGTTGCGCAGCAGCGCCTCCAGCTGCGCGATCTGCTTGCTGATCGCGCTCTGCGTCATGTGGAGTTCTTCGGCGGCGCGCGTGACGCTCATGTGCCGCGCCACCGCCTCGAAACACTGGAGCGCCATCATCGACGGCATCAATCGCTTTTCCATGGGGCCTCCGCGCGGATCACGTCATTGCTGCAAGCGAAAAAAAAGCCGGCATGCGCCGGCTTTCTTGTCCTGCCACCTTACTTTGCCGGCGCGGCGGGCGTTTCCGCCGGCTTCTCGGCAGCGGGCGCGGCCGGCGCGGCCGGAGCAGCCGGCGCGGAGGGCACCGAGGCGTCGGGCTTGGCGGCGGGAGCGGGGGCTGCGCCGGGAACCGACGAAGCGCCCGGCACCGACGAGGCGCCCGGGGCGGCAGGCACCGAACCCGGCGCCTGCGGCACCGAACGGTCGGCCGGGAAGCTCTGCATCACGCCGGAGTCCACGGCGGGGCCGCTGCTGCCCTTGTGGCTGACATAGGCCAGGCCGGCGGTGGACGCGAAGAACACGACGGCGGACCACTTGGTCGCGCGCGACAGGAAGTTCGCCGCGCCGGTGGCGCCGAACAGGCTGCCCGACGAGCCGCTACCGAAAGCGGAGCCCATGTCGGCGCCTTTGCCCTGCTGAAGCAGGACCAGGACGATGATAGCCAGCGCCGAGATCACTTGGACGGCCAGCAGGATTTTGAGCATCAGGGGCATTACAGACTCCGGAACGGAAACTTAGATGGCGGCAATTCGCAAAAACTCTTCAGCCACGAGCGACGCGCCGCCGACCAGGGCTCCGTCGATATCAGTCATGGCGAACAAACTGGAGGCGTTGGCGGCCTTGACGCTGCCGCCGTACAACACTTGCACCTGGGCGGCGCCCAGGGCGCGCAGCGCGGCGCGGATGGCGCCGTGGACTTCCTGCGCCTGCTCGGGCGTGGCCGTGCGGCCGGTGCCGATGGCCCAGACGGGCTCGTAGGCCAGGACCATGCGGGAGACGGCGTCGGCGCCCAGGGCCAGCACGGGCTTGAGCTGACGCTCGATGACGGCCAGCGTGTTGCCGGCTTCGCGGTCGGCCAGGGATTCGCCCACGCACACCACGGGAGTCAGCCCGGCGGCCAGCGCGGCCTGGGCCTTGGCGGCGACGATCTCGTCGGTTTCGCCGTGCAGCACGCGGCGCTCGGAGTGGCCGGCCAGCGCCCAGCGGCAGCCGAATTCCTTCAGCATCGATGCGGAGACTTCACCCGTATAGGCGCCCTTGTCGTGCGCGCTGACGTCTTGCGCGCCCCAGGACACGCTGCTGCCGGTCAGGGCCGAGGCGGCCTGCGCCAGGTAGGGAAACGGCACGCAAATGCCGATTTCGCAGTGGCCCGCAGCATCCGCGGCACGAAGCTCGGTCAGCAACGCGGCATTCTCGGCCAGGTTGCCGTGCATCTTCCAGTTGCCCAGCACGAGGCGGGCGCGGTTTTCGACTGAAGTCATGGCGAATTTGTCTGACGATTGGGTCTGAGGTGGTGAGCCGGATTCGGGTTGCCCCTGGCAAGACGCCCCACGCCGAACCGGGCCTGGAGGACCTGAAAGAGGGGCCTGGTGCAGCAACCGCCCACGGGCCTGCCTGGAAAAAATTCCAGGCGAAACCCGAGATTGTATCCTGTTGCGCGGCGATACGCCGAACGCCGCGCGTTTCTTACATAGTCAGGATGATTTTGCCGATGTTTTCCCCGCCTTCCATCATGGCGTGGGCCTTGGCGGCCTCGGCCAGCGGGAAGGTGGCGTGGACGATCGGCTTGATGGCCCCCTTTTCCAGAAGGGGCCAGGCGTGCTCGCGCAGCGCGCGGGCAATGGCGCCCTTGAACGCCACCGGACGGGGACGCAAGGTGGAGCCGGTGATCGTCAGGCGGCGGCGCATGACCTGGGCCGTGTCCACGTTGGCATGCGAACCGCCGAGCTGGGCGATGATGACGATGCGGCCGTCGTCAGCCAGGCACTGCATGTCGCGGGCGATGTAGTCGCCGGCCACCATGTCCAGGATCACGTCCACGCCGCGTCCGCCGGTGGCGTCCAGGACTTCCTTCACGAAATCCTGCGTCTTGTAATTGATGCCCTTGTCGGCGCCCAGCGCTTCGACGGCACGCGCGCGGTCGTCGCTGCCGACCGTGACATAGACCTTGTGGCCCATCGCGCGGGCGAGCTGGATCGCCGTGGTGCCGATGCCGCTGGCGCCGCCGTGCACCAGCAGGGCTTCGCCCTCGGACAGACGGCCGCGGTCGAACACGTTGCTCCAGACCGTGAAATAGGTTTCCGGCAGGCCGGCGGCCTCGATGTCGGACAAGCCCTTGGGGATGGGCAGGCATTGCGCCACCGGCGCGACGCAGTATTCGGCGTAGCCGCCGCCCGCGACCAGGGCGCACACCTTGTCGCCCACGGCAAAGCCGCTGCCGGCCACATCGCCGCCCACGATCTCGCCGGCCACTTCCAGGCCCGGCAGGTCGGAAGCGCCGCGGGGGGGCGCATAGTTGCCCTTGCGCTGGAACACGTCGGGGCGGTTGATGCCCGCGGCGGTCACTTTGATCAGAACTTCCCCCGCGCCTGCCTCGGGCGTGGGACGCTCCACGGGGACGAGGACTTCGGGGCCGCCGGGGCGGGTGATTTCAACAGCGTGCATCGCGTGCCTCCTTTGCAGCAAATGGATTATTATTGCGCCCTTTGCGGCATATCGCGTTTTCGTTCGGGCAGAATGTTTGCCTGGCGGCCGCAATATCGCGGCAAACCCCGGAAGCGTGGCAGAGTGGTCGATTGCACCGGTCTTGAAAACCGGCAACGGGCAACCGTTCGTGAGTTCGAATCTCACCGCTTCCGCCAAAATCAAAGGCAACCGTCCCCAGCGGGCGTACCATGGACGCAGATTCCACCCTGGAGGTTGCCATGTTCAAGCACATACTCATCCCCATCGACGGATCCAGCCTGGCCAACTCCGGCCTGGAGCAAGGCCTTGCGCTCGCCCGCGAACTGGGCGCCAGCGTCACGGTGCTGACGGTCTACAGCGCCTTGCAGATGCCCTCCATCGAGACCGTCCACCTCGAAGGCATGCGCAAAGTCTACGAAGACCAGGCGCGCGAACTGGCCAGCTCCTACCTGTCCGAAGCCGCCGGCAAGGCCAGCGCGGCGGGCGTGGCCTGCGCCACCGAAATGCGCGAGAGCGATTCGCCTCACCAGGTGATCGTCGACGTGGCGATGACGCGCGGTTGCGACCTGATCGCCATGTCGTCGCACGGGCGTGGCGGGGTGGCGGCCTTCCTGCTGGGCAGCCAGACGCAGAAGGTGCTGGCGCACAGCACCTTGCCGGTGCTGGTGTACCGCTGATCCTATCCGCCTGAGTAGGTCCCTGGGATGCCGGCGGCGGCCACGCCGCCGCGCAGGGTTTCCTGCGGCAACGCGCCCGCCAGCAGCGGCCGCGCGGCAAGCAGCCGGGACAGGTCTATTCCGGTCCGGTAGCCCATGCTTTCCAGCATGAACACCAGGTCCTCGGTGACGATGTTGCCCGAGGCGCCCGGCGCGAACGGGCAACCGCCCAGGCCGCCCAGGCACGCATCGAAGGCGCGGATGCCTTCGTCCAGCCCGGCCAAGGCGTTGGCCAGGCCCAGCCCCATCGTGTCGTGCAGGTGCAGCTTGGTGAGCGCGGCGCCCACCGCGTCCTGGGTGGCGCGCACCGCCTCGCGCACCCGCCCCGGATGCGCGTAGCCCACGGTATCGGCCAGCGCGATTTCGTCGGCGCCCGCGCGCGCCGCCGCCGCGGCGACCTCGGCCACGCGCCGCACCGGCACCTGCCCTTCCAGCGAACATCCGAACGCCGTCGCGACGGCGGCGTCGATGCGCATGGGTCGCGCCTGCGCACGGACCCAGTCCACGATCGATTCCAGCATCGCGATCTGCGCGTCGGTGCCCTTGCCGACGTTGGCGCGGCTGTGGGTGTCGCTGACCGACACTGGAAACGCCAGCACGTGCGCGCCCGCCTCGTAGGCGGCGATGGCGCCCTTCAGGTTGCAGGCCAGCGCGCAGACGGTCAGCCCGTCGATCTTCAGGACCTCGGGCAGGATGTCGCCCGTGTCCGCCATCTGCGGCACCAGCCGCGGCGACACGAAGCTGCCCACCTCGATCTCGCGCAGGCCGGCGTCGGCCAGTTGCCGGATCCAGCGCAACTTGTCGGCGCGCGACATCATGCCCTTGGCCATCTGCAGCCCGTCGCGCGGCCCCACTTCGCAAAGCCTGACTTCCTGGTTCATGTGCTGTCCTGTCGTCCGTGCGGGCCTATTGCTGGATGACGATGCCCGCGCTCTTGATGGTCTGCCGCGCCTTGCCGATGTCCGACTGGATCAGCGCGGCGAACTGCGCGCTGGACACCGGGTCGGTCTCCAGCCCCTGGGACGCCAGCGCCTCCTTCACATCCTGGCGCGCCAGCAGCTTGTTGAAATCGCTGTTCAGCCGCGAGACGATGGCATCGGGCGTCTTGGCCGGGGCCAGCACGCCGTAGTAGGTCACCACGCTGAAATCCTTGTAGCCAAGCTCCGCCACCGTGGGCACGTCGGGCAAGGCGGGGTTGCGCTTGGGCGAGGTCACCGCCAGCGCGCGCACCTTGCCGGATTTGATGAGCGTGGCCGCCGACGAGATCGACGAGCCCGCGAACTGCAGATGGCCGCCCATCAGGTCGGCCAGTGCCGGAGCGGACCCCTTGTAAGGCACGTGCTGCATCTTGAAGCCGGCCGCGTGCTGCAGCATTTCCATGGCGATGTGCACGCCGCCGCCCGTGCCGGACGTCCCGTACGAGATCGTGTTGGGCGCCTTCCTGGCCGCCTCGATCACCTCGGGCAGCGTCTTGTAGGGCGAGCCCTCGGCCACCAGCAGCACCATCGGCGTGGTCGCCACCAGCGCCACCGGCGTCAGGTCCTTGACCGGGTCGTAGGCCACTTTCATCAGCAGCGGAATCAGCGTGACGTTGTCGGACTGGCCGATCACCAGGTCATAGCCCTGCGCGGGCGCACGCGCCGCCTCGGCCAGGCCCAGCGCGGTGCCGGCGCCGGGCTTGTTCTCCGGCACCACGGCCCAGCCGTTCAGTTCGTGCAGCTTGGTGCTCATCAGCCGCCCGATGTAATCCGTGCCACCGCCCGGCGTGGACGGAATGATGATGCGGATGGGCTTGCTGGGGTAATCCTGTGCATGGGCGGCGCATGCGACCGCCAGCGCGGCCAGCGCAACGAGTTTGCGGATCATGGGTGTCTCCTCTTCGATGGACGTCTTGGCGGTCTGGCGCCGCCTCGACAGGGGTAAAGCGCTAATGCCCGGTGTTCATGCGATCACTCCCGCGGCGCGCAAGGCGTCGATGCGCGCGGCATCCAGGCCCAGCCCCTGCAGAATGGCGTGGGTCTGGGCGCCTTGGCCGGGCGGATCGGACCGCTTGCCCGCCTTGCGGCCATCGAACTCGATGGGCAGCGCGGCGGCCGAGATCTCGCCGCCATCCGGCAGCCGGGTCGGCAGCAGCGCGCCGCCCGCTTTCAGGTGGGCGTCGTCCAGCAGGTCGTGCGGCTGGCGGATCGGGCCATACGACAGATTGGCGGCCTCGAGCGCGGCGCACAGCTCGTCGGTTTTCCAGGTCTTCAGGATTTCGCCCACGCCCGGCACCAGCCACGACCGGGCGGCCTCGCGGTCGACGGCGGTGGCCAGGCGCGGGTCCGCGGACCATTCGGGCGGCAGGAATTTCTGCGCGAAGCTGCGCCATTGCGCATCGCCCACCACGGCGACGAACACGCGGCCGTCGGCGGTCTCGAAAACGTCGTACACGCCCCATGGCGGTTTGCGTTCCGCCCCCATGGGCCGGGGCGCGGCGCCCGTCAACTGGAATTGCGCGATGAACTGCGCCACCAGCAGCAGGTTGTTTTCGAAGAGGCCGGATCGCACATGGCGCCCCCGGCCCGTCGCATGGCGGTCATGCAGCGCGGCCAGCGCGCCCACCACCCCGAACGTGCCGCCCAGGATGTCATTGACGGAGGCCGCCACCCGCTGGGGCGTGTCCGCGCCGCCATTGATATAGGCCAGCCCGCCCATCATCTGCACCACCTCGTCCAGCGCCGTGCGGTGCTTGTAGGGACCGGAGAGAAACCCCTTGAGCGACACATAGATCAGCCGCGGATTTCCGGCCGACAGGGATTCGTAGTCCAGCCCGTACTGCGCCAGGCTCCCGTCGCGGAAGTTCTCCACGATCATGTCGCTCTGGAGCGCCAGCTTGCGCACGACCTCCTGCCCCGCCGGCGACTTGAGGTCGATCGCCAGGCTCTGCTTGTTGCGGTTGAAGACCGGAAAATAGCCGCTGCCGGACCCCTTCAGCCGCCGCGTGCGGTCGCCGTCGATGGGTTCGACCTTGATCACCTCGGCGCCCAGGTCCGCCAGCGACAGGCCGGCGGCCGGCCCCATGATCATGTGGGACAGTTCCAGGACCTTGATGCCGCGCAGGGGCAGTTCGGTGCTGTCCATGAAGGGTGAAGCCGGTGCTGCTGTCATCTGCGGTGTCCTCTTGCCTGCCAGTTCGACGGAGACGCGGCGGCAGGGAAAGCTCGCTCGCCGCCGCCGGCATGCGCCCATGATCCGGCGCCTGCGGCCGTGTCGGGTAGCGGTCTTTCAGCACGGGGGCATTCTCGTTTCGGAACGTCCGGGTTAGCCCTGAGCCGGGACGCGGTTCAGGCCGACGCGGCAGGCAGCACGCCCAGGTGCGCCAGCAGCGCCCGCGCGGCCGGCGATAGTGCGTCCGGATCCCGCACTGCAATACAGAGCGGCGTGCTGGACCACGGCCCCTTCAGCGCAATGAAGCGGATGTCCAGATGCGCCAGCCGCGGCTTCAGGTAATGCGGCACGACGGCAACGCCCATGCCGCGCGCCACCAGCAGGCAGATGGTTTCGTGCGAACTGACGCGCGCGCTGATGCGGCGCGTCATGCCCGCGTCCCGCGCCGCCTGCTCGAACACGCTGCTGATGCCATTGTCGCGGTTCAGCTCGATCTGCTCGAACGGCAGCAACTGCGCGTAGTCCAGCGCCTCGCGGTCCGCCAGCAGGTGCTGGCCCGGCACCACCGCCGCCAGTTCGCAGCGGCCAAAAGGAAACACCTGCAGCCCCTCGTGGCCGAAATCGGAACCCGCCGCCACGTCCGCCTGCCCGTCCAGCACGGCGCGAAACGCCGTCTGCGTGGTGTCTTCTTCCAGCGAAATATCGATCTGCGGATACGCGCGCCGGAACGACTGGATCTGCGCCGGCAGATCGCCCGACAGGGCGGCAAAGCTCACCGCCAGCCGGATATGCCCGCGCACGCCGGTCGCAAATCCCGCCATGTCGCGGCGCATGCGGTCCATGTCCTCCAGCACGCGGCGCACGTGCGCGGCCAGCGCGTCGCCGGCCGGGGTCGGCTGCACGCCCTTGACGCCGCGCTCCAGCAGCGGCACGCCGAACGCGTCCTCCATTTCCGACATGCGCTTGCTGACGGCGGACGGCACGATGTTCTCGCGCGCGGCGGCGCGCGCCAGGCTCCCTTCTTCCAGCGCGGCCAGGAAGAGGCGCAATGAAACGGGATCGATATCTCGGATGGGCGGGGCGGGCGGGGTCGGCTTCATGGCGCAAAGTGTCGTCCCTGGGCCACCCCGGCCGGGATCGGGGTTTTCCCGGCCGCAGCCGGCTTTCGGCTTCCGGGCGATCCAGGCCGGTCGCCATTCGCCGGAACCGGTAGACGCGCGTATCATCCGCAGTCCCGCCGCCCCGGCCCCGATATCCGCGCCACACGCTCCATGCAATGCCCCCGCTGCAATTGGCAGAATCCGGCCGCCCACACGGTGTGCTTCAGCTGCAATAGCCCCCTGCCGGTCAAATCCGCCGCGCCGCCGGCCCAGCGTGCCGGGGCCGGCAATGCCCCGGTGTTTCCCGGCATCTGGCCGCGGCTTGGCGCCACGGCGATCGACGCCCTCTTCATGCTGGCGGCGATCGCCGTCCTGTGCCTGGCGGCCTCATATACCTATCAAGGCCTGACGGGCGAAAACCAGCCATGGGTGCTGATGGCGGCAGCGGGGCTGCTGGGCTGGCTGCTGCCCGCCTTCATGGACGCCTGGGGCAATGGTTCGCCCGGCAAGCGGCTGCTGAAGCTGCGGGTCGTCACCCGCAAGGGCAGCGCTCCCGGGCTGTTGCGCGCGATCTGGCGGCATAACCTGAAATTCACGCTGAACGTGGCGCTGCCGGGCATCTTCCACCACCTGCAGCAGACCATTTTTGGCGAACGCGCCATGCACAACGCCTTGGCGGGCACGCATGTGATATCCAGCCAGGCCGATCCCCGCGCCGTGCTGCCCGCGCTGGCCCAGGCCCGCACCGTCACGGGCGCCGGCAAATTCCTGTTCATTGTGTTCGGCGTCGCGGCCCTGGTCCTGGCCGGCGTGGTCATCGGCGTGGTCGGACTGGACAAGGACGAGGGCGACAATCCCCTGCGATCCGAGGTCATCCATCTGGATCGGGTGTCGGATCCCGTTCGCAGGCTGGCGGAAAGCCACTACCAGCGCACGCGGACGTTCGCGCCCGACATGGCCGCCCTCGGCGTGACGCAGGCTTCGCTGCAAGCCAGCGGCTTCAGCAAGCTGGACATGAACCCGGTCAACGGCGTGCTGCGCTTCACCATCGCCGGTGAGCCCGGCACGGCGGACGCGCCCACGCTGGGCGGCAAACACCTGGTCTACCTGCCCGAACTGCGCTCCGAAAAAAAGGGCGGCGGCATACGGCGCTGGCAGTGCGGCAGCGACGACATCCCCCGCGCAGACCGCCCCTACAGCTGCCGTCACGAAGCCGGCGCCCTGGCGCGTTGACCCGACCCCCTGAATACGGAACCGCATGTCCAGCCTGATCGACTCCATACACCGTGCCGATGACGGCCACGACGACGCGCAGATGCTGGCCCTCTGCGAACAGGGGCTGCGCGAACAGCCCGCTTCGGCGGTCATGTGGGCGTTGCGCGCCCGTTATCACGACAAGCGCCGCGCGCACGCGCAACGCGATGCGGACCTGAACCGCGCGCTGGCGCTGGATCCGCAATGTAGCGATGCCATCCGCGTGCGCGCCACCGCGCTCTACGACGCGGGAGAGCGCGAGCAAGCCTGGCGCATCCTGCGCGACGCCCGGCAACGCGCGCCGTCGCACTTCGGGCTGCTGATGACTGAAGGCTACCTGCTGATCAACGACCGCCGGCTTGACGACGCCATCGCCAGTTGGACCGCCGCCTCGCAAGTGCGGCCCTCTGCCGCGGCGCCGCACTGCTATATCGGATCGAACCTGCATAACGCCGGCCGCTACCGGGAGGCCCTGCCCTACCATCAGCGCGCCGTGGCGCTGGCGCCCAACAACGGCAACTTCCTGTACGACGCCGGAAACAACTACCGCCGCCTGGGCGACCTGAACAACGCCATCGCGATGTTCGACCGCGCTCGCGCCATCCTGGGCGAACAAAACGCCATTCAGCACAATCGGGCTTCCTGCCTGCAGGCGCTGGAACGCCACGAAGACGCGGTCGAAGAATGGACCAGCCTGCTGCGCCGCGAACCCGACTGGGACTGGCCGTTGGAAGGCAAGGCGCGTTCCCTGCATCGGCTGGGGCGGGCAGACGAGGCGGCGCCGCTATGGCGGCATCTGGACGCGCTGTCGGACAGCGGCTGGGACGGCCGCCGCGAACAGGCCCGGGAATATGTGCGCAGCGGCGATCCCGAACTGGCGGAACAGGTCCTGCAGGGACTGGACCCGCTGACCAGCGGCGACTCCGAACTGCTGTTCGTGGCCGGCAATGCCCAGCGCGACCAGCGCTGCTGGGAAGAGGCGCTGGCCTACTACCAATGCGGCTATGCGCTTGCACCCGGCAACGACTTCCTGCCCGGCAACGCCGCCGACATGCTGAACCGGCTGGAACGCTACGACGAAGCCCTGCCCTTGTCGGAAGTCGCGATCTCGCTGGATCCGGACTGGCTGAAATGGCGCCGCGCCCGCATCGAGGCGCTGACCGGCCTGGGCCGCGCAGCCGAAGCCGTCGCCGATGCCGACCGGGCCATGGAGCGCTGGCCGGATAACGGGGCGCTGCATGCCGACCGCATCAACGCGCTTGTCGCCGCGGCCCGGTACGATGAGGCGCTCTCCGCCTGCGACCGTCTCATCGCGCTGGATCCGGGTTTCCGCAGCTGGGCCCTGTTCTCGCGCGGCGAAACCTACGGCCACATGAAGCGCCATGCCGAGTCGGCCATGGCCTTCCGTCAGGCATCGGCCTCTTACCAGCAGAACGGCAAGCCCCACTTCCAGGAGCTGTCCCTCAAGCATGCGCTGGCTGCCGAAGCCGCCGCGGCCGCTCCGCGCGGACTCCTGGGCCGCCTGTTCGGCCGCAAATAAGCGCAGCGCGCAAATCGCGGCGACCTATTCCTAGGCGGCCGCCCAGTCAAAACTGTTCAGCAAGCCCAGCAGGGTACGCCTGACGGCCGCCACCGCCGGATCGCGCAGGGCATCGCCGCGCCAGCCCATTTCGATCGCATAGCCGGGCATCGCGACCGGGCACGGCAGCAGCCGCAGGCCCGACGCCTCGGCCAGGCCGCGCGCCGCATGCGTCGGCAGCGTCGCCAGCGACTCGCCGCCGCGCAGCAGGAAAGCCAGCGCGGAGAAATGCGTGGTCGACGCCTGCACCCGGCGCGTCAGGCCCAGGCCGTGCAGCACTTCGTCCACCACCCCGATAAAGCCGCCCGAAGACACCAGCACATGCTGGCGGCGCGTGAACTCCTCGACCGTCAGGCTCGACTGGCCCGGAGCCAGCGTGGCCGGATCCAGCAGGCAGGCATAGCCGCCCTGCCCCACGGTCACGTGCTGCAGCGCCGGCGCGGTCAGGCCGCCCGATGCGATCACCAGATCCACTTCGCGCGCCATCAGCATCTCGGCCGCCAGCCGGCTGTGCGTCTGACGGAAAATGATGCGCAGGCCGGGCGCGCCGTCCGCCAACGCGTGGATCACCTCGCGCCCCAGCGCGATCTCGAAATCGTCCGACAGGCCCAGCGTCACCGACCGCCCCTCATAGCCTTGCGCGCCGGGGCGCACCAGCGACAGGCTCTGCCGGAACTTGTCCAGCGCCTCGCCGATGATCGGCCGCAGTTCGCGGGCGCGCAGGCTGGGCGTCAGGCCCCGCCCCGTGCGCGTGAACAGCGCGTCCCCATACAGCGCGCGCAACCGTCCCAGCGCCGCACTCACGGCCGATTGCGTCACGCCCAGCCGCAGGGCGGCCCGGCCCGCGCCCCCCTCGTCATAGATGGCCTCGAAGACCTTGAGCAGGTTCAGGTCGGCCGACTCGATATCGATCTGGTTCATATCATTTATCTTTAGGCGGGATTGATTGATTTTAGGACGGGCCAGACACTACCTGCTTCCGCCCACTTCCGCCTAGGAATCGCCATGACCGCCACCACCGTCGCCGCCCTGCAGATCGGCTCCGCCCCCGAGGGCAAGGCCCGCACCCTGGAACAGATCCTTGCGTTCGAATCCGACATCGCCACCTCGGGCGCCTCGCTGGTGGTCATGCCGGAGGCGCTGCTGGGCGGCTACCCCAAGGGCGAGATCTTCGGCACCCGTCTGGGCTACCGGCTCCCCGAAGGACGCGAGGCGTTTGCGCGCTACTACGACAACGCGATCGACGTGCCCGGCCCCGAGACCGAGGCGCTCGCCGGCCTGTCCCAGCGCACGGGCGCCAGCCTGGTGGTGGGCGTAATCGAGCGCGGCGGCAACACGCTCTACTGCACCGCCCTGTTCTTCGAACCCGGCATCGGCCTGGCCGCCCGGCATCGCAAGCTCATGCCGACCGGCACCGAACGCCTGATCTGGGGCCAGGGCGACGGCTCGACCCTGCCCGTCATCGACGCCGCGGCGGGCCGGATCGGCGGCGCCATCTGCTGGGAGAACCACATGCCGCTGCTGCGCACCGCCATGTACGCCAAGGGCGTCGAGATCTGGTGCGCGCCCACGGTCGACGAACGCGACATCTGGCAATGCTCGATGCGCCACATCGCCCACGAAGGCCGCTGCTTCGTCGTCAGCGCCTGCCAGGTGCAGCCCTCGCCCGCCGACCTGGGCGTGGACGTGCCCGGCTGGGACGCCGGACGTCCGCTGATCAACGGCGGCTCGGTCATCGTCGGGCCGCTCGGCGACGTGCTGGCCGGTCCGCTGCGCGGCGGCACGGGCCTCTTGACCGCCCGGATCGACACGGCGGACCTTGTGCGCGCCCGCTACGATTTCGACGTGGTGGGCCACTATTCCCGCCCCGACATCTTCTCGCTGACCGTGGACGAACGCCCCCGCCCGCCCGTGCGATTCATTTCGTGATTACCCTCGCTTTGGCGTTGCCCGTCAAAATCCCTGCGGGCAAGATGGTATAGTCTCGCCCGCTGCCGACCCGCCACGGGCCGCGCAACGCCCGAGTGGTGAAATTGGTAGACACAAGGGACTTGAACTAATTTGAGCCCTTCGGAGGAAACTCCAAAGGTGAAGCCCGTCAAACTCGGCGAAGGCCCTGGACCCGTTCCGCGCTAACGCCGAGCCAAGCCCCGGTTCCGCAACCGGGGAAGGTGTAGAGAGCAGACGGCGGGCACCTAAGGCCGACAGGCTATGGTGAAGGCGTGCTCCAGACCACGAACAGCAAGCCCTTGCTGGCGGCGAAAGCCGAAGTGGTAAGAAAATCCCTCGGCCTCGCGGCCGTACCGGTTCGATTCCGGTCTCGGGCACCACCCCACAGCGACACACCGCGCCACATTACGCCACGCAACGCCATCTTCATAGGTGATTACGGGTGCCGAAAGGAACCCGAAACATCACCGCGCATCACACTCCATCACTGTTTTTGCTAATCTCGTACGCCAAACGTACGCCAGAGATTACGCCAATGCCCTCATACAGAAAGCGCGGGGATTCATGGCGGGCTGAAGTCGCCCGCAATGGTCACCGTGAAAGCGCCACCTTTTCCACCAAGCGAGAGGCCACGGACTGGGCCACCCGGCGAGAGCTTGAGTTAGCGAGCGTGCGCGCCGGTAAGGTTCAGCGCTGGACGCTGGGCGACGTCATGCAGAGGTACGCCGACGAGGTCAGCCCAGAAAAGGCGGGGGAGCGTTGGGAGAAGGCGCGCATCGCCGCCATGCAGTCGGACCCGTTGGCCAAGCTGGTCATGCAGGATATCGGCCCGGGCGAGCTGGCCGCCTGGCGCGACCGCCGGATGGCCAAGGTGCAGGGCGCCACGGTGCTGCGCGAAATCGGCCTGCTGCGCGCGATATGGACTCGGGCCAAGCTGGGCGAGTGGCGGTATGTGGATCACGACCCATGGCCCGATGTGGTCAAGCCCCAGGACAACCCAGCGCGCAAGGTGATCTTCAAGGAAGGCCAGGCCGCCAAGATCGTTGAAGCCCTGGGTTACGCCGGCGGTACGCCAAAGGACAAGCGCGAGCAGACCGCCGTTGCATTCCTGCTGGCGCTGGAAACCGCCATGCGGTCGGGGGAAATCCTGACCCTGGAATGGAAGCACGTGCACCTTGAGCGGCGCATGCTGCACCTGCCCAAGTCCAAGAACGGCGATGCGCGGGACGTGCCCTTGTCGCGGCGGGCCGCCGAACTGCTGGAAGCAATGAAGGGGATCCACGAAGACAAGGTCTTCACGGTGAACGCCGGCTTGCGGGATGCCTACTTTCGGCAGGGCAAGACGCTGGCGCAGGTCGATGGCCCGACGTTCCATGACGCGCGCGCAACGGCGATCACGCGCCTGGCCAAGAAGCTGGATCTGCTGGAATTGGCCCGCATGGTCGGGCACCGTGATCCTCGGTCGCTCATGATTTACTACCGCGAAAGCGCCACCGAGATAGCGAACAAGCTGGACTGAACCATGACCGACAACGGAATCCTAGCCCAGGTCCCCGGCCCATTCATCGCCCAGGCATCCCAGACGCTGCCGCCGGCAGCCACCGCCGAGGATCGGGATTACGACGTGGTGATAGAGGCCGGCCACCTCGGCGCCGTGCGCGTTACCTTCCGCAAGCAGAAGGCCAAGCGCGGCAAGTTCAGCAGTTGGTTTTGGCTGGCGGCGCGGGCAGAGAAGGTCTAGGGCTTGGCCCAGGCATCCACCACCGACTGATGCCGGGCAGCGCATTCCGCGTATTGGAACGCCAGCGCGATGTGCGCCTTGGCCAGATCGTCCCAGGACGCAGAATCAACGTGCGGAACTGGCGGGCACGGCGCGCTCAGATTGACGGGAAGCGTTGGCCGCGTCGATCCCGTCGTTGGTTGTGCGCACCCGGCCAGGGTCGCGCACACAGTCAGCAGGCAAAGGGCTCTGGATAATTTCACGGGTGTACCTCTCGATTACCTTGGGCTCGGCGGTGGCAAGTTTCTCCGCCGTATTAGCCAGGCTCTGCGACAGGCCGGTCAGCCGCTCCGCCTCAGTCTTAAACTCTTCCAGGCCGGCCACGCGGTGGGCTTCCTGACATTCGGCGCGACCGGCGACCCGTTGGCTATGCCCGTACCAGCCCACAGCCAGACCAGCAGCCACCACCAGGGCAGCGCCGATCAGGTAGGGCCATGCGGCGCGCGGGATCATTTCGGCAGATCCGTTTCACACAGCGCACGCTCAGCGGCGCGGCGCGTCACCAGTCCTGGCAGCATCTTGCCGTCGGCCCAGACCCATTGCGGCTTGCCGTTATCGGCCTGGTTTATGGCCCGGCATGCGGCCGCCCACTCACCGGCGTTGAATCGCCGCGCCGTCATCGATCGGCAGTACGCGCTGACCCCGACGTTATAGGCAAAGCTCACGGCGGCGGCAGTCTGGTTCGTGTGGCCGTTCAGTGCCGGCGTGCAGGCCAGAACGCCCTGGGCATGCTCCACCAGATCCTGGTCCAGCAGCGCGGCGCATTCCTCGTGCGTGTATGGCTTGCCAAGCACGGCTGTCTTGGTGTGGCCCGCGCAGGCCGTCACGATGCCGATGGGGTCCTTGTATCCGCGCAATATCCAGCCTTCGAACTTTGGCACGATGGAAAGCAAGATCGCCGCGGCGCCCGCCCCTACCGTTCCCTGCAAGGTGCGCTTAGCTCCGGTCTTCATCGTTCAGCCTCGGTTGGGATATGACGCGCGAGATGGCCGCGCAGAGGGAGAAAAGGCCGGCGCCGATCACGATTAGCGGCGGTTTGCCCGTGAGCCACAGATTCATGCAGACCTCGACGGCAGACAGCAGCGCAGCCAATAGCGCCAGGCGCACGCTCCATAGGCGCGGGAACTTGCGGCGCCAGTCCTGGATCATGTTCATTTGAGGTAGTCCTTCGCATGGCGCAGCACCATCCACAGCAGGCCCACCAGCATCGCCCAGGTGCTGCCCTTGAGCAGGTGGGTCAACACTTCTCGGCGGATCTGCTGGCGCTGCTCTTCGCGTGCGATGAGCAACTCGTGATAGCGACGATGCCCATCAAAGTCTCCACCAGGGAACGCCGTCTTTACTGCGGATGACAGGGCCAACATTTCCCGACGCAAGGCTTCCATTTCACTCTTGCTCTCGGCGTGGTTGGCAGCGTTGTCCATGCGCTCCTCCTGGCGCCACTGTTGAATCTGGGCATGCAAGCCTCGCAGATCGGCGCTGCTGCTACCCATATCTTCGGGCGGCACGATCAGAACCCCATAACGCTGAAGAAAAAGGCACTGTCCACCGCCGCGCCGGTCTGGTCCCGCGTCGTCACATCCACGGTCGACTCATCGATGATGGCGCAGGACACCAAACGCCCGGATGTGCCCTTGGTCGTTGCATACGGGGCAAATGTGCTGGTGGTGCTGGCAGCTGCGGTCATCACCACGCGCACGACACCGGTGCCTGTGCGCGTCACGGAAGCAATACCCTTCCCGGCGGCAAGCGTGGCAGATCCCCCGTTATTGATGTTCCCCCAGGCCAGCGGCTTGAGCATGAAAGGGCTGTCTTGCCGGATGAAGGCCCCTGTGGAATTGAACTGTGCAACCGTTCCGAAGAACGATAGGTTCGGGCCGACCTTGGCGCCGTAGCCCGCGCTCGGGCTAGCCGAGCTGATGGCGATCATCGTGTCAGCAGTGTCCGTCTTGCGGAAGGCAACGCCGTCAATAACGCCCCGTTGTGTGGACGCCTGCAAGTTGATGCCGACGCACGCGCCGCCAGAAGTCATCCCGATATCCTGGATGGTGCCGTTTCCGATCACGTAGTCTTCAACGGTGTTCTGGAAGTTGATCCCGGAGCGCAGGCCGCCACGAATCGTGAAATCGTCAACCACGAGCCGGCGATAGTTGCTGACCACGACGTTACCGTCTCGGGTTTGCTCGCCGTACCCCTGAACGTGATTCCCGGTGATCTCCAAATCCTCACCGATGTTCTCTTCGGTCGCGTCGTGGGCCACGGCAAAGATGCCGGCGCGGTTACCAGCGGCGTTCGTCGGGTCAGCGTTGATGATGTTGCCGCGAACCTTCAGGCGGCGCGGCGGGGCGTAGCCATCCGCTGCATTGAAACCACCCTTGTCCAGTCCAATGCCGATGTGGGCATTGAAGATGACGTTGTCTGCGAAGGTGATATCGGTGCCGCCGTGCGTGTCCAGCGCCTTCCAGGACGGGCAATGGCGCACGACGTTCAGAGCGATCTGCCCATAGGCGCTGTTGCGATAGTCCGTCAGCGTGCCGTCTGCGTTCGTGCAATGGTAGATCCGCGTCGCAGTGACGCCATAGACGTTGTTGTTCGGGTCGATGCCCTCTGCCGGGAACCCGGGCGCCATGTACTCAATCTTGTTGTTCGTGACGTCGAAATCGCGGACGCCGTACATGCGGATACCGTCGCGGCCACAATGCCGGATCCGGTTGAAGTTCGCCGAGAAGCGATCGATCTGGTCAGCGATGACGCCCGACTGGCCCCAGCCCTCGATCACGCAATGGCGCACCACGATGTCCGAGGACGTGCCAGAGACGGGGATCAGCGGATTCCCTGGGTAGTTTGAATTGTTGTAGAAATACTGGTCGTAGCGGCCGGAGACGCTGAAAGCGATAGACCGATAGATTGGTTGAACCGTCAGCCCGTAGAAAGGGCCCAAGAGTTTCAACCCATTGAGTTCAATGTCAGTAGAACCAGGCTCCGCACGCAGGCCGCAGTATTCGGTACCGACAGAACTGGTGGCCGTGGCGTCGTAGTTCTCCTGGATGATGACCCCTCCGCGCCCGATCACCTTGGTGCCGGATCGAACGGTGGGACCATTCGCCGCCCAGCGATACCTGCCCTTCGGGAAAATTACGACGGGATGACCGGCATCCAGCGCCTTCTGCACGGCGGCGGTATCGTCTACGACACCATCACCCACGGCGCCGAAGTCCTTTACGCTGACGCTGTCTCGCAGCTTATCCTGGAACGTGCGGTATACAGCACCGATGCCGGCCTGGAGAAACCATCCGAATCCACCGACCACACCGGCAATGGCCTTGTCCACGTAGTCGGTGACGAACGCGAACATCGACCGCTGATTGACCGCATCCTGGTCAGCAACCGGATCGGCCAGGTCCTGAATTCGATTGTTATTTGCGCGATAGCTACCAGCCCCATCAACATCGTAAGGACCAAGCATGAGGGAACGCCGAAGCCACCAGAAGGCCCCCTTAATTGCGAGCCAAAGACGGTCGAAATCAAAATTGACGGTTGCTGCCAGCAAATCACCGTTGTCTTGATAGTCGATCGCGCGCGCAATGACAACGTCCAATTCCATCAGGATGGGAACGCCCGCTGCCGGTGCGGATACGAAGGTAACCGCCCCTCCCTGCAACTGCCCGAGACCGCTAATGCTGTATTGCGACGAAGGCAAAACGGTATCCGAAATGGATACACGAAGATCCCGCTCTTCTAGGCAGAGAAAATCAAAAGCGAAGGTAACCGTTATGCCGTTGCCAATGGCCTCGGTCCGGGTATTTGGATTCTGGGGGACGGTCACGGCAGGGACTCCGGCGCACGCGCCGGCCTTGCCGGCAGCTAGGTTTCGAGGGTGACCTCGTGCACACCCCCTGTTGGGCGCCAATCTTCCCGCCCAAGCCCGGACGGAATCCCGTCTTTTTCCCTCACCATCCGGCCGATGCGCACGGGTGCCTGTAGGATCGCGCCCGCGCCGCTATCCAGGTAGTCGTCGGGCTGGTCCTTGACTTCGGGGTTCCAGTCCTTCATCTGGTCCCACATCGGGCCGTCCAGGACGTCGACGTGCGCCCACATGACGCCGGATTTCATGGGCGGTTCCAAGCCGTCAAGGATGCGGGCGTTCTTGTTCTGCCCCACCTGGATATCGGTCACGCCGCAGCGCAGCCCCTGTTGCTTGAGCGCCTGGCGCAGAAGCTGGGGGACGAAGGCGCCGTTGCCGTTCGTCTCGACATAGACGTTTGGGATATTGAAGCGCTCGATCAGGGCGCAGGCCTGCATGACCTGCCCGCCGATGATCTTGGCGTTGCGCGCGTCCGAGAACTCGGCGAACTCGCCCACCATGGCCTCGGCGACATGCCAGTAAATATTCCCGGCCGCGTCGTCCAGAACCAGGGAGAAGGCGGACACGTCGCCGCGAATCTTTCCCAGCGCGCAATCCCAATAGGCGCGCGCGCTGACGATCTGCACGTTGCCCAGCATCATGCGCACTGCACGGTTGGCCAGCTCGACACGCGGGTGCACGGCGTAGGGCTTTATCTTTTCCGGATCCAATCTGGACTCCTTGATGGGCTTGGCCTGGAGCTGGTATTGCGAGTCCCAATAGTTCAGGGTTCGGGTTTTCTTGCGGCGGATTTCGATTTCCGCCCGCGTGAAGCGTTCGGGCCAGGCGCAGCGCGCGTAGATGTCCAGCACGGCGCCGCCCGGTGGCTTGGCGAATACGACCTCGCCGCGCTCGTATCGATAATCGCGCCCCTCCACCAGCAGCCGGGCATGCTTGTAGATGCCCAGCATCACATACAGCCCGTCTGCGGCCGGCTTGAATGGAACCGGGTAGCGCGTGCGCTTCGTGGTGTCTTCGTACCGGATCTGGTCTTCCAGCAGCGGGATCGTCAGCGACGCAGCGCCGGCCGCGATCATTTCCGGGTAGATGGAGTCGTGCGTGTGCGGCGTGCCGATGTAGGTTTCCTGGCCGCCGGGCACCAGGATGAAGGTGGCTTCCTGGATCTTGGCGCGCAGGTTCTCCCGGGCGTCGGCCGTCTTGATGTTCTTCGGCACCTCGACGTCGTCATAATCGATGTCGCGCGCGCGGGCGCTGGTGACGTTCTGATTCACGCCCACGGCGGTCATGCTGGCGTTGCGCGGGTCGTTGGCGCCAGACACCCAGAACATCTGCGAACCGGGTTTGGTGGGCAGCATGCCGCCGCACAGCGGATGCCGGCGCAGAACGTTGATAGTGTCGCGCGTCAGCTTCTTGGCCAGCGGCCCGTCGGCTGCCCAGATGAGCGACACCCATGTGCCATCACAGTAAAGCTGCCATGCCTTATAGACGGCGTAGATGGTGGACTTGGCCGCACCCCGGAATACCTGAAGCACGCGCACCGGATCGTCGCAGGTCCCCAGCCAATGGCAGATCCGGACGTGCAGGTCCGGCACAGTCCAGCCCTGGACCTTCGCCCACATCAGGAAGAAGGCCAGGAAGGATATCTTGCGTTTCATCGCGTGGCGCCGGCCGCCTTCTGGACCTTCTCCAGGAACTTGGCGGCTTCCTTCTCGGCACGTTTGACCTCGCCTTCCATGCCGTCATCCGGCTCGGCATGGTCGTCCACCGCCGCCACGCCGCCTTCGCCCGCCGTCTGGCGCCGCGTCAGGTCGATAAGGCTGTTCAGCTTCATGGCCAGGGTGACAGTGGCGATGGGGTTCTTCTTTGCCCAGAACCGATCACCCCGAGTCTGGGCGTCCATCTTGTTCGGGTCTACCCCGTGGCCCGGCCAGTTGTCGGGGTTCATTTCCTGCACCAGCACGTCGATAAGCTTCTCGGCGTACTCGGTCAGGCGTTCGAATTGGTCTTGGCGCATCAGCGACTCCAGGCACGGGAAAGGTCGGGGCCGCGCTCCGGCAGGCCTGGCCCAAGCTGCCACCAGTAATCCTGATCGTGCTGGCGCGACGCGCGGCGCTCTACTCGGCTCAAGTATCCCGGACTGAGGTTTTCTTGCAAGGCGTGGAAAAAGGTGTGATCGATGGCGCCCGACAGCCACCACAGGTTCTGATACGGCAGCGTGCCGCGTACCGTGCGCGCCGCGCCAGCGCCCAGGTTCAGGTCATCACCGCTGGCCGCGCGCCATGCGTTCTCGACACCCAGGCCCACCACATCGAACATGGTTCCGGCAGACGGCCCCAGCACTGTGCCGCCCACGGATGCGGCAAAGCCCCCTGGCGTCTCGCGAGGATCCTGGAAAAGCATGTCGCCCACGATGGACAGGCCGCCACCCTGCAGCAGTGCTTCAGACCAGAACCGTCCGCTGTTCACCGCCAGGGGGTCCCGGCCGGAGAGCATTTCCTTGATCTGGAATGCGATGCCGCCGGCGATGGTGGTGCCCAGCATCAGCGAAGCGCCATAGGCAAGGCGATTGGCTACTGCTGGAGCCCCATCAAGTCCGCGGGGCGCATCGATCATTCTGCGAAAATGACGAAAAATCATGGCCAACGGGAAACTCTTAAATTGCATCACCGCTCGTGATAGCTCGCCTCCCACAGTCCCGGCTTGCTGTCCTCCGCCAGATGCCAGTGTGCGCGTTGCAAGGTTGGGATTCAGAACGGCGTATTCCGACTCGTCGCGTATCAGGCCTAAGACCTTGGACACCAACTGCGGCGCGTTGTCGGCGCCAGTGGCCATGATGGATTCCGGCGTCAGGTATTTCTGACCGCGATACTCGGTCGGCTGCACCTGTCTGAGCACTGCCCAATCATCTTCGGTGATGCCCTTGCGCGCCATGTGCGCGCGGTCCCATTCAGTCAGCGCGCCCCAATCCTTGCCGGACATCTTGCCCAGGCCGCCCATCATGGTCATCTGGAACGCGCGGCGAAGGCCGTCCGTCCACGCGTTCATCAAGGACAGCTTCATCACACTGTTGGCTATCTTGCCGGACCAGTTGTTGCGGATGTGGTCGCCCGAAAAGCGGTTCAGGTCGGACACCAGGGATTCGGCGATCAGGCCATGCGCGTTCAGGAATTCCCGCGTCTCGCCGCTGAACTGGCCGCCGATGTTCTTCAACGCTTGCCAGTACGGCAGCTTGTTGTAGCCGGAGGTCAGAAGGTAGGTCGGAATGTCGGAAATAGACGCCAGGACAGCGCGCCCCAACTTAGAAGCCACGTTCAGGTTGCGGACGTCCGCCGCGACGCGCGCAAGGCTGGCGTTTTGCACAGCTCCTGCATTACCTGATATCACGTCCCAATGGCCTTCCAGCAAGCTCCATTCAACTCTACGAGGCCCCCCATCCTGTCGCTCTGCAATATCAGCCTGAACACGGAATTGATGGGCCGGATTCGGCCCGTATCGCTCGACCAGCCCGATATCACGGGCCAGCCCTGAGATATGACTGGTCATGGCGTCGTACATGCTGCCCTGTCCGAACTCGCTCATGTACTCGACATAGGCCTGGCCGTCGCGCCAGTGGAGCTGCCGGGTTTGGCTTCCGCGGTTGGCGCGCGCGCCGGTGCCACGGAATCCGCCCGGCTCCAGCTTGTTCAGCCCGCCCGATGACAGTGTTTCCCAGGTGGCGCGCAGGAACGCCGTCATTTCCGCGTCGTCCATCAGGCTTCCGTCTGGGCGCACGTAGCGGCTGCGGTCCAGCTTCGGCAGAGTCTGCTGCACCCAGGCGTCTTGGCCGGCAGCCAGCACGCGGCCCTGGTCACTGCCCTGCGGGAGGTAGCCGTATTCCAGCCGGCCGACGTCGCCGCCCGCGTTGTTGAATCGCTGGCGCATCGTCTCGACCGTCGTTCCCCAGGCCTTGGCCGCCTCCACGGCCAGCCGGTTGCCCGTGCCGCCCTCGCCACGCGCGAACACCTCGACAGCCAGATCCCGCGTCATCTGCGGGTTTTCGACGTCGAACAGGAACTGCAGCGCGCGGCGCCCTGCCGATACACCCTCGGACGAGGCCGCGGCGTCGAATAGGCTGCGCAACTGGGACCAGTATTGATCACGCACACCATTGATATAGGAGGACGTCCCCTGCATGTGCTCGTAGGTGGCCCTGCTCCGATTGCTTCCAAGCATCTCCTGGATGCCGGCAATCTCGGCATCCACGTCGGCGCGCTTGATCAGTTGGAGCTGCTGGCGCTGCAACTTCAGGCGGGCTTCGGCGCGGGCGTCCTGCATGGCGCGCTCGGCGGCGGCCAGGGTGCGCTGAGCGGGCGTCAGGGCAAGCCACGCCGCGCGGTCTTGCCGGGCCATTGCCTGGGCGGTGCCGGTAAGCCGGTCATCGATGGCAGCGATTTCCGCCTGGCTGAGCGTGCGGCCGGCAGCGGCGTTCACCTGATCAATACATTTCTTGAGCATGTCGTTTCCTTATGCGGCGCTTAGGAAGCAGTTCGCGGCCACGGCCAGCAGGCCGGCGTCCGCGTCATCCTGCGCAAGCTGTTCATTCAGGCGGCGGACGGCCTCGGTGATGGGCACGTCTTCGGCATCGCCGTCCATTCGCACCAGCATGTCGGGGTTGGTGGCCTCGATCTCGGCCAGGCGGCCCGAAACATAGGCCTCGTTCGTGACCTCGGCCGTGGTGGTGGGCATCTTGGCGGGTGGCGCGATGGGGTCAACGTCTGCGCGCGCGGCGGTCGGCGTGACCAGATCGGTGCCTGACGCGAAAGCCTGGGCGCCAGGTAGCGCGCCGGTGCTGCTTGCTCGCTCGGCGGTCGCTTGCCGGCCACGCTCCGGGATCTGAAACGCCGACTCACCCGCGCGGGCCGCCTCGCGCACTCCAGCGGCCACCGGCGTCATAGCGGTGGCCGGCGCGTCGATAGCGGCACGCTCGGCGCGCATCTGCTCGATCCGCTCATCCAGCACAGCCAGCGCCTGGCGCGCGGTCATGGCGTCCGCGTTGGCGTCGATCTGCGCTTCCAGCGCGGCGATGCGCGCATCCGTCTCTTCCGCGCGCGCGTCCAGTTCTTTGCGCGCGCGGTTCAGCGCGGCTCGCGCGCCGGTGCGCGGTTCATTGGTGCGGATCTGGTCGGCCAGCGCGCGAAGTTCCACATCGTCGCCAGTGGCGCGGCGCGCCTGGGACAGTGCCTGAATCTCGGTGCGCAGCGCCCGGATGGCGCCAGGGTCTGCAAGCGCTTCCGCCTGGGGCAGCAGCTCCGCGCGGGCGGCTTCTGAACGCGCCACCATCGTCTCCAGGGCGCGCGCCGCGTAGGCTTCCTTCATGGGGAACTGGTCGGCCACGTAGACCGGCAGGCCGTCGGCCATCTGCGACGACGCACGCATGACCGACATCATGGCGTCATTGGCGGCGCGCACGTCGGACGGGTCGGCCAGGTTCCAGGAATCCACGACCTCGCGCACGCGCTGCACGCGCGCCGCGTCGACCAGCTCCTGCGCAACCGGGCCGCGCGGCGCTTCTGCTGCTTCGGCGGCCTGCGCGGGCACCACCTGCCCTTCCCTTGCTGCTGCCCGCGTGCGCCCGCGCAACGCCCAGGCACCAAACGCCGCGGGCACCAGCGCAGACACGGCCAGGCCTACGGGGTCGAACGGGTTGTACTGGTCGGCCAGGTTGCTGTAATCGGCGTTGTTCAGGATGTCGCGCGTCATCTGCTGCTGGGCGATGAATAGGCCAGGCCCACCGGCCGCCGCGTAGCCCAGCGTGCCGCCAATCGTCTGGCCTGCCACCGGCAGCGCCACGCCCACGCCCGTAGCCAGGCCGGTAACCGCGCCCACGCCCGTGCGGGTGGCCAGGTCGACACCCTGTCGACGCAGCTCATCCGCCGCCGTGACGCCCTCATCCGCGCCCGTCAGCGCCGCGCCCGTCAGCGGGTTGCCGGTGGCCAGCGTGTAGCCCACCGCCTTGGTGATGGTCTTGGTGAAGCCGAACACCATCTGTTCAGCGGTGCTTGCGGTCTGCGGATTTGGCCCCAGCCAGCGGCTGGCGTCGCGCAGGGTGTCGCCGGTGTCGCTGCTGAATGCCGTGCCGTCGTCCAGCGCCTTCTTAGCCGCGCCGGTGCCCTGCTCGCGCCATACGCGCTGCTCTTCCGTTTCGGCGAAGGGCAACACTCCGGTGGAACCCGTGGATGCCATGGCCGACCCGAAGGCGCCAACGGTGTCGGACAGGAACGCGCCCGCCTCTACGGTACCGGCCGCCGCCCCGGTGAATGGCGCCTTTGCCATCCCCCAAAAGCTAAAGCCCCGCTCGGGGCCTGGCGCCATCGGCGCGAGCTGCGCGCGGTTGCGCAGTGCTTCGTTGATTTCGCCCTGGTAGGCATCATCGAGTGCCATTGCTCACCCTCACGATGACCGGTTGCCCGGCCTGATTCAGCACGACGCCGGTACCGGACGACACGGTGTAACGGCCCTGGCCAGCATGGCGCAGCACCGCGTCGGGCAACCCCTTCACAAAATCGGATACCGGCACCGCCTTGCCTGCGACGAAGACATTGCCGTCGGGCGCCTGGTCGATGAAGCTGTCCGGCGTCAACGCCACCAGGCCGCGTTCGAACTGGCTTTCGGTCATGCCCAGCGGCAGCGGAATCTTGCCGCCGTTGAAGTCGACAATGCCGCCCGCCACGTTTTCGATGGCGCTGCGGATGCTGCGGCCTTCCTTGCGCACGTCGGCATCGGCGCGCACGCGCACGGCGGCGTCGATAACCGCATCTTCCATTTCTGGGGTGGCAAAGACGCCGCGCACCTCGGCGGCAATCTCGGTGCGCCAGCGCGTCACATCAGCGTCCGGCACGCGCTTGTCCTTCATGGCCTGTTCTCCACGAAGGATCTGCTCTGACACCAGGCCGCCATTCGGGCGCTGCTGGTCGCCCAATGCCGCAGCCAAGGCCAAACTGCGATCCTTGCTGTCCAGCTGGGCGGCGATGGCTGACATCGTGCGCGTGCCCACGGCCTTGGACAGGGTTGCGATGCTGGTGGCGCGCTGGTCTGGCGGAAGAGCGTTCAGCAATGAACCAACCTGCATGGCCACCTCGGGCGTAAATGGCGACTCAGGTTTTCCTGTGACCTGCTCCACGATGCTTGCCTGTTCAAGCAAGGCCGGCATACTCGCGATCAAGGATTGAACCCCATTGGAAAGGTCCGGTTCTTTCAGCTCGGAGAGCACATTGCGGTCGACGGCGGCGCGCAAGTGGTCTTCCTTGTATTCGCGCTGAGATGCCTCGTACGACTTTTCGAGGTTGTCGTACATGGCTTGCCGCGTCGGCGTCCAGCCTTGACTGTTGCCTTCAGCCAGCAGGTCGTCCAGCATTTCGCGCTGCGCGGACAGCGGTTGCATGGCGAAGGCCGTGCCCGCCGGCGCTTGCTCAACGGCGGCTTTGAACGCCGCTTCGTAGGGGGTGCCGGTCATGGCGGCGGCTGCGCCGGCCAGATACTGCGGGTCCAGCTTCTTGCCCTGGGTGGAAAGCTGTTGCACCTCGGCGAAAATGCCGGCCGCCTGCCGGTCCCGCTTGGCCGCCTGAATCTCGGCGCGCTGGGCCTGCGCCACTGCGCGCTGCTCCAGGGCCGTCTTGTATCCCGTCGTGGTGTTCAGCAGCACGGCGCGGCGCTGGGGATCCAGGGCGGCGAACTCGTCGGAATTGAGCATGGACTCGACCTTATTCAGGTCGGCCATGCTGTTGCGCGCACCATTCACCAGGCTGTACGCCTTGGTCGCATACGCCTTTTCGCGGAACGTGTTGATGTTGTTTTCGATCTGCGCCGGCGCCCAGCCAGCGGACGGGCCCATGGCGCGGACGGACTGGTCATACAGGGCGGATGCCTTGGCCGGATCGTTCTCGCGCTCTAGGGCAATGCCCAGCGCCGTCAGGTCACCGCCGATGTTCTGCTGCGTGCGCTTGGTGGCCGCGTCGCGTACCCGGAATCCGAGGGACTGGCCTAGCTCACCCAACTGCGCGCCCACCGTTTCGCGCTGGCCCATGGCAACCTTGGATAGCTGATCGCCCATGAGCTTCTTGGAGCGCTCATCCCATACCGTCTGCGCCTTCGCGGGATCCAGGTCACCGGCTTCGACCGACCGCGAAATCTCATCCTGAAGGCCGACCAGCGCGCCTTTCGATTCGGTCATCTGGCGCAGCGTCTGCGCGCGGCTCTGTGCCTCAAGCAGATCTGCCCCGATGCCAGAGAGCTGGCGGCCGGTCTGCTGCATTGCCTCCGCGCTGCCATCCACAAACGCGCCAGTAGGCACGCGCACGCCTGGGGCCGCCTGGGCGGTCTGGTTGCCGAAGTTCCCGACAGGAATCCTCATTTCGTCGTCCCCTTGTATTTCCAGGTGCCGTACTGCGCGGCTCCGCTTAGCAGGCTTCCAGTTGCCGCCGAGTTGCCAGCGCTGCGAGCATTGGCGCCCGCGCGCCGGGTAAGCGCCGCCTCGGTGTCAAGCGACCGGCCGCGCCGCTCACCCGTCAGAATGGTGTTGAAGGCGTCTTCTTCGGAATCCCGGTAGATGGATTCATTGATGCGAACGGGCGAACCGGTACCAACAGACACCCCGGAGCTGGCATAAGCCGCTTCCGCCTCCGCAGCCTGGCGCCGTCCTGCCCGCCGAATCTTCTCAGCCTGGGCGACCGCGGCGTCACGCTCCTGCGCCGCCTGAATATCGATCTGCTCAGCCTGCGCGTTCGCCGCCGCTTGCTGCTGCTGGCCTTGCTCTTTTTGGCTCTGTGCTTGCATCACAGTGCCCACCGCCATCGCGGCAAGTGCGAACCATCCCATGTCACAACCCCCAGGAATAGAGATCACCGACCTTGCGCGCGCCCAGCCGCTCGTAAAGCGCGCCTGTCCGGTCAGTCGTCACGCCGGTCGTGACCCCCATGTTGATGTAGACGGCGCCACGTTCACGGGCCCAGGCCAGATACGCCTTGACCAGCCGGACGCCATCCATAGACCCGCGCCGGGCCGGCGACACGTAGACCCCGTATTCGAAGGCGGCCACGGTCTGCCCGAAGAAGTCCTGCGCCAGACCGCCCGCCAGGACGCCATGCAGACTGCCTTCGTGTTCTACCACCAGCAGGCACCCGTTCTCGTTCTGCGCCAGATGCTCGAACAGGGACCGCATCTTGTCGGGGCTGAAGTCAAGGACGCGAAAGCGCGATTCAGCGTGCATGGCGGCCGCGATGGGCAACAGGCCGTCGATATCAGAAAGCTGCGCTGGCCTAATCATTGGTCGTCCATTTCCGCACGACGGCGAGTAGGTGAAAGGGCATTGGATCGGGCTGGGTGAACTCGCAGAACATTTCCCCTTTCCGCCAACCCATGGCGCCGACCCCCTCCCAGCCGCTGAACGGGGCTGGCGGTTCGTCCAGGATGTCCGGGCCGAACTTTCGCAGGTTGACCGGCTGGCCATTGATCTGGGCGCCGACCGTGTCCAGGAACAGCGCGTAGAACTCGTGCGGGCGCATGTTGCTGGCCTGGGCCGTGCCGGTGGGCGTGCCGATTTCCGGGCGCAGCATCTTCACGCGCGGGATGACTTGCAGGCCGAATTGCACCTGCTTGGCCAGTCGCGGCAGCGTGACCTGGCCTCCCGAGACGACCATGGCGGGCAGCTTTGCGCCGTCGGCGTTGCACATCACGGTCTTGCCTTCCAGATGATCAAGGCCGGTCCACAGCGCTTTCCCAGCAGGATCAGTCCCGAAGGCCGTGGAATGGCAGTAGGCAGCAGGATCGAATCGCTCCACGTACCGCCGCGTCGCCCCGTTGATCGTGCGGCGCACCGTCACCCACACCTCATCCACGTCGCCAGCGGGCACGGCGCAGACGCTTTCGAAGGCGCCATCGGTTTCCTGTAGCGTCCAGGCGATGACACCCTCGTCGCGGTCAATGGTCATGGTGGCCAGCGTGCCGTCGTTACACACGCACCACAGGACGGACACCGGCTTTTGCTGGTAGGCCATTTCCACCACGCCGGAGCGCAACAGGTGTTCAGACAGGGTGGTCAGGTCGGGTGACCGATACGAGTCCGTGGACACGCTGTAGGACATAGCCAGAACGCTGGTGCCGGCGCGCTGCACATAGACCAGCTCATCGCCGATGCGGGCGGGCCGCACGTCCGTGGTGCCGTAGACGCTCTGGTCCTTGGCCTGCACGTTGGTCGGGGTCAGCGGCTTCTCAACGCCACCCGCGAGCGTCCACTCGGTGCCCAGGGTCAACGCTAGCAGCGCGCGCACGCTCGCCAGGTGCTGGATGCCGTTGCTCTCGCCGTCCAGCGCATAAAAGAAGGAATCGGTATCCAGGTCGCCCAGCGTGAAATCGAAGTACAGCCCGGTTCGGCTACCCCAGCATCCGTTCGGATCGCGCTCAGTGCCGCCAAACACCAGACGCTGCTGGTTGATGGTCACAGCCTTGGGGTACCCGTAGGCATCACCCCAAACGCTCTGCTCCAGGCTCCAGGCCCCGGCCGGTGCTTCCACGTCCGAATCCAGGTCGGTGCGCACCACGCCGCGCACATTCTGGGCATCGACGTATTCCGTGATCAGCACCAGGCCGCGATTGATCCGCAGATACTGGCCGACATCGCCGGGGCGGAATCCGTCATAGCCGGTCGTCACCGCGCCGGGGATCTTCTGCGCGGTTCCAAAGACGGTCGGATCAGGCGTCAAGGCGGTGAACCCGTCATATTCGAAGGAATCCGCGTCGATAACCGTGATCGTGGTTTGCTTGTTGTAGTCGTCCGGGTCGCAGTTCTCGATGCGGACCGTGTCGCCGGTGGAGTATCCGTGTCCCACCACCGTCGCAAGCGCCGTGGTGGTGGTGTTGTGCACCAGGTTCGTGATCGCCTTTGCGGGCTGCGGCGTGCCCGGCGTCGTGCTTGACTGCATGGTCAGGGTGATCGTCTTGCCGACGGTGCCCTTTTCCGATGGCTTCAGGCCAGCCTGCGGCGAGCCGGCCAGGGTCCAACCATTGGCGCCGATTGAGGTGGAAAGGAAATCGGATGCAATGTCAGCGGTCACCACGGTGGAACTCACAAAGGCCGTGATGTTCGCGATGCCAGGCCCAGCGATGATTTGCCGGCCAACGTCGCTATTCAGGAAGATGCCGCCTGCCGATGTGAAGGTGCGCCCACCGCCCACCGTGGCAGCGCTCAGGGTCAATCCGAAGTTCGGCGTAATCCCGATTTCCGCGAAGGGCACTACCGAGAACGGCACCGCGCGCAAGCGCCAGTTCGTTTCATCCAGGCGTTGCAGCATCTGCGGGGCAATCTGCGGATGCGTGATGAACATGGTGTTGTCTTTCTGGGCGAAACGCAGCACAGGCACTGCGGCGATGCCCCACGGCGTGGCAATCTCGTAGGGGGTGCTGCCCACCACAATGCGCCCAGCCTTGGCGCGGTACACGCGCATGTAGGCGTCGCCGAACTCCAGCACATAGGCGATGTCCCGGTTGAATACGAACGGGATAAGCCGCGTCCGCTGCGATTCGTTCTTTACCGGCTCAATCATGCGCGTGCCGGGCGCGCGCTCGGCGCCGCCGTACACGTTGACGATGACGTTGCGCAGGGCCTCGGCGCCGTTCTGGTAGCGCGCCACGTCCACGCGCCCGCGAACCTTCGGGGAAATCTCGCCGGCCGTGAAATTGGTCTGGATGGTGCTGATGCGCGGCATGCCGTCCCCCTCAGAACCGGGCCATGGTCAGGGCCGAGTCGCCGAACTCTTCCGGCGGCTGGTCCTGCCCATCAATGGCCTTGGCCACCTTCAGCTTGAATTGCCCTTCCTGGTTCAGACTGTCGCGCAGGCTGGTGGACGCAGTGACCAGGTAGGCCATCGCCGCGGCCTGAAGGAGTTCAGCGGCTTCCACCATGGAATCGTCCCAGGTGCCCGGGTTGGTGTTCTCCCAGATGTAGACCAGTGGCAGCGTGTTGGTGCATGCCAGAATGCGGCGGCCCTCCTGCTGGTAGATCAACGGGCAATTGCGCCGCCCCACCTGCACCGTCTTGAGCCAGTCCGTGGGCAGGTTGAACTGGTAGCTGTAGTCGAAGGCCGGTGTTTCGGCGAGCGGCGCCAGAATCACGCGCTTGGTCGCGCAGTTCCAGGGGTGGGCGCGCAGCACCATGTTTCGCACGGTCGGCCAGATGTTGGAGCTTGGCCCCGCGAACCGGGTGTTCTCCTGAAAGCTGGCGATAGGGTCAGCCCCCAGCCGCTGGAGCGCATTGGAACAGATGGAAATTTCGCTGGCGGTAGACATTCACGGCACCTGAAAAGAAAAAAGCCGGGGGACGAGCCCCCGGCAATGTCCCTCTGGAACCCAGGGGGTGACCACGGAAAGGGTCAGTCGGTTACGTACGGGATTTCAAAGCGGATCTGCTGGTTGGCGGCCAGCACAGCGCCCAGGACCGTCGCGTATACCTCGACGTCGGCCGGCGTGATGTAGTCCGCCGCAGCAGCCACCAGCAAGCCGGTGTCGGCCGCGATCTTGCCAGCCGCCGAAATGTCCACGCCATCGGCCACGCCGTCGGCATCGATCACCACTTGCGTCTTGGCGTTGCGGATGCCGATGTCCACCACCGAACTGGCGGTACCAGCGCCGCCCACCGACAGCACTGCACCGGTCAGGAAGCGCGAGTTGACCGGGACCGTGCCCAGCAGGATGGTGTCGTTGATGGCGTAGGCGGCGTGGGTAGCCGGAAGGGTGGCAACCAGCACACGCTGGCGGCCATGGGATTCGGCGGGCAGCAACTTCTTGCGGTCCGCCACTTTCTGCGCTTGCACGCTGTTGACTTCAGCCATGGTGTTCTCCAGGTATTTCGATCAGGGGATCGAGGGTTAGAAGGTGAAGTCGATGGCGACGACCTTCTCTTCCTCGACGCGGACGGCGCCATGGGACGCGCCCATGTCCACCTGCATGAGGTTCTTCTTGTCCTTGCGGCGGCCCGCCGTGCCTTCCACGTAGCCGGAGCCGAAGTGAATGGCACTCTTGGCCCAGGCCACGGTGCGTGCGGTGTTGCCGCCCGTGATCTGCACGGCCTCGTACGGCTTCCACTTGAAGCCCATCCAGTTGCCGGAGACGTCGCCGTCTTGCAGCATCTTGACGGCCAGGAAGTCGGCGCTGGTCAACGTGGTGTCGGCCAGGATGTCTTCCAGCATTTCGGCGGTGTAGACGATGTAAAGCTCTTCGCCGTTGTGCGCGTCCGCCTCGTTCTTGCGGAACATCTTGCGCGCCGTCAGCAGCTTGCCCTTGGTGAAACCCGTGGCGCTTGCCGTGATGATCTGGCTGGACGGCAGCGCGATCTGGGAACCGTCCTTGGTCTGCGCATTGCCGATCAGCGCGTTGTAGATGATCTGGTCTTTCTTGCGGTTGTGCGACGAGACCAGCGACGACATGTAGCTGCCGCTCAGCGGGTTGGCCAGCAGCTTCGGTTCGTCGTTGCGGTCGACCGGCAGAGCCTGGAAGTAGTCCTGCATCAGACCCACGCGCGTGCTATGCGTGGCTTCCGAGAAGACCGTGTCGCCGTGGCGGACCGTGTTCGCGGGCATATCGTCCAGCGGTGCCAGACGGTTGGCGGTGAACGACTCGCCGGTGATCGTGCCGCGATCGGTCACGCAGCCAGCAAAGCGGGAATCAAGCTGTTGGGCCTGAAGGCGGATCGTGGTATCCCACTGGATAACAAATGCTTCAGTGATGGTGTTCGACATGGAAAACTCCAAAACGGATTGGTCTGATCAATTCGCCTTGTGGGTTGCCCGGAAACCGGACCCATTGAGTTCGCCCATTGCTGCCGGCTACCGCACCACTGGGAGGGCTAGAACCGGTTGTCCGCGCGCCATGCGGGCCGGTGAATGCCCGCAATGGTCACGCTGAGAGGTAGACGGAATCCCGTCTTTTTGAGGGGTGTCAGGCGACTGCCCGAGTGCCGTGCTTGCGTTCGTAGTAGCCGCGAACCTGCGCGCTGACTTTCTCGTGTTCGGGGTGGCGCGGGTTCTTGTAAGCGTCGGACAGCATGAGCTGCTGCACGTCGTCTTCGCCGAACGAGCGGAACGACGTCTTGCCGGGGCCAGCGTCTTCCTGGAACTCGGCGCCCAGCGCGGACATCATTCGCAGGAACACCGGGTTGTTGCCCAGCCCCGCCTGTTCCACCTGCTCCATCGTCAGGCCGGCACGTTCGATAGCGGCGCTGGTGGCCGCGTGCGCGAGGCCAGCGTTACGCCGGAATTCCTTCTCGTCCTTGCCCCAGACCTGCTGCAGCTGCTCGGTGGCCTGCTGCTGGTCCAGCGTCTGGAAGCCCTGGGCCATCTTCTGCGCGCCTTCGAAGTGGTGTTTCATCACCACGTCAAGCTGGCCCTGCGTGAGCCCGGCCTTGTGCGCATCAGCCAAGAACGCCTGCATGCTGGGGTCTTCGCCGGCCTTGTACTCGGCCAGAAATTCGGGCGGTTCAATCTTGTATTCGCCCACTTCCTTGGGCGGCAGATCACCGGTTCCGACGCGCTTTTCCAAGTTGGCATAGTTGTCGGCCAACTTGCGCGCGGACGCATCCAGGTCGAATGCGCCGTCTTCCTTGGTGACGCGGAATTTCTCGGGTATGAACTCTTGCGGTAGCGCCTCCGTGGCGCCTTCGCCTTGCTTCAGCAGCGAGCCTGCCGGCGCTGCAGGTGCTGCCGCTGCCGCTGGTGCGGCGGGCGGCGTTGCGGCGCCGTCATTGCCTGCGGAGCCATCGGCCCCGGTGCCGCCACCATCTGCGCCCGCTTCTTGCATCACTCGGTACGAACGTTTCCACATTGCTTACTCTCCAGTTTCGGCGTTCTCGTCGGGCACGCCGTTGGCCCGATTGATCTGGGCCGTGATGAAGTCCAGCACCAGGCGCATACCGCCCCGCTCGTAGGTCTTGAGAACGGCATCGATGCCACCGCTGTTCACCTGCGGCCGTGCGAAACGTTGAATCAGGTCTTCCAGGACGGCGGCACCGCGGCGGTCATCCTCGAAGATTTCCTTGTAGACACTCGGGTCGACGCTCATTGCGCTTGAGCCATTTGTTGGATGCCGGCACTGGCAGCTTCCATGCCGATCTGTTGCTGCATGGCCTGTTGCTGCTGGGCTTCTTGCTGTTCGGCGCGCACCTTGCGGATCTCGGCGACGTCATCGGCGTTGCGCACGATCTTGGCCGGCACGCCGCGACCATCAGCGGCCATGCGCATGCCTTCGTCCACGTCGTAGTTGTCCCAGACGGTGGGGTCTTGCTTCGCGGCGGCAAGCTGCGCCACGGCGGCGAAGGTGCCTTCGATGGCGCTGACCTCTTCCAGCTTCTGGCTTTTGGCCATGGGCGACAGATACACGATGCTGTACTGGCGGCCGGCCAGAGACTGCGGCGGGGGATCGAACAGGCCGCCACGGAAGGCCAGTCCGAAACAGCGCTGGATCAGCGGCTTCAGGTATTCGGACTGCATGCGCCCGTACACCGGGCCCAGCAGTTGGCGAATCAGATTGATGCGGGCGTAGAACTCGGTAGCCGTGCGCGGCTGGCCTTCCATCGGGGGAAGTTGGTCCGCCATCATGATCTTGCGAATCTGGGCGGCAAGCTGTTCGCGCTTGGTGAAGGACACGTTGAAGTCAGCACCGGTCGTCAGCGGCTTCATGCTGTCAACGCTGTTGGCCACGATGATCTTGCGCGGGCCGACCTTGACCGTGCGCGGGTTCAGGACGCCGTCGTCCTCGGCAATCCACATGCCGGCGACCGCGATATCCACGTTGGCCAGTTCCATCTGGGCCAGCTTGTTCAAGGTCTTTACGTCCGGCAGCGCATCGAACATCGGGCCGACGGCATAGACGGAATTCGGTACGCGGGTCCAGCGCGGTGCGAAAAACGGCTGCTCGTGGAACCCTGATTCGCGCAGCGTGGTCTTGGCGTCGCAGTCGACATAAACCGACGCAAACGGCATGTTCTTGGCGCGCTTGGCGCCTTCCTTGCCTTCGCGGCGCGGGTAGATCGCGTGGATCAAGCTGACCTTCTCGTCGTACTTTTCCGACATGTACAGCTCGCGCACCTTGTCGCTGACCTTGTCCAGGCCGAATTCGCCCACGCACTGCTCGACGGTCAGGCAGTAGGGGCGGAAGACCGTGTCAATGGGGCCGCCATGCTTGGACGCCGCGCAGTAGCAATTGCCGATGGGCCACAGTTCGAACTTGAATCCATCGATGCCGCCGCTCTCGTCGCGGTCGTCGGTCACGAACATGACGAACCAGCCGAAGGCGACCATGTCCAGCAGGCCATCCATGGACTCGGCATCGAAGTTGCTGGCGTGGATCTGCGTCCACAGACGCTCGGCGGACTCGTCCAGCCACTGGCGCTCGTTGTCTTCCTGGTCCTGCACCACCAGGCCAAACCAGCGCGTGTTCGCCGGCGTACTGCCAGTCTGGGTGCTAGACGCCAGGATGCGCGCGGCGTCCGTGGCGGTGGAGTCGTACAACTCGGCCTGCTTGGTCTGCGTGCCGCTCAGTTCCTCGCGCTCGCCGTAGAAGCCCTGCGACCGGATGGGGAAGCTGAAGTCGCCGCACTGGCGCCACACGTCTTCCTTGTCGGAGCGCAGGCCCCGTAGCTCGCCTTGGCGTCGAATGATCGAGACTGCCAGATCGTCGTGCGGCACGGTGTGCTACTCCCCGAGACGGTTCTTGCCGTAGGCCAGGACGGACGAGGTTTGAGCTTGTCCACCGGTGCCTCCGGAAGCCAAAAGACTGCCGGCGCGGCGTTGGCGGGATTGTTCGGCGGCCTTGGCGTTGGCTGCGGCGGCCGCTTCGTTCTCGGCCTTCTTGCGCTCGGCTTCCGGATCGACCGCCGTGGTACTGGGCGTGTCGACAGGGTCATCCCAGCGCTTGTTTAGCCCTGCCGGGTCCAGGACTTTTTTGACGAAGCTGCCGCACATGGTCAGACCTTCGTCGCCGGCTTGGGCGTGGGGATGACCCAGCCGTCCAGAGACAGCACTGGTGCGGTGATCGCGTCGGGGTCGATGTCGGCGGCGCGCATCTTGGCGTAGTCCGGGCGCTCGGCCGGCTTCTTCGCGGTGGCCTTGGGCGGCTCGGCCGGCTTCTCGGCAGGCGCGGGCGCTTGGTCAGCAGCAGGCTCGGCGGGGGTGGTCGTGTCGGTGGCTTGGGTTTCGACCTGGTCGCCGTCGGGCACCGTGGTGGGCGTCTCGCCCGGGGTCTGGACCTGGTGATTGCGCTTGGACATGCTCGGCTCCGTCTTGGGGGAAGATCGGAGCCGATTGTGTTGCTGGGGTGTGGACGGAATCCCGTCTTTTATTGCCTGGACTCGGCCAGACGGCTGACGAAATCGGCCGGATGCCGCACGGGCAAGGACTCACGGGGTAACTGCGTGGCCTCAGACCAGAAGCGGATGACCGTCTCTCCGTCCTGGTGCCGGGGCTCGGCGCCGTTCATCCAGCCCTGCAAAGTGGCGCGCGGGATGCTGACGAAGTTCGACACGTCGTACAGCGTGTACCCCTCCCCGCGAAGCACCAGGAACACCCTGTTCCAGTCGACGGGCGGCGCGGGCGTGATGGGCGTCATGCTTCGGTCCCTCCCCGGTTCTCGATGCGGCTGACGGCGTGAACCAGTGGCCGCTGGGCTTGCGCGGCGCGGGCGGCAGCAGCGCGGATCCAGCGGTCGGGCTGGTATTCCGGCGCGTGCAGGGCGTCATGCTGGCGGCTGGGCGCGGGCACGCCCTCGGGCATGCTGGCGAAGCGCTGCAGGTATTCGATGGTCGCCCCACGCTCCGGCAGCGGCCAGCCGGTGATGCGGTGGATGGCGGCCACGGCTTCGGCCTCGGTCGCGGCCTTCTTGGCGAAGCGGTAGCCCATGCGGCGCAGCTTCGTGGATGCCTGGGTGCGCGCCTTGCTGGCGGCGATGATTTCGTCAGGGCTTCTAGGCATCGTGGTCCCCGTGTTCTTCGGCGTCGCGCCGGTATGCCGATGCTTTCGCCCAGATCGCCAGAAACAGGCACAGGGCGATGAAGGCCAGCGCGGCCAGGATGATCTGCCACCAGGTCATGCTGCGCGCTCCTGTGCGACGGCTCCGAACAGGTCGGTTTGCGGCTGGGCTACGACCAGCGGCGTGACCACCGCCATCAGCCGCGCGCCGAATTCGTCGGGCTCAGCGCGGCGGGCCTGGATCTCCCAGACCCATGCGTCGTCCTGGAAAACCACGTCCTTCAGGCTGTCCAGCACGACCTTTTGCGCGTTGTCCAGGTCCAGGCATTGCACCGTGTCGTCCCATGCCGCGCCGGCTTTGCGCATGCGCGTCTTCCAGTCCTGGGGCCGGTTGGGGTAAAGCGTCAGCTCGACACGCACTCGACCCGCGATGGGCTTGCGCACGCCAGCGACCAGGGCCAGCTTTTGCACCTGCGCCTTGTAGGCCTTCGCCTCGGGCGTCACGTAGGTGGTCGTGAACGACTTGCCGCCGCGGGGCGTGACCGTCCGGCTGGCCCAGTAGCGGTTCGCGCTGATCGGGTACGGCAGGGTCAGCGTGTAGCTCGCCGAAACGTGCGCGCGCGCGACAGACGGCGAGTGCGCAGTGCCCGCAAAGGGTTCATACGCTTCCAGGTCGGGCAAAGAAAGATCGTTCATGCGAGGTCACCCACGAGGTCAACGGCCTTGTGCCAGCTTTCGCGGGCGGCCTTGGATTTTTGGTCAGGGTCGGTAAGTCGAGCTTGCGGCGTGGCGCATTCGGCGACCAGCGTACGCAGCATGGCGTCGCCCAGGGATTGGGCGGTCTTGCGGTTGGATTTGACGTAGGCGTCGGCGAAGTCGTCGCGGTTGTGACTGCGCAGCCATGCCAGAACGTCCTTCGGCACGGGCTGGCCGGGATAGGCGTTTTTCAGGCGACCGGCCAGGATGAACAGGCTGCGCCGGTTGTGCATGCGGGTGGTGATGCCGGCCTGCTCTGCGTAGGGCACGCCGTGGTGCAGATGGCAAAACCAGTCGCTTGACCCGGTGGTGCTGTCGGACAGCGAGCCGGGCAGCATGCAGCCACGGACGCAGCACATGCGCGGATTGTGGGCGGGGGCTTGACCCGAGACTAGGGCGGCATCGTTGGCGTAGCTCATGCGGCTTGCTCCTGTGCGCCACGCTGGCGCAGGGCTTCGAAGATGCGGTCTTTGAACGCCGGATAGTCCTCGCCACCACGGGCAAAGAGTCCGATTTCACGTCCCTTGCGATCGATACCGCCGTTCGACATCCACCAGCGGTCTTGATCCTGCTTCGGTGCGGCGCCCTGCTTCGGCTTGTCCGGCACGCTGTCGGCGGCAGTGCGCATGGTCGTCAGCACCTTGGCCAGGTACGGCCAGGGGATCGGCTCCGGGGCGGGCTTGGCTTGGCGCGCAGCATCGACGGCGGCCAGGGCTTCGTCCTCGGTCAGGCCTTTTTCGACCCATTCGCGGAAGTCGGGACGGCCTGGTGCGACATCGATGCCCTTGGCGCGCAGCAGCTTTGCCATGGCACCGTAGGGCGTGGGGTTGGGCAGGTATCCAGCTTCAGCCGGAAAATCGCTCTCGTGCGCTGTTTGCTCTTGAGACGGTGTTGGAGAGATATCTTCCCTTCCTATTCCATTCCCTTCCATTCCATTCCATTCCGGGGGTGAGGAGTCGGCGAGCGTTCGACGAGGGGGGGGCAATTTCTCTGCGGAAAAGGCTGGATGCTTGTACGTTGGCTTGTCTATTTTCTGGTGATGCCAGCCGGTTACGTGCAAGAAGTCCTTGTTTTCATGGGAGTAATAGGCGATTAGTTCATTCGACGACAGCTCGTCGAGTAGTCGCTGAACATCTGCCGACGAAATATCGTCACCGGGGAAGACATTGGCCTTGATGGTCTTCGGGCTGGCAACGTGATTGCCGGCGTCGTCGCAGAAGTTCCACAGCCCGATGAACAGGAGGCGAGCAGTCGGCGAGCAGTTCATGACCTGTTCGCTGGTCCAGAACTCAGGTTTTACGGTACGGATTCGGGCCACGATCACGCCCTCCTGTAAGCGAAAGGCTTGCGCACCAGTTCATGGAACGCATGGGCCGCATCGGGGTTGTGATCAAGCTCGGCACGCGACCCAACATGGCACACGCGGCGGATGTAGTCGGCGGCTTCGTCAGCGCTGCGGGCGCTACAGAAGGCCAGGAAATCGGGGTTCTTGCAGAGCTGCACCGCCAGCAAGCAGACAGGGCCGGTCCTGCGTCGGGTTGCGCTTGCCATTACTCGTCGTCCTCGAAAGCGAGGTGCCCGACGCCCTGGATCTGGTCCATGCGCTGCTTTGCAAAGGTCAGCATCGCGGCCAAGGTAGCCTCGTCGTAGCACTTGTATTCCTGTGGGGTCGCCTTCAGGCTCAGCGACGCGAGGAACAGCGCCATGCGCTCAATCTCACCCGGCCGGCCGTCTGTCTTCTTGTCCTTCCACCGGCTGATCGCAGACTCATCGAGCCCTACGCATGCGGCTGCATGCGCGTGTCCCACGCTCGCAAGGCGTTGCAGGATGATCTGTTCGATCCTGCGTGCGCGTGCGGATACGACGGCGGAAGATTCAGGAATGGACATCACCGCTACTCCCCCCGCCTTTCATAGCGGCTGCAATGGCGTGCAACGCCGATCGAACCGACTCCGGCATTCCTGGGGTTGCATCAGCCATTTTGTGCAGCGCCTGCGGCAGGTCATCACCTACAGCAGCAGCAGCGCCAAACACCGCCAGGCTAAGGATGGCTTTCACAAGGGTTTCAAGGTCGGCCACGCGTTCTTCCGTGGTCTTTTCGGCGGCGTCCATCTATGCAGCCTCCTGCGCCGGCGTGGCATCGCCCAGCAGCTCGGCCGGGAGATGTTTTCGCGCGATGGCGGCGACCACGCGGTCCTGGAGCCGCGGGGGCAGCTCGTCGGGCCACTGGTAATAGGCTTGCGGCGTAATGCCCATTGCTTGGGCGGCGGCCGCGGTAGTGCCGCCAAGCAGTCGGGTAGCTTCGGTTTTCTTCATGCGTGCATTAAAGCATTCTTTAATTTCCGGAGCAACCATGCTTTGTCCGAATGAAAGTACGCTTGCGCCCATGAAAAGCACGTACGGATCCCGATTGTCCGAAGCGCTACGCCTTGCCGGGCGTGAGCGTCAGGAACTAGCAGCCGCAATTTCTGTGAGCGTTCAGGCCATCGGCCAGGTGATCATGGGCAAGACGAAGGCCCTTACCGCCGAAAATTCGGAACGCGCGGCGCGGTACCTCGGGGTGAATCCGTACTGGCTGGCCACTGGCGATGAGCAACCGCTTCAGGCATCCTCTGCCCCGTGGCCATTCACGGCCGTCACGGTTGAGCAATGGAACGCATTGAGCGACGCCCAGAAGGGCCGCGTGGAAGGCTTCGCGGAAGGCGTCTTGAAGGAAACTGTCGGCCTAAAAAGCCCTGGCGCCCCTCGCGCCGCTTAGGCCGGATTGGATAAAACTTGTTTGGTCCCGTGAGGAGGTTTGTACCGATGGTTAAGCGGTTTTTCTTGGCAGCATCCATCGCGGGCGCTCTTGCTACTTTCCCTGCCCACGCGGTTGACATGTTCTCGGGCAATTACCTCCTGCCTCTTTGCCAATCAAAGGTCCCAACTGAAAACGTAACGTGCATGAGTTACATCAGGGGCGTGCGAGACGGGATGGACCTTCAGCAGTTGATGACTCAATCGCAGTTGTTTTACTGTGTCCCTCAAGGGGTGACCCTGGGTCAGTCTAAGGATATCTTCGTCAAATACTTGGTAGACAATCCCAACGATAGGCATATGCCTGGCTCTACGTTGCTCGCTGTGGCGTATATCAAGGCGTTTCCTTGCAAGGGGAAAAAATAGTGGCACCAATCAATAGAGCAAGCCGACTGCCCGTAATTGCGGCTGCAGTCACCGGACTTGTGTGCATGGTCGCGGTCTACTTTGCTGGCGTCGGGATGCCCGTAGACTGGCAGCGAATGTTCCTGTCAGTCGTTTGGATCCCAGGGTTCGCAGCGGTTGCGTTTGTCTACACCAGGCTGAAAGACGCTCAGACGCAGCGACGACGACGCTAAATCGACTCAGGTGAGGCACGCACAGCGTGCTTTTTTTTCGCCACCAAATAAAGCATGCTTGTTTTTTAAAAGAAAGAATGCTTTAATTTCTCCCATGCACTCACCACCCGGTGAGCAAACGGGAGAAGACGATGAAGCACCTTACCGAGGACACGATCCGCGCCGTTCTGGTTGCGGTGGTACATCAAAACGGCAGCGATATCGAAGGGGCGATCAGCTCCGCGATGGCCGCGCTGGTGTCTGCGGACAAGTCGCTGGATGCCTACGCGAAGGGCGAAAGCTGGAAGAACGCCAAGGCACCGGCTCCCGTTCAACTGCCCTACCCGCCTGTGACTGATGAGCGCACCGTGCGCGCGATGCTCGTCAACGGTGACATGTTCATCAAGACCCTGGCTACCGCATGGGACTTGGCCGATGCCAACAACCGCAAGCGCATCCGCACGACCTGGGCCGATGAGTTCCGCAAGTTCGCGACGCTGGTGCATTACAGCGAAATGGCGCGCCAGGCCGAACTTGAAGGGCGGAACTGATCATGAACGCCCGCCCCGAAATCAAGCTGACGCCCGAGCAAGAGCTGCGCATGGACCTGGCCTGGGATGTCCGCATTGCCCTGCGCGATGGCCAGCACGAGGTCGTGCGCTACGCGGTGGCATCTGAGAACCGCCAGCCGGCCGCCCACGCGGTCTACGAGGACAGCATCGGCAACGAAGCGCTGTGCGCGGCCTTCGAGGAAACCGCCAAGGCCTACGCCCGCGGCGACACGTTCGGCCGGATCGGCGAGCTGTTCAGCAAGTTCATGGACGGCGCCAGCGCGCACTACGTGGAGACGCTGGCCGACGCGATTGAAGACCCCGAGCGTCAGCTTGATGTGTCGTTCGAACTGGCGCCGCGCAAATGACCCTCCCCCTCTTCATCCTGTGCGGCCTGATCGCCGCTTACCCCTTGGGCCGTGTGGGCGACTTCTTTTCGCGCCTGCACGTCCGCCTCGATCCGTGGAGCGAAGCATGAGCGAAATTCTGACCGTAGAAGAGGCCTTCGACCGCGACATCCCGGTCGCGCGCCGCCAAGACGTGATGGAGATGATCAGCGAGGCCGCGCAGTCCGACAAGTACCACCGCGAGCACATCACCATCAGCCAGCGCGACCGCCAAGACGCCATCAACGTGCGCGCAGAAGGCGTGGTGACGATAGACGGCCGCGAATTCGCCTTCATCGTTCGCGATGGCAACAACGACGGCACGGTGCTGGAAGGCTGGGAAGAGTCTGGCGCCCAGGTTTTGGAGCCGACGCCGCGCACACATTGGGCACTGGCGCCGCGCGCCGATCTGGTGGCCGCTGCGATTGAGGCGGGGAAAGGATCGTTCCTTATCGCCAAGTGGGACGCGATGCTATCGCAGCCCGAAGTGGCCGAAATACCGCGCAAGTATTCGTATGACAGCTACATGCAGCCGGGCATTGTCGTCAACCAGCATTGGACGGCTGAAGCCGCCAAACGCGGATTGGTGCTGACCGCCAAGGAAGACGCCGACGAGATCCGATCGCGCCTGCTCGCCGCCCGAGGTGCCCAATGATCCGCCTCCTGCGCGACCGCGACGCCCGCCTGTCCGCATTCATCGTCGCCGCCGTGCTGACCGCCCTGCTCTTCGGCTACGGCGACCGCCAGCAGCGCGACGAGCAAGCCCAATCCACCCTCACCGCCTGCGAAGGCTGCGGCAAGACCGCAGTCGCCGCGAAGGACTGACATGAACATCGAACTGAAAGACGGCCGCCTGCATTTCTCGCTGATCGACGCCATCGGCCAGCTCACCGGCGAGCAGAAGCGCGACGCGATCACCATCCTGGCCTGTGACGACGAGGTCATCACGATGGTCGGCCAGCAACTGGTCGACGGCATGACCGAGGACGGCTCCTGCGGCGGCATTCTGTGCACGGCCAGCGCTACGCCCTGGCGCGGTCTGGACAAGGCCCGCCGCGACGTGGCGAAGGCTTCCGGCGACATCGCCCGCCAGGAAATCGAGCGTCTGGAACAAGCCCTGGCGGCCTGCGACAAGCAGCGTCTGCAAGCCCTCAACGAGTTGCACGAGCGCACGCGGGTGTACGGATGAACGCCATCACCGAAGCCGTGAGCCTGATCGACGCGCCGCGCACGATCGACGGCCAGGACATCGAGGCCTATCACCGTGGCCCGGGCATCAGCAAGACAGGCCTGGATCACGTGGCGCGCTCGCCGGCCACGTTCTACGCCCTGCACCTGGATCCGGCCCGGCCGCCCGAGAAGGAACGCGCCGGCCAGTTGGAAGGCCAGCTTGCGCACTGCGCCATTCTTGAGCCGGCCGAGTTCGACAAGCGCTATGCCGTGCTGCCCGCTGACGCGCCGGATCGGCCGACCGAGGCCATGCTGAACGCGAAGAACCCCAGCGAGAGCAGCCTTGCGCGCCAGAAGTGGTGGGCCGAATGGAATCAGAAGAGCCAGGGCCGAATCATCATCACGCACGAGCAGCGCGAGACGGCGTTGCGTCAGGCCGAAAGCGTGCGCCGGCTGCCGGACGTGGCCGAGGCGCTGGCCGCCGGCCGCCCGGAGGTGTCCGCCTACTGGATCGACCCCGATACCGGCGTGTTGTGCCGCTGCCGTCCTGACTGGGTACATCCGGCCGGCGACAACGGCGTGATCCTGCTGGACGTCAAGACCTACAGCGACGCAAGCCCGGCCGAGTTCGCCCGCCAGATCGCCCGCAAGCGCTACCACGTGCAGGACGCCTTTTACAGCGACGGTTTCGCGCGCGCCAGCGGCTTGGACGTGCTGGCGTTCGTGTTCGTGGCGGTCGAGACGGAATGGCCCTATGCGGCCAGCGCCGTGATGCTGGACGCCGCCAGCAAGCACCAGGGCGCGCAGCAGGTCCGCCGCGACCTCACCACCTACGCCGCCTGCCTCGCCTCCAACGAATGGCCGGGACACGGCACCGGAATCCATCAAGTCTCCCTGCCCGCT